>NZ_CP016033.1:618072-927108 GCF_001663175.1 Erythrobacter neustonensis | reverse complement strand
GTCCTTGAGATCGACCACTCCGTCTTCGAGCGGGTGGGCGAGCATGAAGGGGCGGAAATGCGGCGCGTTGGCAAGGTCGGGGGCGGGGCCGCCGTCTGCACCCCAGGCGAAGAGTTCGGCAAAAGGCGGGGTCAGGGCGTGCCAGTATTCCTCGACCTCCTCGACCGCGACATCGAAGGCCTGCGCAAAAGCAACCTTGGCCAGCCGCGCTGACACGCCCACGCGCATCCCCCCGGTCGCCAGCTTGATCAGTGCATAGCGGCCCTTGGCATCGGTGCGGTCGAACAAGGCGGGCAATTCGCGCGGGGCGGTAGCGCGGGTCAGCGCGGAAAGGCGCTCGACCATTTCGGTGAGCGAGAGCGCGGGCTGCGGCGCGGCACCTTCGGGCTCGGGCCACAGCAGGCTGGCGGTTTCCGCCGTGTCGCCGACGAAATCGCGGCTCAGCGTCCACAGCACCGGGTCGACCCGCTCCATCATCAGATTGCGCACGGTCGAGGATTTCACCGAGGGAAAATCGAGCCCGTCGGTCAGCGCGGCCAAGGCCCAGCCGCGATCGGGATCGGGCGCTTCGCGCAGGTATGCCGCGATCAGCGCCAGTTTGCGGTTGCGGCTGGTGGTATAGACCAGCGCGTCGAGCAGGGCGGCAAATTCCTCCATCAGCGCGGCCCCATCTGTTCATTGCGCTTACATGCGAAAGCGTTACACGCGCTTGCTGACATGCGTGTCAGTCCATTTTGCGATGAGGATACCGTTCCATGAAGCTTGCGCCCTTTGCTGCCCTTGGTCTTGCCCTTGCTGCCGCCACCGCGCCGGTCGCTGCCAGCGCGCAGGAAGCGCCCGCCGCGGCGCCCGCTGCCACGCTGTCGATCGACACCCCGATCGCCGCGCTGGTTGCCGATGCACGTGCCAAGGCGGTGCTCGACAAGCACCTGCCCGGCATCGACCAGCACCCGGCGTTCGAACAATTCAAGGGCATGAGCCTCAAGGTCCTTGCGCCCTATTCGCAGGGGATGATCACCGACGACCTGCTCGCCAAGATCGGCGCCGATCTGGCCGCGATCAAGTAAGCCTTGCCGATATGCGGGGGCGGGGATGTCAGTCATCCTCGTCCTCGTAGCCTACCAGGGCTAGCGCGCGCGCGCGGCGCTGCGACAGCGCGCACCAGCGCAGCAGCGCTTCCTCGCGGCCGTGGGTGATCCACGTTTCCTGCGGGTTCACCTCGCCAATCGTGCGGGTGAGTTCGCCCCAGTCGGCGTGATCCGAGATGATCAGCGGCAGTTCGACCCCGCGCTGGCGCGCCCGCCCGCGCACGCGCATCCACCCGCTCGCCATCGCAGTGATGGGCTCGGGCATCCGGCGGCTCCAGCGGTCGTTGAGCGCCGAGGGCGGGGCAACGATGATATGCCCGCGCATCGCATCCTTCGAAGGCGCATCGCTGACGAGCTTGAGATCGCCCAGCGGTATGCCGTGGTCTTCGTAAAGCCGGCACATCCCTTCCATCGCGCCGTGCAGCCAGATCGTGTCGTGGTGGCCTGCAGCGCGCAGTTCCGCGATCACCCGCTGCGCCTTGCCCAGCGCATAGGCGCCCACGATCACCGCCGAATCGGGATTGTCGCGCCGTGCCTCGATCAGCTTGCCGATTTCCTCGCCGATCGGGGGATGGGTGAAGACCGGCAGCCCGAAGGTCGCCTCGGTGATAAAGATATCGCAGGGGGTCACCTGAAACGCCGCGCAGGTGGGATCGGGCGCACGTTTGTAATCGCCGGTGATGACGACCCGCTCGCCCGCGTGTTCCAGCAGGATCTGCGCAGAGCCGAGCACATGGCCCGCGGGAATATAGGTCGCATCGACATTGCCGGGCAGGCGGATCGTCTCGCCATATTCGACCGGGGTGGCCTTGTGCAGAACGGTTCCGGAAGCATCCGAAGCGCCCGTGCGATAGCGCAGCTCCATGATCGCCAGCGTCTCCGGGGTGGCGATGGTTTCGCCATGCCCGCCGCGCGCGTGATCGGCGTGGCCGTGCGTCACCAGCGCGCGCGGCACCGGGCGCGAGGGATCGACCCAGGCATCGGCGGGGACGATGTGAATGCCCCACGGCTCGGGCTTGATCCAGGAAAAGGGCGCGCTCATGCAAGGCTTAACAGAAAGGGCGCGGAAGAGGTTCCTCTCCCGCGACCCAATTGTTTTATCGCCTTGGCCTCAGCCCTCGTCGGTTTCGGGGGCGGGGTTGGTTTCGGGATCGGACTTGCGCGCCGCGGTCTTCTTGACCGGCTTCACCTTGGGCGGGGCCGGGGTCATCTCGAAGGCGGGCTTGTTGTCCTTGATGCTGACATGCACCTCGCCGCCTTCGGCGAGCTTGCCGAACAACAGCTCCTCGGCGAGCGGCTGCTTGATCTTTTCCTGGATCAGGCGAGCCATCGGACGCGCACCGTAGAGCTTGTCGTAACCCTTGTCGCCCAGCCATGCACGGGCATCGCTGTCGAACTGGATGTGGACGTTCTGTTCGGCCAGCTGCAGTTCGAGCTGGAGGATGAACTTGTCGACCACGCGAGCGACGATGCTCTTGCCCAGATAGGCGAAGGGCACGATCGCATCCAGGCGGTTGCGGAATTCGGGGGTGAACATCTTCTTCACCGCCTCGTCGCCCGCATCCGCCTTCGACACATCGCCGAAACCGATGCCCTGACGCGCCATATCGGAGGCGCCGGCATTGGTGGTCATGATCAGCACCACATTGCGGAAATCGACCGTCTTGCCGTGGTGATCGGTCAGGCGCCCGTTGTCCATCACCTGCAAGAGGATGTTGAACAGATCGGGGTGCGCCTTCTCGATCTCGTCGAGCAGCAGCACGCAATGCGGGTTCTGGTCGATAGCATCGGTCAGCAGGCCGCCCTGATCGTACCCGACATAGCCCGGAGGCGCGCCGATCAGCCGGCTGACCGAGTGACGCTCCATGTATTCAGACATGTCGAAGCGCTTCAGTTCGATTCCCATGATGGTGGCGAGCTGGCGCGCGACCTCGGTCTTGCCGACGCCGGTGGGGCCGGAGAACAGGAAGCTGCCGATCGGCTTGTCCGGATCGCGCAGCCCTGCGCGGGCCAGCTTCATCGCGGTCGAAAGCCGCTTGATCGCCTCGTCCTGACCGAAGACGACGTGCTTCAGATCGCGTTCGAGGTTTTCGAGCGCCTTCTTGTCGTCCTTCGACACCGATTTCGCCGGGATGCGGGCCATCGTCGCGATGACCTGTTCGATCTCGCGCGCGGTGATCGTCTTCTTGCGGCGGTTCGGCGGCACCAGCATCTGCATCGCGCCGACTTCGTCGATCACGTCGATCGCCTTGTCGGGCAGCTTGCGGTCGTTGATGTAACGCGCCGACAATTCGACCGCGGTCTTGATTGCATCCGAGGTGTATTTGACCTTGTGATGATCCTCGAACGCGCTGCGCAGACCTTTAAGGATCTTGACCGTGTCCTCGATCGTGGGCTCGTTCACGTCGATCTTCTGGAACCGGCGCAGCAGCGCGCGGTCCTTTTCGAAGTGGTTGCGGAATTCCTTGTAGGTGGTCGAACCGATGCAGCGGATCGTCCCGCCCGACAGGGCCGGCTTCAACAGGTTCGAGGCATCCATCGCCCCGCCGCTGGTCGCGCCCGCGCCGATCACGGTGTGGATCTCGTCGATGAACAAGACCGCATGCGGCATCGCCTCAAGCTCGGTGACGACCTGCTTCAGCCGTTCCTCGAAATCACCACGATAGCGCGTGCCGGCGAGCAGCGCGCCCATGTCGAGCGAGTAGATCACCGCTTCGCGCAGCACTTCGGGCACGTCGCCTTCGATGATCTTGCGCGCCAGGCCCTCGGCAATCGCGGTCTTGCCTACGCCGGGATCGCCGACATAGAGCGGGTTGTTCTTCGAACGGCGGCACAGGATCTGGATCGTCCGGTCGACCTCCGGCCCGCGGCCGATCAGCGGGTCGATCTTGCCGTTTTCGGCCTTGGCGTTGAGGTTTACCGTGAACTGGTCGAGCGCGGTTTCCTTCTTCGCGCCGCCCGTCTCCTTGGTCTGCGCGGTGTCTTCGGACTTGTCGGTGCCCTGCGGCGACTTGGGTTCGACCTGGCGGCCGCCCTTGCCGATCCCGTGGCTGATGAAGCTGACGGCATCCAACCGGCTCATGTCCTGCTGCTGGAGGAAATAGACCGCGTAGCTGTCGCGTTCGGAGAACAGCGCGACCAGCACGTTGGCGCCGGTGACGGTGTCCTTGCCCGAGGACTGGACGTGCAGGATCGCGCGCTGGATCACGCGCTGGAAGCCTGCCGTGGGCTGCGGATCGGCGCCGTCCTCGGTCTTGAGGGACTGGTATTCCTGATCGAGATACTGCTTCACCACCTCGCCCAGTTCGGCAAGGTCGACCCCGCAGGCGGCCATCACGGCGGCCGCATCCTCATCGTCGATCAGCGCCAGCAACAGATGTTCGAGCGTGGCATATTCGTGCCGCCGTTCGGACGCGTTGCCGAGCGCATTGTGCAGCGTGCGTTCGAGGTTCTGGGCGAAGCTGGGCATGGGAGAGGCCTTTCAGCAGGGGTGAAGCCCGTGGCCAAGGGGCGAAGACAGGCCATTTCCTCACAATATGGGAGAGCACCCGCGAATTGCGAATCCCCTGTGTCAGATACGCAAGGCCGGGCAGCGCGGATCAACCACCGCGCTTGCCGAACAATGCGTCGGCCGCGGCGCGGTGCGCGGCGGCCTTGTCGCGGTGCGCCCTGACCCGCGCGATTTCCGCGTCGAGCAGCGCGATCCGGTGATCCAGTTCTGCCTGCGAATAGGGGCCGAGATCCTCCGTAGCGAGGCGGGTCGCGGCGTCTCCGACAGGCCGGGGGCGATCGGGTTCTTCCATTGCCGTCGCAGCATCCGCCCCAAGCGGCTTGCTGTCAATCGGTGTCGCGGTTATTCGCTGCGCCAAGTTGGTTAATATGCAGGTTCAAGGGGCAGACGGAATGGTGTTCAGCAACGGGTCCGATTTGCCCCAAACCATGCAAGCCATCGGGTTCGAGGCACCGGGCGGGCCCGAGGTTCTCAAGGTGCAGGAGATGCCGCTGCCGCGCCTGCGCCCTGACGATGTGCTGATTCGCGTTGCCTATGCCGGGGTCAATCGGCCCGATTGCCTCCAGCGCGCGGGCGCCTATCCGCCGCCTAAGGGGGCCTCGCCGCTGCTCGGGCTTGAAGTTTCGGGCGAGATCGTCGCGGTCGGCAGCGAAGTCCCGCGCGAGATGGTGGGGCAGGTGGTCGCCGCATTGACGCCGGGCGGGGGCTACGCCGAATATTGCGCCGCGCATTGGCAGCACTGCCTGCCCGTGCCCGAAGGCATGATGCTGGCCGATGCCGCCGCGCTGCCCGAAACGCTGTTCACCGTGTGGCACAACCTGTTCGAACGCGGGCTTGCGCGCGAGGGCGAGACCGTGCTGATCCACGGCGGCACCAGCGGTATCGGGACAATGGCGATCATGCTCGCCAAGGCGTTCGACATGACGGTGATCGTGACCTGCGGCGATGCGGCCAAGTGCGCCGCCGCCAGCCGGATCGGCGCGGATCTCGCAATCAACTACCGCGACACCGATTTCGTCGAAGCGGTGATGGCGCACACCGATGGCAAGGGCGCGGACATCGTGCTCGATATGGTGTCGGGCGATTATGTCGCGCGCAACCTCAAATGCATGGCCGAAGATGGCCGCCACGTGACGATCGCGGTGCTGGGCGGGGCCAAGGCCGACATCAATATGGCGGTGGTGATGATGCGCCGCCTGACGCTGACCGGATCGACGCTGCGCCCGCGATCGGACAGCTTCAAGGCCGCGTTGGCCGACGAGATCGCCACCAACGCCTGGCCCTTGTTCTGCGACGGGGAACTGGCCCCGGTGATGGACAAGACCTTCCCGCTGGCCGAAGCTGCCGCGGCCCACGCGCGGATGGAAGCGGGCGATCATATCGGCAAGATTGTGCTCGAAGTGGCCGGTGGATAGGCCGCGCATCGGCCTGACCCCGCGCTGACCGGAAACTGTCGCGCAACCGTCACCGGCTTGCGGCGCTGGTGTCACATTCTGCTGCCACAGGCTGCCTGAGAGACCCTGCTCAGGAGCCTTGCGATGACCAGCGCCGACCGCAGCGACCCGATGGCCGACAGGATCGCGCGCCTGCCGCGCAGGCCTTCGCGCCGCCCCGAACCCATAGATGCGGCGCGCCGCCGCTATCGCACTGTCTGGATCAGCGATGTCCACCTCGGCACCAAAGGGTGCAACGCCGAGCTGCTGATCGACTTCCTCGACCATGTCGACAGCGAGACGATGTATCTGGTCGGCGACATCATCGATGGTTGGCGGCTGAAGAAGAAGTTCTACTGGCCCGCCGCGCACAACGACATCGTCTGGCGGATCATGAAACGCGCCCGGCGCGGCACGCGGGTGGTCTATATCCCGGGCAACCACGACGAGATGTTCCGCCAGTTCACCGGCCTCAACTTCGGCGGGATCGAGATTCGCCGCGCGGCCTTCCACGACACCGCCGACGGGCGCCGGCTGATGGTGCTGCACGGGGACGAATTCGATGCCGTCATGCTGTCGCACCGGTGGCTCGCCTTCGTAGGCGATCATGCCTACCACCTGATGATGCGGCTCAACCTTGTGGTGAACGCGGTGCGCCGCGGGCTGGGGCTGCCCTACTGGTCGCTCAGCAAGGCGGCCAAGCACAAGGTCAAGAACGCCGCGCAGTTCATCGGCCGATACGAGGAAGTCGTCGCGCGCGCTGCGGGGGAGCGCGGGGTCGACGGGGTGGTGTGCGGCCACATCCACACCGCCGAATTCCGCAGCTTCGAACACAATGGCCGGACCATCGAATACTGGAACGATGGCGACTGGGTCGAGGGCTGCAATGCGCTGGCCGAACATCACGACGGGCGCATGGAAATCCTCCACTGGCCCGAGGAAATGCAGCGGCGCATCGCGGATGCGGCGCCAGCCGGCGAAGCCCGCGCGGCGGCATGAACAGCCTGTCCGTCATCGGCCTCGACGATGCAGAGCCGCTCGGCGTGCTGCCGCAACCCGCCTCGATCGCGATCGTTACCGATGCGTGGCACCCGCAGACCAATGGCGTGGTTCGCACGCTGACTGCGACCTGCGACCAGCTGCGCGCGTGGGGCCACCGCGTGACGGTGATCAGCCCCGAAGGCTATCCGTCGGTGCCTGCGCCGACCTATCCCGAAATCCGGCTTGCGCTGACACTGCCCGGCGCGGTCGGACGCCGATTGGCGCGCGCCGCGCCCGATGCGGTGCATATTGCCACCGAAGGCCCACTGGGGCTTGCCGCAAGGGCCTGGTGCCTGCGTCGGGGGGTGCCGTTCACCACCGCCTATCACACGCAGTTTCCCGATTATGTCGCACAGCGCACGGGCCTGCCTGCCGCATTGTTCTGGCCCTATATCCGCTGGTTCCACCGCCCTGCGCAAAGCGTCATGGTCGCCACCGAAACGATCCGCAGCCAGCTGCGCGAACAGGGCCTCACCCGGCTGGCCCACTGGAGCCGCGGGGTCGATCTGGCGAGCTTTTCGCCCGCCGCGCCGCCGCCGCCCGAATATGCGGGTCTGGCAGGCCCGATCCTGCTCTATGTCGGACGGGTCGCGGTCGAAAAGAACATAGCCGCCTTCCTTGCCTGTGATTACCCCGGGACCAAGGTCGTGGTGGGGGATGGCCCCGCGCGCGCCGCGCTGGAGCGGCAGTTTCCGCACGCATTGTTCCTCGGCAAGCGCACCGGCGAAGCGCTGGCGGGATGTTACGCGCACGCCGATGTCTTCGTCTTCCCGAGCCGCACCGATACCTTCGGGCTGGTGATGATTGAGGCGCTGGCCTGCGGGACGCCGGTCGCCGCGTTCCCGGTGGCGGGGCCGCGCGATATCGTCACCGAGGAAGTGGGCGCGCTGTCCGAAGATCTGACCCGCGCGATCGATGCCGCGCGCTATTGCGACCGCGCCGCGTGCCGCGCCTATGGTGCGGGCTTTTCATGGGCCTCAGCGACGCGGCAGTTTCTTGCAGGCCTCGCGCCGCTGGGCGAAGATCGGGCGCACATCCTTGCGGCCCCGCCCGGATTTTGAATCCATTTCTTGCCGTTCTTCGCCGTTTGGCCTATCTAAGCTCCCAAGGCGGCCGCTCCGAAAGGGGCGGCCCTTTCATTTTCAACGGAGATTCCCCTCATGGCTATCAAGGATCAGCCCAAGCCGCTGATGCCGCATGCCACGGCGACCTGGCTGGTGGACAACACGGCGCTGTCGTTCGAACAGATCGCCGAGTTCTGCGGCCTCCACATCCTCGAAGTGCAGGCGATGGCCGATGACCTTGCGGGCAGCAAGTATACCGGCCGCGATCCGGTGCATTCGGGCGAGTTGACGCAGGCCGAAATCGAAAAGGGTCAGGAAGACCCGGCCTATTCGCTCAAGATGCACAAGGCCCCGGTCGAAGTGACCCGCACCAAGGGCCCGCGCTACACCCCCGTGTCCAAGCGTCAGGACAAGCCCGACGGCATCGCCTGGATCCTGCGCCATCATCCCGAAGTGTCGGACGCGCAGATCGGCAAGCTGATCGGCACCACGCGCAACACCATCGGCGCGCTGCGCGACCGCACGCACTGGAACATCGCGAACATTACCCCGAAAGACCCGGTGACGCTGGGCCTGTGTTCGCAGCGCGAGCTTGATGCGATGGTCGCCAAGGCGGCCAAGCGCGCCGGGATCAGCGAAGGCGGCGATGCCGCGCCCAAGGCCGAACGCAACGACCGCGAGAACCTGATCGCCGAACTGCGCGCCGAACGCGAAGCGCAGACCAAGGCCGCCGGCGCCGCTGCGCAGGAAGCCGAGGCCGAAGCCTGGCTCGCCCGCAAGCGCGAAGCCGAAGCCGCCGAACAGAAGATCGATCCGGAAAGCGGGTTCATCTGATCCGCCTTTCCTGCTGACCAACAACCCGTCGCCCCGGATCGCTTCCGGGGCGATGGTGTTTCCGGCAGCGCAAAATCGTCGCAAATCCGGCGGTTTCGCTTGTGCCTTGGGCGATTGTTCGGCACAATTATTGACATGACTGTCAGTAACTTTTCCCCCGCCCGATCCGCCGCCTATCATCACCCCACACCGCTCGGCACGATCTTCACGCCGGCGAGCCTGCCCGCGCTGTTCGAACGCACGCTGCACCGCAACCCGGATGCGCCGTTCCTGCATTTCCTCGGGCGCACCTACAGCTACAAGCAGATTTACGCGCAGGCACAGGCCTTTGCGCTGGGTCTGTCGCGGGCCGGGATCGTCAAGGGCGACCGGGTCGGCCTGTTCCTGCCCAACGTGCCGATCTATGCCGCCGCCTATTACGGCTCGATGATGGCGGGCGCGGTCGTGGTGAACTTCTCGCCGCTCTATTCGGTCGAGGAACTGTCCTGGCAAGTCGGCGACAGCGGCACCAAGGTGCTGGTGACGGTCGATGTGCCCGAACTCTACAAGACCGCGAAGAAGGTGCTCGATGCCTCGACGCTGGAAACGCTGGTGGTTGGCAGCCTCGCGGACCAGCTTCCACGGCTCAAGGGCGTCGCGATGAAGCTGCTGAAGCGCAGCCAGATCGCCGATGTTGCTTATGGCGCCAAGGTCAAAAGCTGGGCCGGGATGACGCCTGCGGGCACGCCGCCCAAGGTCGCGGTGGGGCCGGAAGACCTCGCCCTGCTGCAATATACCGGCGGCACCACCGGGCGGCCCAAGGGCGCGATGCTCGGGCATGACCAGCTGTCGGTCAACGCGCAGCAGGTCGCCGGCATCAACCCCTTCGGCAATCCCGCGGGCGAGGTGTTCGTCGGCGCGCTGCCGTTCTTCCACGTCTTCGCCAACACCGCCCTGCTCAACCACGCGATGGTGACCGGCGGGTCGATCGCGATGGTGCCGCGGTTCGATGCGGGCCAAGTGCTGGCGATAATCCAGAAATACCGCTGCACCGGTTTTCCCGGCGTGCCGACGATGTTCCAGGCGCTGCTCGACCATCCCGATCTCGCCAAGACCGATCTGTCGAGCCTCAAGGTCTGCATCTCGGGCGGGGCGCCGATGCCAGCGCCGGTGCACGAACGCTTCGAGGCGGTTACCGGGGTGCGGATTGCCGAAGGCTATGGCCTGACCGAAAGTTCGGGCGTGGTCTCGGCCAACCCCTATCAGGGCACCCGCAAGCGCGGGACGATCGGGCAGCTGGTGCCGGGCACCGAAGTAATTCTGCTCGACAAGGAAAACCCCGAAAACCTCGCCCCCGAGGGCGAGCCGGGCGAGCTTGCGGTGTGCGGGCCGCAGATCATGCGCGGCTATTGGCAGCGACCGGAAAGCGATGCCGACACTTTCGTCCGGCGCGACGGGAAATGCTATCTGCGCACCGGCGATGTCGCGCGGATCGACGAGGACGGCTTCCTCGAGATCGTCGACCGGATCAAGGACATGATCGCGGTCAATGGCTTCAAGGTCTTCCCCAGCGTGGTCGAGGACGTGATCCTCGAACACGCCGCGATCAAGGAAGCGCTGGTGATCGGCGTTCCCGACGATGCCCGGGGCGAAGTGCCGCGCGCCTATGTCACCTTGAACGAAGGCGCGACCGAAACCGGGGCCGAGCTGGCAAGCTGGCTCAACGCGCGGATCGGCAAGCACGAGCGCGTGGATCAGGTGGTGGTGCGCGACAGCCTGCCCAAGACCATGATCGGCAAGCTCGACCGCAAGACCCTGCGCGCCGAGGTGCTCTGACACGGACACAAAAACGGCCCGAATGTTTCACGTGAAACATTCGGGCGAAGGCGTGAAAATGCCTGTCTGAGAACGGCCTCAACCGGGCTGGAGGGGGCCTAAGGCCCCGCTAACCCCGATCGAAACGCCGCGCGGCGGTGCCTAACCCGCGATCGCCACGCTCGGCACGGCCATCACCGCGGCGCGTGCGTTGGGAGCAAAACGGCCATCGACCTGCGCGCCCTGTTCGATGGTCAGAGCATCATAATGCACATCGCCTTCGATCCGCGCGGTCTTGAGGATCACCAGCTCGCGCGCGGTGATCGATCCGGTCACCTTGCCCGCCAGCCGCGCGGTTTCCGCCGTCACCGCGCCGTTGATGGCGCTCTTGTCGCCCTGCACCAGCGAAGCGCAGGCGATGTCGCCATCGATCGTGCCGTCGATATGCAGATCGGCCGAGGCGCTGATATTGCCCGTGATCGTCACATCCGATCCGATCACCGAAAAGGTCGAACCTGCCCCCATTGCATTGCCCCTGATTGCGGGCCGGATCCCGGCCACGTTACTTTGCTCCGGCTGCGCGGACTTCCTTGAGAACATTGGGTGCGGCCTCCAGAAACGGGCGCGGATTGACCGCGCGGTCATTGATGCGAACTTCGAAATGGAGGTGCGGCCCGGTGGAACGCCCGGTCGAGCCGAGCCCGCCGATCGTGCTGCCTGCGCCGACGCCCTGGCCGACCTTCACGTCGATCCGCGACAGGTGGGCATAGCGGGTCAACATCCCGTTACCATGCGTGATCTCGATCGCATTGCCATAGCCCGACTTGACCCCGGCAAAGGTCACGCGGCCATCGGCAGCGGCGAAGATCGGCGAGCCGATGGGCCCGCGAAAATCGATTCCCGCATGCATCGCGCCGCGCCCGTGGAAGGGATCGTGGCGGAAGCCGAAGCCCGAGGTGATGTTCTGGATGCTGGCGGGGACGACCTGCGGGATGCCGTCGATCGCGCGTTCGAGCACCGCCATGCGCGCAAGGCTGAGGCCGAGGCGTTCAAAGCGCGGGTCTTCTGCGCCCTTCATCGCTTCGAACGGGCCGCCCATTGCGGCCTGCGTGTTGCGGGTGAGCGTGCCGGGATCGAGGTTCAATTTGCGGATCGCGGCTTCGGCGCGGCGGGCGCGGGCTTCGGCAAAGCGGGTCAGGCGTTCGGCAAAGGCGATCTGGCGCGCTTCGATCGCGGCAAGCCCGCTGGCACCGGGGACCATCGCGCTGACCTTGCGGATCGTGGCGGCGGTTTCGGCAGCGGCAGGGGTGGCGGGAGCGGGCGCGGCGGCAGCGGCCTCGACCATGTCCTCGGGCAGCATCCGGGCCATTTCCTCGAGGAACTTCTGGCGTTCCTCAAGCTCGCCCACCGCCTTGCCCAGATCGCCGCCATAGGCATCGATCCGCTTGCTGGCGCTGGCGACGCGGGCCTTTTCCTGTGCAAGCGCGGCAAGGTCTGCCTCGGCGCGGTAGGTGCCCCAGGCCATCACGGCGAGCGCGACCAGCCACAGCGCGAGCAGCACGGCGATGCTGCCCGCCACACGCTTTTGCAGCGTCGAGGATACCTTGATGAAGCGCACTTCGCCATCGGCGCGCATGAAGAACTCGCGGTCCGGGAACCATTCGCGTACCCGGTCACCCCACGACTTCGTGGATATTTCGTCTGACAATTGCGGCCCCGATTTTTTTATATCTATGCCCGATGGCAGCGCCGTTATCAGGCCCGATGGGGCCGGTCGAATCCCCGGACGCGCAGTTTGGCCGAGTGGACAGCGAATCGCGATGAAACGCCAAAACGGGCGGGTTCGGGCAGGCTTCGGGTGCCGGCGACTCGACCCGCCTTGTGGCCTGACAGGGTGTTTGCGGCCTGCTAGAACGCGGCCATGACCACGATTGCAACCGCATCCGCGCCCGCTGATCCCTCAGCACTTGTGACCACGCTGGCGCAGGCCGCGCGCAGGGCGCAGCGCCAGCTTGCCGCGCTTTCGAGCGACGCGCGTGCCGCCGCGCTGGTGCGTGCCGCCGATGCCTTGCGCGCCGCCGCGCCCGCGGTGCTTGCAGCCAATGCGCGCGATCTTGCGGCGGGCGAGGCCCGCGGACTGTCGGGCGCGATGCTCGACCGGCTGATGCTCGACGAAGCGCGGCTTTCCGCAATCGCCGATGCGGTCGCGGCGGTCGCGGCGCTGCCCGATCCGGTGGGGCAGGTGATCGATACGGCAGCGCGGCCCAATGGCCTTGCGCTGAGCCGCGTGCGCGTGCCGATCGGGGTGATCGGGATCATCTACGAAAGCCGCCCCAACGTCACCGCCGATGCCGCCACCTTGTGCGTGCGCGCGGGCAATGCTGCGGTGCTGCGCGGCGGGAGCGAGGCGGTGCATTCGAACACCGCGATCCACGCCGCGCTGGCCGAAGGGCTGGTGGCTGGCGGCGTTCCGGCCGAAGCCGTGCAGCTTGTCCCCTCTCAGGACCGCGCCTGTGTCGGCGCGATGCTGACCGCGAGCGGCCTCATCGACATGATCGTGCCGCGCGGGGGCAAGAGCCTTGTCGCGCGGGTGCAGGCCGATGCGCGGGTCCCCGTGCTCGCGCATCTCGACGGGATCAACCACACCTATGTCCACCACGCTGCCGAGCCGGCGATGGCGGAGCGGATCGCGGTCAACGCCAAGCTGCGCCGCACGGGCATCTGCGGGGCGATGGAAACGCTGCTGATCGATTCGGCCTATCCCGCAGCGCCGGCGCTGGTCGCCGCGCTGATCGATGCGGGGTGCGAAGTGCGCGGCGACGGGCGCGCCGCCGCGCTTGACCGCCGGGTGATCGCGGCGAGCGACGAGGACTGGGACACCGAATATCTTGACGCGGTGCTGTCGGTCGCGGTGGTCGACGGGTTGGAGGATGCGCTGGCGCATATCGCGCGCCATTCTTCGGGCCACACCGATGCGATCGTCACCGCTGATGCGGAGACTGCCGAACGCTTTCTGGCCGAAGTCGACAGCGCGATCGTGATGCACAATGCCTCCTCGCAATTTGCCGACGGGGGCGAATTCGGGCTCGGCGCGGAAATCGGGATCGCCACGGGGCGGCTGCACGCACGCGGGCCGGTCGCGCTGGAGGGGCTGACGACCTACAAGTGGCAGGTGCGCGGGGCGGGGCAGACGCGGCCTTGAGCGCCGCCGTGCTGACCGGGCTGCTCGGCGGGAGCTTCAACCCCGCGCATGGCGGGCACCGGCGAATCACGCTGTTTGCGATCGATGCGCTGGGGCTGGACGAGGCGTGGTGGCTGGTCTCGCCCGGCAATCCGCTGAAGCCCAAGGCGGGGATGGCGCCCCTGAAAGCGCGGCTGCTCGCCGCCCGCCGGCAGGCGCGGCGCGCGCGAATCTTGCCCACCGCGATCGAGCAGCAACTGGGCACGCGCTACACCGCCGACACGCTGGCAAAGTTTGTCCGGCGCTATCCCAAGCGGCGCTTCGTGTGGCTGATGGGGGCGGACAATCTGGCGCAGTTTCACCGCTGGAAGGACTGGCGCCGGATCGCGCGGACAATGCCGATTGCGGTTATTGCGCGTCCGGGCTATGATGCGGGCGCCATGACGAGCCCCGCCATGGTCTGGTTCAGGCGCTATCGTGTGTCTGGTGCCAGCATTCGGAAACGGGGGCAATGGAGCGCACCGGCACTGGTGTTACTGCGTTTCGATCCAGACCACCGCTCGGCCACGGCGATCCGCCGTGCCAATGCGGATTGGGCCGAGGCCCTGCTCGGGCCGGATCGAGATGTGCCGCTGCGCGATCGGCTGACATTCCGTACTGTCCGGCCAGAGGATGCTGCATGAGGCGCGGTTTGCGTGGCTCGGCTGCATCGCTTGCCGGTGTGCGGACGTGCTGGCTTCATCGCCCCGAACTCTGGAGAATTGTGATTGCCGATCCCCGAAGCCCTCGCCGCGGCGCTGCCGCTGGGCGCAGTGCAAGCCGCCGCCAAGGCACCCTCGCTGGTGCGCGCTGACATGGGCGCCGATAGCCTGCACGCGCTCGTGATGGCGCAGCTCGACGACGATCAGGCGCAGGAAATCGTCTCGATCCCGCTCGAAGGGAAAAGCTCGATCGCCGATCACATGGTGATCGCCAGCGGCCGTTCGACCCGTCAGGTCGCGTCGATGGCGCAGAAGCTGGCCGAGAAGATCAAGCATGCGGGCTTCGGCCATGCGCGCGTCGAAGGCCTGCCGGCCGCCGACTGGGTGCTGATCGATGCGGGCGACGTGGTCGTCCACCTGTTCCGCCCCGAAGTGCGCACGTTCTACAACCTCGAACGCATGTGGAGCTTCGAGGGGTCGGAGACGTCGATGCAGGGTCGGAATTAGTTATTGTTGCGGGGGCACCTTCGCGCCCCCGTCCTCGGCGCTGTTTCGAGCTCTGCGGGCTCGAGCGCCTGCGGCTCGCGCGCGTGCGCTCGCGGGGCGCAGCGCGCCCCGAAATCGCTCTGTCTTGCTTAGGGTGGCGCTTATTCTCCTCCACATCATCGCGCGCGGGAAGATCGGACGGTCGCCGGAGGGCGATCTGGTCGATCGCTATGCCAAGCGGCTGACGTGGCCCGTCAAGATCACCGAATGGCCCGACACCGGCGCAGGCAAGGTGGCAGAGCCCATCACCCCGCACCGCACCGTGCTGCTCGACGAGCGCGGCAAGGCGATGTCCTCGGAAAGCTTCGCCGTCCTGCTGGGCCGCTGGCGCGATGACGGGGTGCGCGAGACCCGCTTCATGATCGGCGCGGCGGACGGGCATTCCGATGCCGAGCGCGCCGCGGCCGACCTCTTGTTCGCCTTTGGCCCCGCCACCTGGCCGCACATGATCGCGCGCGCGATGCTGATGGAACAGCTCTACCGCGCCACCACGATCCTTGCAGGACATCCCTATCATCGGGCATGACGGCGCCATGCGGGGGCGAACAATCCTGATATTGGGCGCGGTGATCGGCGTGGCGGCAGCGCTGACGCTCGCGATGCCGCGTCTGCCGCACGCCGCCCCGGTCATTGCGCTTGACGATCCCGCCGAGGCGGAGGCCGCGCTCGCCCGCGCGACCCGCGAAAGCCGGCTTGCGGAAAGTCGCGCCGCGCGACTTACCCGCGCCGCCGACAGCGCCACCGAAGCCGCGCAGAAAACCGCAAGCCAGGCCGCCGCGCTCGCCGCGCGGATCCAGCAGGCCGAAGCCGAGATCGAAGCGAGCCGCGCGCGGCTGACGATCGCGCGCAGCCGCCGCGCCGCTCTGTCCGCCCGGCTGGCCGAAAAACGCGAACCCACCGCCCGGCTTGCCGCCGCGCTCCAGACCGCGGCGCGCCGTCCGCTCGCGCTGGCCGCGCTGCAACCCGGATCGCTTGCCGATGTCGTCCACGTGCGCGCGGTGATGGCGAGCGCGGTGCCGCAGATCGCGGCGCGCACCGCCAGCCTGCGCCGCGATCTCGAACGCGGGCGCGCGCTCGAGCGGCAGGCCGCAACCGCGCTCGCGCAGTTGCAGGGCAGCGAGGCCGAACTGCGGGGCCGCCGCGCCCAGCTTGCCGCGCTCGAACAGCAGCAGCGCACCGCCTCGCGCAGCGCGCAAGGCGCGGCGCTGCGCGAAGCCGAACGCGCGCTCGCACTGGCAGAGGACGCGCGCGATCTCGACGGGCTGGTCGACAAGCTGGGCGAGGTTGCGCGGCTGCGCAGCGAATTGGCCGCATTGCCCGGGCCGATCCTGCGCCCGGCCGATCTGGCCGCGCCGCTGCCATCGCAGCCCGCGCCTGCCGCCGCCGACCCCGCCGCCACGCCGCCACCGGCCGATTTCCAGCTGCCCGTGCAGGGGCGCACGCTGGTCGGCTTCGGCGCAAGGCGGACAAGCGGGCTGGCCTCGACCGGGCTCACGCTGGCGCCCGCCGCCCAGGCGCAGGTCGTCGCCCCGGCGAGCGGACGGGTGGCCTTTGCGGGCGAATATCGCGGGTTCGGGCGGATCGTCATCATCGAGCATCCCGGCGGCTGGACCAGCCTTGTCACAGGGTTGGCGCGGGTCGATGTGATGGTGGGTGCGGGCGTGATCGGCGGATCGCCGATCGGCCGCGCCAGCGGGGGCGCGGTGCCGGTGACGATCGAGCTGCGCCGTGCGGGCAAGCCGGTCAATCCGTTGCAATATCTGCGCTGATCTGTCCCGCCTTGCGGGCTTTGCCAAGGCGCACGAGTTATCTGGCGTTCATGCGGCCGAACCTATACATTGGCCGCCTTAAGGAGCCTTGCCACCCATGAAGTTTGCCGCTCTCCTCCACAGTGCAGCGCTGGTCACCGCCATCGCGCTGATCCCGGCGACCACCGCCACGATGGCGCAGGTCGATGGCCGCGCGGGGCCCGAATTTGCCAAGCTGTTCGCGGTCTTCCAGCGGGTCAAGGCGAGCTATGTCGAGCCAGTCGACGATGAAAAGCTGATCCGCGGCGCGATCGACGGGATGCTCGCCAGCCTCGATCCGCACTCGGCCTATCTCGACGGGAGCGATCTCCAGCGGCTCGAAACGATGATCGACGGCAAGTACTCTGGCCTCGGCCTGTCGGTGGTGATGGAGGATGGCGCGGTCAAGGTGATCTCGCCGTTCCGCGGCAGCCCGGCCGAAACTGCCGGGATCAAGGCTGGCGATTTCATCACACACCTCAACGGCAAGCTGATCGTCGATACCAAGCTCGATGATGCGGTCGCGCAGATGCGTGGGCCCAAGGGCACCTCGATCCGGCTGACGATCTTCCGCGAGGGCCGCGATGCGCCGCTCGAACTCGACGTGATGCGCGGCGTGATCGAGCTGGAACCGGTCACCTCGGAACTGGCGCCGGGCAATATCGCGATGATTTCGGTCAACGAATTCAGCGCCAATGTTGGCGCGGACGTGTTCGCCGAATGGCAGGCGCTCAAGAAGAAGGCGCCGGGCGGCAAGATCGCCGGTCTGGTGCTCGATTTGCGCAACAATCCCGGCGGCAGCCTCGACGAATCGGTCGCGCTGTCGGACCTGTTCCTGACCAATGGCCGGATCGTCAGCCAGCGTGGCCGCGCGCGCGGCGAAACGATGCTCTACGATGCCGAGACCGTCTATCGCGGCGACATGGCCGAAGGCGTGCCGATGATCGTGCTGATCAATGCCGGCTCCGCCTCGGCCTCGGAAATCGTCGCGGGCGCCTTGCAGGACCACCGCCGCGCGCTGGTGATGGGCGAGCGGAGCTTCGGCAAGGGCAGCGTGCAGTCGCTGCTGCCGCTGGGCAATGATGCCGCGCTGAAGCTGACCACCGCACGCTACTATCTGCCCGCGGGTCGTTCGGTGCAGGAAGGCGGGATCAAGCCCGACATCATGGTGCCGCAGATTTCCGATCCCGATTATGTGCTGCGCCAGAAATACCAGACCCGCGAAAGCGATCTGCGCGGCCACCTGATCAACGAGCTTGGCATGAAGGACGAGCAGATGGAGGCCGACAAGATCGCCGATCCGCGCTTCCAGCTGACCGCCGCCGAACTGGAAAAGCAGGGCATCAAGGATTTCCAGCTGAACTACGCGATGGAAACCTTGCGCCGCACCACCCGCAGCACCGTGGCACTGCGCCCTGGCAAGCAGCCTGCGGCCAAGCCGTAACCGGACAGCGTTGATGGACAATCTTGCAAAGGCGCGGATGCTCGCCGTGCTGGTCCCGGCTGCACTGCTCGGCGGGGCCTATGTGGGGCAATATGCCTTCGGGCTCTACCCGTGCGAGATGTGCTGGTGGCAGCGTTACCCGCACTTTGCCGCGCTGGTGCTGGGCGTGATCGCCTATGTCGCCAAACCGCCGCAGGTGTGGACGGCGCTGGCGGGGCTGGCGATCCTGACCTCGGGGCTGATCGGCGGGTTCCATGCCGGGGTCGAATATGGCTGGTGGGAAGGCATCACCGCCTGTTCCAAGCCGGGTGCGGGCGTCGACATCATGGATTTCAACGCCGCGCCGCTGATCCGCTGCGATGTCGCGCCGTGGACGCTGGGCGGAATCAGCCTTGCAGGCTTCAACTTCCTGATTTCGAGCGTGGCGGGTGCGGCCATCGTGGCGCTCGCCGCGTATCGCAAGTGAGACTGCTTTCAAGGAGCCGATGATGGACCGCAAAGACATCCACCGCATGATCCGGGTCGACCAGGCCGGCGAATTCGGCGCGACCCGCATCTACGAAGGCCAGCTTGCCGTAATGGGCGACCGCGGGCCGCAATCGGCCGAGATCCGGCACATGGCAGCCCAGGAAGCCGTGCACCGCGCGAAGTTCGATGCGCTGATGGCCAAACGGGGCGTGCGCCCGACCGCGCTCCATCCGATCTGGTCGGCGGCAGGCTATGTGCTGGGTGCAGGCACCGCGCTGCTCGGCCCCGAGGCGGCGATGGCCTGCACCGCCGCGGTCGAGACCGAGATCGACAAGCACTATTCGGATCAGCTCGACGCGCTGGAGGCGACCGGGGCCGACCCCGAGCTTGCCGAAATGATCGCCGAATTCCGCGAGGAAGAGCGCGAGCACCGCGATGCCGCCTTCGCCCACGGCGCCGAACGCGCGCCGGCCTATCCGCTGTTGTCGGGGGTGATCCGGCTGGGCTGCCGGATCGCGATCAAAGTCAGCGAGCGGGTCTGAAGGGCGGCGGCCCGCCCCGACGCCGGAACATTGCCGGCAGGCGGCGGGTTTGTCCTGCCTTCACACCCGGTTCAGCCCCCCGGGACTAGACAAGGCCGCAGCACCGGGGGCATGGTTTTGTCCAGCCCCGCGCCCCGATAGAGGATTACCGTCCGCCATGAAGCATCTGTTCGCCTCCGCCCCGCTTGCCGTTCTCGGCGCGCTTGCCGCGATCGGTGCCGGATCGGTCCCGGCCGTCGCGCAGAGCGCAGGCGAAAAGGTCAACATGGTGATCGCCTATGATCCGGCCGAATGCCCCGTGGCGCAGCCGGGCGAGGTTGTGGTGTGCGAAATCCTCGTCCAGGAAGACCGCTACCGCATCCCCACCAACCTGCGCTATTCGGACGATCCCGCCAACCGCGCGCGCGCGCGGCAGGTCGAGGAAATCAAATATGTCGGCGATTTCGGCACGATGAGCTGCTCGCCCGCGGGCGCAGGGGGTTTCACCGGATGCAACCAGAAGTTCATCGAAGCCGCCTACAAGGACAAGTCCGAGGCTGACGCGGTGCGCTTCGGTCTGCTGATCGAGCAGGCGCGCGCCGAACGTCTGTCGACGATCGACGCCGATGCCGCGGAAGAACAGAGCCGCGTCGAGATGATCGAGCGCGAATACATGCAGCGTTTGGAACGCGAGCGGCAGGCCGAGCTTCCGGGCGAGGGCGCCTTGCCCGCGCCGCCCAAGTAAGCCTCACACCCCGTAATATTCGCGGTACCACGCGACGAACTGCGCCACGCCTTCGCGAAACGGCGTTTGCGGGGCGTAGCCGGTGAGCGCCCTGAGCAGCGCGGCATCGGCCCAGGTCGCAGGGACGTCGCCTTTCTGCATCGGCAGGTAGTTGCGGATCGCGGCGCGCCCGCATTCGGCCTCGATCGCCTCGACGAAATCGAGCAGCCGCACCTTGTCGCCATTGCCGATATTGACCACGCGGTAGGGCGCAGCCGGGGAAAGGCTGTCGCCCTCCGCGATGTCCTCCGCGCTCTCGGGCCGCACCGGGGCGGCATCGATCAGCAGCCGGATGCCGCGCACCAGATCGGTGACGTAAGTGAAATCGCGGTACATCGCGCCGTCGTTGTAGATGTCGATCGGCGTGCCTTCGAGGATCCCGCGGGTGAACTTGAACAGCGCCATGTCGGGCCGCCCCCAGGGCCCGTAGACCGTGAAGAACCGGAACATCGTGGTCGGCAGGTTCCAGAGGTGCGCGTAGGAATGCGCCATCGCCTCGTTCGCCTTCTTGGTCGCGGCGTAGAGCGTAAGCGGCGTGTCGACCTTCTGCGCTTCGCGGAACGGCATGTCGGTTTCCGCGCCGTAGACCGACGAGGTCGAGGCCATCAGCAGATGATCCACGCCAAGCTCGCGCGCGCATTCCATCACGTTGAACGCGCCCACCAGATTGGCTTCGACATAGGCGCGCGGGTTTTCGAGGCTGTAACGCACCCCCGCCTGCGCGGCGAGGTGGACGATCACATCGGGCTTTTCCGCGAGCGCCAGCGCGTGCAGTGTCTCGAAATGCTCCAGCAGCCCCTCGGTGCAGGAGAAATTCGGATGCTGTAGCAACATCTGGTGGCGCCGCTGTTTCAGCCGGACATCGTAATAGTCCGTCATCCCGTCATAACCGACGACGCGGAACCCCTCGGCCAGCAGCAGCGCCGACAGGTGATAGCCGATGAACCCGGCAGACCCCGTGACAAGGACGGTGCGCACGCCCGGTCAGGCGAGCGCGATGTCGGGTGCGTCTTCCTGCTTCATGCCGACCACATGATAGCCCGCATCGACATGGTGCGTTTCGCCCGTCACGCCCGAGGCGAGATCGGACACGAGATAGAGCCCCGCACCGCCGACATCCTCGATCGTGACGTTGCGGCGCAGCGGCGCGTTGTATTCGTTCCACTTCAGAATGTAGCGGAAATCGCCGATCCCGCTTGCCGCCAGCGTCTTGATCGGGCCTGCACTGATCGCGTTGACACGGATATTGCGCGGCCCCAGATCATTGGCGAGATATTTCACACTCGTCTCCAGCGCCGCCTTGGCGACGCCCATGACGTTGTAATGCGGGATCACCTTTTCGGCGCCGTAATAAGACAGCGTCAGGATCGCGCCGCCGCTTTCGGGCATCATCGCCGCCGCGCGCTGGCTGATCGCCACCAGCGAATAGGCCGAGATGTTCATCGTGTTGAGGAAGTTGTCGAGGCTGGTGTCGACATATTTTCCGCGCAGTTCGTTCTTGTCCGAATAGCCGATCGCGTGGACCACGAAATCGATCGTGTCCCAGCGTTCCTTCAGCGCAGCAAAGGCCGCATCGAGCGAATCCATGCTCGACACGTCGCATTCGAAAGTGAAATCGCTGCCCAGTTCGGCGGCGAGCGGAATCACCCGCTTGGCCAGCGCGTCGCCCTGATAGGAGAAGGCCAGCTGCGCGCCGTGTTCGGCCAGCTTCTTGGCGATGCCCCACGCCAGCGACTTGTCGTTGGCAAGGCCCATGATGAGGCCGCGCTTGCCTGCCATCAGTCCGTTCATTCCGTCGTCTCCTTGGCGGCGGGTTCGGGCGTGGGGGTGCGCCCCTCGACCGCCAGTGCCGCATTCAATTCCGCGCCGATAACGAGGCCCAGCCCGACAAGCCAGAAAAACAGCAGCGTCACCATGCTGCCCGCCAGACTGCCATAGGTCAGATCATAGGCAAAGGCGCTGCGCAGCACCACGGGCAGCGCGGCGGACACCGCGAGCCACCACAGCGTGGTGAACAGTGCGCCGGGCCATTTGGGCCACTGCCGCCCGCGATAGGATTTGGGCGTCAGCGTGACGAACAAAATCCACAGCGAGGCCGCAAGGCCGATCCCCGGCACGATCCGCGACAGGCGCAGCGCGCCGATCAGCGTGGCGAATTCGGGCACCGTGGTCTGAATGATCTCCTGCGCGCCGCCGATCATCACCTGCGCGAACAGCGACAGCATCAGCAGCACCACCGCCCCCAGAATCAGCCCGATCGAAATCAGCCGCTTCTTGAAAAAGCTGCTGCCCGACTTGGTGTCGTAGGCACGGCGCAGGATATCGCGGATCGTCTCGATCAGGCTCGACACGGTCCACAGCGCCACCAGCCCGCCCAGCCACAACAGCCAGCCCGAGCGTGCGGCGATGACCGTTTCGGCGACGGGAACGATCGTGGTCGCGACCGAGGATGGCATGGCGCGCGCGACGTTGAAGATCAGCGCCTCGGCATTCTCGCGCCCGCCGATCAGATCGAACAGCGCCGCGCCCAGGATGAAGAACGGGAAGATCGCCAGCATCGACAGATAGGCAAGGTTGCCCGCGTGGATGAACCCGTCGTTGAAGGTATCGATCAGCACCTTGCGCGTCACCGGCCATGTGCGGGCGGGGAGACGCGCGAGGGAGAAGGGCAGGGCCATGATCGTGTTCGCCCGGCGCTAGAGGCCGAACTTCTCCCGCGGGCGCGCAGTATCGACCCACCCGTCGAGCCGCTGTTCCAGCGCCGCCAGATCGGCGGGCAACTGGATTTCGATCGTCACCAGCTGGTCGCCGCGTTCGGGCGCGCCGCCGGTGGTCTTGCCGTTCTTCTTCGTCCAGCCCTTGCCTGCCAGCCGCATCACCGTGCCGCTGGAGGTGCCGGGCTTCACCGTCAGCATCACCGCGCCATCGGCCGTGGGGCATTTGACCTTCGCGCCGCGCACCGCCTCGTCGAGCGTGACGGGCAGGTCCATGCGGATATTGTCGCCCTCCCGCCGGAAGAAGGGGTGCGTGCCGACTTCGACCATCACGATCCCGTCACCATTGCCGCCGGTGCCGGGGTGGCCCTTGTCCTTGAGGCGCATTATCGTGCCATCCTCGACACCGGCGGGCAGTTTGAGGTTGATCGCCTTGCCATCGGCCAGCGTGATCCGCTGATCGCGTCCGGTAGCCGCATCGACGAAAGGCACTGCGAGCCGGTACTGGATATCCGCGCCGCGCCGGGGCGGGGGCGGCGGAGGCTGGCGGCCGAAACCGCGCCGCGCGCCGGCCTGCGCCTGCGCCTTGCGCCCGCCGAACAGCCCTTCGAACAGATCGCCCAGATCGACATCGTCGCCGCCGAAGCCGCCGAAATCGCCCGGCCCTGCGCCGCCCGGGCCGCCCGGCCCCGCGCCATAGGTGCCGCCGCGCCCGTAACCGGGGCGCGCGCCCATGCCCGCAAAGGGATTGGCCGGATTGCCTTCGCCATCGATCTCGCCGCGGTCGAACTGCGCGCGCTTGTTCTTGTCGCTCAGCAGATCATAGGCGCGGGTCGCATCGGAGAATTTCTCCGCCGCCTTGGGATTGTCCTTGTTGCGGTCCGGATGCAGCTCCTTGGCGAGCTTGCGATAGGCGCTCTTGATGTCCGCGTCGGACGCGGTGCGGGGTATTCCGAGAATGACGTAAGGATCGCGCATGGTGAGTTAGCTAGGTGAGACAGCGGCCCTGTGCAAGCGTGCGGCCCGTGCCGAGCGAAATCGCGTGTTCATCACATGCGCCTTTCGCCGGCAGTGCTGCGTAACTATGGCACCGCAATCACCGCCGTTTCGAGGAAGCGCCCATGTCCGATACCACCCCGCTCGACGATGCCCAGCTTGCCGACAGCGTGCTGCCCGCCGGCGCCGATCCCTTTGCCCTGTTCGAGGAATGGTTCGCCGCTGCGCAGGTGGGCGAGTTGAACGATCCCAACGCGATGGCGCTGGCCACGGCCTCGGCGGATGGTGCGCCCTCGGTGCGGATGGTGCTTTTGAAGGGGCACGGCGCGGGCGAGAATCCCGAAGGCATGGGGGGCGGGGGCTTTACCTTCTTCACCAATGCGGAAAGCCGCAAGGGCGAGCAGATCCGCGCCAACATGCAGGCCGCCTTGCTGTTCCACTGGAAGAGCCTGCGCCGCCAGATCCGCATCGAAGGCCCGCTGGTCGAAGTCAGCCCCGCGCGCGCCGATGCCTATTTCCACTCGCGCCCCTACAAGAGCCAGGTCGGCAGCGCGGCGAGCGACCAGTCGCGCCCACTGGCACAGCGGCAGGAGTATCTCGACCGGGTGCAGCAAGTCTGGGCCGCACACGAGGGCGAAGGCCAGGTGCCGCGCCCCGCGCACTGGACCGGTTTCACGCTTTCCCCCCGCCGGATCGAATTCTGGATCGACCGCGACAACCGGCTGCACGACCGGCGCGAATTCGTCCGCGATGGGGCGGATGGCGAGTGGGCCGACACGCTCCTTTACCCTTGAGGCACGGACGATGACGCAGAAAATTCCATATTGGCACGTCGATGCCTTCAGCGATCGGCCTTTCGGCGGCAATCAGGCAGCGGTGATGGTGCTGGACGAATGGTTGCCTGACGATGTGCTGGTGAAGATCGGCGGGGAGAACAACTTCGCCGAAACCGCCTTCGTGGTGCGCGATGCGAGCGGTGCGGCCGACTGGGAGCTGCGCTGGTGCACCCCGACCTACGAGATCGCGCTGTGCGGCCATGCCACGCTGGCAAGCGGGCACGTGCTGCTGACCTGCGATGCCGAAGGGCAGGCGATGGACCGGGTGACGTTCCGCACCCGGCAATCGGGGATCCTCGAAGTGGTGCGCGACGGCGCGGGCTATGAACTCGCGCTCCCCGCGATTCCGTGTGCGCCCGATACTGCCGCGCGGCAGGCGGAGGCGATTGCCTTGCTGGGCGCAGCGCCGTTCGAAGTCGCGCGGTCGGAGCTTGGTTACAACATCTACCTGTTCGAAAACGCGGCCGCGGTGCGCGCGCTTGCGCCCGATATCCGCGGGCTCGAGCGGCTGGGCAGCGACCAGTTCATCTGCACCGCGCCGGGCGATGCAACCGATATCGTCAGCCGCGTCTTCGTGCCCGGCGGCGGGGTGGACGAGGATTCGGTCACCGGCTCGGCGCACGCCGCGCTCACCCCGTTCTGGGCGCAGAAGCTGGGCCGCACGCAGTTCACCGCGCATCAGGCGAGCACGCGCGGCGGCGATCTGACGCTGCGGCTGGCAGGCGACCGCGCATGGCTCGGCGGCCCCTGCGTCACCGTGGTCGAGGGTGCGTTCTATCTCTGATCGGTCGCGCAGCGACCGCAAGCCCGAACGGGCGCCCGCAGCGGGCGCAGCTATGCTGTGCGTCTAGCGAGGACCGCGCGCCGGATGGCGTGCGGAAACCTAAGACTCCGGGTAAAGCTCCAGGACGTCCGCCGCCTGTTGCAGCATCGGCGGGCGTTCGGCAGCGTCCGAATGGCCGAGACGCACCAGAGTCACGCGCTGGCGGGGCGAGACGAGCACATATTGGCCCATGTGGCCGATCAGGCTGAAAACGCTTTCGGGCGCGCGGTCGGGGAACAGCGGGTGTTCGCCTGCCGGCGCGCCGGGGACCGGGCGGTTGAGCCAGATCTGGAACCCGTAATGCGGGCTGCGCGGCGAGGGCGTCACCATCGCTTCGACCCAGCGTTGCGGCACCAGTTGCTCGCCGCCGGGCGCGGCGCCCTTGCGGCGCAGGAATTCGCCAAGCTTGGCCCAGTCGCGCGCGGTGGCATGCATCAGGCTGCCGCCGATCAGCGTGCCGCTGGCATCGAATTCGGGCACCATGCTGGTCATGCCGAGCGGGGCGAACAGCCGCTGCTGGAGGTAATCGGCCACCGCCTTGCGTCGCGCCTCGGGCTTGGTGCTGGTGGTCAGCGCGCGCGTGGCAATATCGGCGAGGATCACGCTGGTGTTGCTCGAATATTCGAACTGCTTGCCCGGCTCCGCTTCGAGCGGCTGTTCCTCGGCCCACTTGGCCATGTTGTCGCGCCCGTCGAGGAACAGCATCCTGACCTCGCTCGATTCGTAGGGCGGATCGCCCGCCTCGGTGTGGCGGAGGCCGCTGCGCATCTGGAGCAGGTGGCGCAACGTGATCTCGCTGCGCGGATCGCCCTGGCGCTGCCACAGCGGGACGGGGGCGGGCGCGTCCAATGCGAGGAGCCCGTCTGACACCAGCATCCCGATCAGCACGCCGGTAACGGTCTTGGCCATCGACCAACTGACGAAGCGCGTGTCCTTGTCGTAGCCCGGCCCGTAACGTTCGGCGGCAAGCTTGCCGTTCGCCATCACCACCACCGCGCGCGTATCGCCTAGGCCGGGCGCGGTGAACAGGTCGTCGATCGCGCGGGCAAGCTGGTCCTTCGGCGCGCCCGCATCCTTCGTCACCGCGGCCTTGGCGGCATCGGACAAGGGCGCTTCGGCAGGGGCGGCGGCGCCGCAGGCGGCAAGTGCCAGCAGGGCTGGCGCGAGGCCGAGCGCGCGGTTAAGGGCAGCTTTGTGGAGGGTCATCGCGCTCTCATTCCCCGAAGCATGAAGGCTTGGCAATGGCGAAATCATCCGCACCCGCGCGCGGCGCGGCGCAAACCCGCAAGGGCGCGCGCTGGGGCCTGTGGCTCATCGCGATCCTTGCCGCAGCGGTCGCAATTGCCGCCTATGCCTACCGCGAACCGATCCGCGGATATGGCGCAATTGCCGCGGCCTATTCGGCGCGGGTGGGGTGCTCGTGCCGCTATGTCGCGGGGCGCGATCTGAAGGATTGCAAGCGCGACAAGGTTGCCGGGATGGAGCTGGTGACGATGGTCGAGGACGAAGAGACCCGCAGCGTCACCGCGCGTTTCCCGCTGGTGGCCAAGGCGACAGCGACCTACCGCGAAGGCTATGGCTGCGTGCTGGAGCCGTGGGAGGGTTGAGGTGCGGCTCCGACTCGATGTTTCTACTTCGTAGAGCTTCGCTTCCACGTGAAACATTCGGGTAAGGGGAGGGCGAGCCGGGTCTGGAGGGGGTCTGCTAGGGGGCAAGCCCTCGGCAAACCCCGCGCACATCGCTGCTAACCGGCGACCTTCTCGGTTGCGCCGATCCACCCGCCGCCGACCACGCGGTCGCCTGCATAGATCACCGCTGCCTGTCCCGGCGCGACGCCATATTCGGGCGCGGCGAAACGGATCGTCACCGCCGCGCCGTCGCCCAGCGTGCCTTCGAGTGTCACGGGCACGGGCTTGGCCAGACTGCGAACCTTGGCGGTTAGCGGGCCATCGGGAAGTGGGCCGATCCGGTTTGTTTCGGTCACTTGTGCCGCGCTCACCCCCAGCATCCGCTTCGGGCCGACGCGCACTTCGCGGCTCGGCGCGTCGAGGCCGATGACGTAGAGCGGTTCGGGCTGCCCGCCGATGTCGAGGCCCTTGCGCTGACCCACGGTGAAATGGACGATCCCCTTGTGCGAACCCAGCACCGCGCCGGTCGCGGCATGGACAATGTTGCCGGGCGCGGCGCCTTCGGGGCGGACCTTGGTGACAATCCCGGCGTAATTGCCATCGGGGACAAAGCAGATGTCCTGCGAATCGGGCTTCGCGGCGTTGCGCAGGCCCGCGGCCTCGGCGAGTTCGCGCACCTGCGGCTTGGGCATCCCGCCCAGCGGGAAGCGCAGATAGGCAAGCTGATCGTCGGTGGTGCCGTAAAGGAAATAGGACTGGTCGCGCGCGGGGTCGAAGGCGCGATGCAGTTCGGCACCGTGGTTCGCGATCACGCGGCGGACATAATGCCCCGTGGCAAGGCAATCCGCGCCCAACTCGCGCGCCATCCGGAACAGGTCGGTGAATTTCGGGCCCATGTTGCAGCGGATGCAGGGCACCGGGGTGCGCCCGGCGAGATATTCGTCGGCGAATTGTTCGACCACGTCCTCGCGGAACGCGCTTTCGTGGTCGAAGACATAATGCGCGATCCCCAGCCGGTCGGCCACGGCGCGCGCATCGCGGATATCGTCGCCCGCGCAGCACGCGCCCTTGCGCCCCGTCGCGGCGCCATAATCGTAAAGCTGGAGCGTGATCCCGATCACTTCGGCGCCGCTGGCATGGGCGAGCGCGGCGACCACCGAACTGTCGACCCCGCCGCTCATCGCGACCACGATCCGGCAATCGGCCGCGGCACGCGGCAGATCGAACAGCGCGGCGGCGGCTTCGCGGTCAAGGGGCAGGGCGGCGGACGCGCCGGCGGCAAGGGTGGCAGGGGTTTCCATGGGATGCCAGCGCATATAGCGATGCCGCCGCCCGCGCGCCAGTGGTGCGCGGGCAGCGCCAAAATCGCCTGCTCCCGTCCCTAACCCGAGGTAAAAGGGGGATTTACCGGATTTTGACATGCGTGCGCCTATCAGGGCGAATGATGTTCGAAAAAGCCAAACCCCAGCCGGCGCATTTCACCGCCTCCGCCCGCGATCCGGGGGGCGTCACGGCCCCGGCGCGATTCGCCGCCCGGCGCGGCGGCGATGCGCTGCGTGCGCTCGAATGGAGTGAGCTGACCGCAAGGCTCAACGCCGCGCGCGATCTGCGCGCCCTGCTGCGCAGCGATTCGCAGGCACCGATCGAAGCGGCCGCAGCAAGCTTCGGCGATGCCGCGGCAAGCTATTTTGCGCTCCTAGATCATGACGAACCCGATTTTAACCTCGATGCCTTAGGGCAATGGAAAGGTCCGAAGGTGCATGACAAGGCCAGTGATGCAAACCGCCGGGACACGATGCGACAGACCCCTTCCGATGCGCCCCGCCGCGCTGCGAGAGACAAGTGATGATTGAGAATCAGGATATCCGCCCCGCACAGGTAATCGGCCCGCTCGGCGAGCCGCTGACGCTTGCCGACCTGCCTTCTCCCCAGACCAAGCGCTGGGTGGTGCGGCGCAAGGCCGAGGTGGTGGCCGCGGTGAATGGCGGGCTGCTGACGCTCGACGAGGCGCTGGCGCGTTATGGCCTCACGCTCGAGGAATTCGCCTCGTGGCAGCGCGCGGTCGACCGTTCGGGGATGCATGGCCTGCGCGTCACCAAGATCCAGCATTACCGCGATCTCTACGAGCGCCAGCTGAAATACTGATCCCGCTGCCGCTGCGGCCGCCCGGCGAACAGGGTTGCCTTGCAGCGAACCCCTGTGCCAGTCTCGTGGCTGCGCCCGATGCCACCTGCATCCGGGCGCTTAGCAAAGGGGATCACAGATCATGGGATGGATTGTTGCACTGATCGTCGGCGGGATCGCCGGCTGGCTGGCGAGCAAGGTGATGCGGCGCGATGCGTCGATGGGGATCATTCTCAACATCGTGGTCGGCTGTGTCGGCTCGGTCATCGGCAATGCGATTGCCGGGCCATTGTTCGGCGTGCGCGGCAGCGTGCAGCAGTTTTCGCTGACCGGGATGCTGATCGCGCTCTTGGGCGCGGTGGTGCTGCTCGGCATCTTCAATCTCGTCCAGCGCGGCCGCGTGCGGTGACCGGCTTTCCGGCCGATTGCGGCCGGATTGCGCCTTTCCCTTTCCTGCCTTTCGTCTAGGCCGGAAGTCACCCGTCGATGCGCCGATTGCGGGCTTGGCCTCGCCGATCTATCAGGCGTTGCAATTGGTGACTTATGTAGATAATACACTCTGGGGGCGGCGCGTGCAGTGCGCGGGGCGTCCCCAGTGAGGGAACGGCGATGAATTACGAGACGACGATCAGGTCCGAAGCTGGCGACGAAATCGCGCCCGAGGTTTCGGGGGCGCGCCCGCTGGCGGCGCCCGCGATCCCGCGCTGGCTGATCATCGGCGGGCTTTCCGTGTTCGGCCTGCTGCTCGCGATCGCGGCATGGTTCGTGTTCGTCGGCAAGGAGCCCGCGCCGGTCGCCGACGACAATTCGCAGGCGCCCTCGGTCACGGTGGTGACGCCCGGCCGCACGATGGTCGCGGGCGAATTCGAAGCGCCGGGCACGCTCGCCGCGCGCCGTCCGATGCCCGTGGGCGTGGTCGGCGAAGGCGGGCAGGTGATCAGCGTCACCGTCGATGCGGGCGACTGGGTTTCGCAAGGTCAGGTGCTCGCGGTGATCGACCGCAGCGTTCAGGTCCGTCAGGCCGAGGCGCAGGCCGCGCAGATCGATGTCGCGCGCGCCGATGCCAATCTGGCGCAGGCCAATCTCGACCGTGCCCTCCAACTGGTCGCGCGCGGGTTCGTGTCCAAGGCCGATGTCGACCGTCTGACCGCGACCCGCGATGCCGCGGTCGCGCGCGTCAAGGTGGCGCAGGCGCAGCTGGGCGAACAGCGCGCGCGCAACCAGCGGCTCAACATCCTCGCGCCCGCCTCGGGCTATGTCCTCGCCCGCGCGGTGGAACCCGGGCAGACCGTGGGCGCAGGCAGCCCCGCATTGTTCACGATCGCCAGCGGCGGCGAGATGGAAATGCTCGCGCAGCTTTCCGAAGAACAGCTGTCCAAGCTGTCGGTCGGCACCGCAGCGACGATCACCCCGACCGGCTCCGAACAGAGCTTCAGCGGCCAGATCTGGCAGATCGCTCCGGTGATCGACCAGACCACCCGGCAGGGCACCGCACGCATCGCGCTGAGCTTCGCGCCCGAACTGCGCCCCGGCGGCTTTGCCACCGCGCGGATCAACAGCGGCAGCTTCAGCGCGACCGTGCTCCCCGAAAGCGCGGTGCTGGCCGATACCCAGGGCAGCTTCGTCTATGTCGTGGGCAAGGACAACAAGGCCACGCGCCGTGCGGTGAAAACCGGCGCGGTCACCGAACAGGGATTGGCGATCACCGAAGGGCTGAACGGCACCGAACGGGTGGTGCTGCGCGCCGGCGGGTTCCTGAATCCGGGTGAAACCGTCAACCCGCAGCCGCTCAAGAAGTAACGCATTCCCCCTGCCGCAGCCCTCACAAGGGGCGCAACCGGCAGGGCCGCCGCAAGGGCGAACCACAGGCAGGACAATATGGCACTACGCGACATCTCGGCCTGGTCGATCCGCAATCCGGTGATCCCTCTGGTGTTCTTCACCGGACTGCTGTTTGCCGGGATCATCAGCTTCATGCGGATGGATGTGACCAACAACCCGGATGTCGATTTCCCCGCGGTAATGGTCAATATCGCGCAGCCCGGCGCCTCCCCGACCGAGATCGAGAACCAGATCACCCAGCGCGTTGAAAGCGCGCTGCGTTCGATCGCGGGGGTCAATTCGCTGCAATCGACCGCGCGCGAAGGCAGTTCGATGACCTTCGTCGAATTCGAGATCGGCACCGATCTGATCGAAGCGGTGAACGAGGTCGAGACCGCGATCGCATCGGTGCGCGGCAGCTTGCCCGACGGTATTCTCGAACCGCAGGTCGGCAAGGTCAACGTCGTTGGCGAGCCGATCGGCTATGTCGGGGTCGAAGCCAACGACATGACGCTCGAACAGCTCAGCTGGTTCGTCGACGATGTGGTCGCCAAGCGGCTGCTCAAGATCCCCGGCATGGCCGAGGTCGAGCGGATCGGCGGGGTCGACCGGCAGATCGAGGTGATCCTCGATCCGGCGCGGATGCAGTCCTTCGGGGTCACCGCCTCGCAGATCAACGCCGCGCTGCGGCAGAACAATCTCGATGCCGCAGGCGGTGTTGCCGAGGTTGGCGGCACCCGCCAGTCGCTGCGCGTGCTGGGCAATTCGGACACCGCGTTCCAGCTGTCGCAGACGCAGGTGCAGCTTGGCGGCGGGCGCACCGTGCGCCTGGCCGACATCGCGCAGGTGCGCGACGGCTATTCCGAACGTTCCTCGATCAGCGAAGTCGGCGGCAAGGAGGTCGTCAACTTCCTGATGAACCGCGCGCGCGGCGCGTCGGACCTTACGGTCTATGACGCCGCGCTCGAGGAGATGGACAAGATCGAGGCCGAGAACGAGGGCGTCAAGTTCATCAAGTTCTCGACCAGCACGACCTACACCCGCGGCCAGTACAAGTCCTCGATGTGGGCGCTGGTCGAAGGCGCGGTGCTCGCGGTGATCGTGGTGTTCATCTTCCTGCGCGACTGGCGTGCGACCTTCATTTCGGCGGTCGCGATCCCGCTGTCGGCGATCCCGACCTTCTGGTTCATGGATCTGCTTGGGTTCAACCTCAATTTCCTCTCGCTGCTCGCATTGGCGCTGGTGGCGGGCGTGCTGGTCGACGATGCGATCGTGGAGATCGAGAACATCGTGCGGCACATGCGGATGGGCAAGACCGCCTATCAGGCATCGATCGACGCCGCCGACGAGATCGGCCTGCCCGTGGTGGCGACCAGTTTCTGCATCGTTGCGGTGTTTCTGCCGGTCGGCCTGATGCCGGGCGTGTCGGGTCAGTTCTTCCAGAACTTCGGGATCACCGTGGTGGTCGCGGTGCTGATGAGCCTTGCGGTCGCGCGCATGCTGACCCCGCTGATGGCGGCCTATTTCCTCAAGTCGCACGGCGCCGCCGAACACGGCGAAGGCCGCGCGATCGACGCCTATATGCGCGTGCTCGCCTGGACGCTCGACACCGGCAAGATGGCGGTGCGCCGTGCGGGCCTCACCGGCCCGCGCCGCCGCGCGCTTTATGTGCCGATGCTGCTGCTGGTGGTGATCGCGCTGCTGATGGTGCCCGCGCTCACCATGTTCGAACTGGCGAACGGTTCCGTGACCGGCGCGTGGAAGGGGCTGCTCGGCCTCGGCATCGACAAGCAGATCGCCGCTGCGGTTTCGTCTGATACCAACACCGCGATCTACAAGATCGTCGCCAAGGTGTTCGAAGTGGCGATCGTGCTGTTCGTTTCGGTTGCGGCCTTCGCTGCGGGCTATTTCGCTTTCAAGGCGATCGAGGCGCCCGCGGGCGGTGACAGCCGCTTTGCGCAGAACACCCGCTGGCTGACCGCGCGGTTCTACGATCACCGCATCTGGATGCTGGGCGCAGGCTGGCTGTCGCTGCTGGTGACGATCCTGCTGTTCGGCCAGATCCCCGGCCAGTTCCAGCCGACCATCGACGACGAAAACAGCCGGGTCGAGATCGAGATGGTCCCCGGCACCACGCTCGACGAAACCAAGCGCGTGGTCAACGCGGTCGCCGCGCGGCTGCGTCAGGAACCCGAGGTCGAACGGCTGCTCGAACGCATCCGGCAGGGCGAAACCTCGTCGGTGTTCATCAAGCTGCGCGCCGACCGAGCCCGCAGCTCGGTCGATTTCGAGCGCGAGCTTGCGCCTGAACTTGCGCGCATCCCCGATGCCCGCGTGCGGTTCCAGTCGCAATCGGGCGGGTTCGGTTCGGGCCGCGACATGACCGTGATGCTCGCCGGCTCCGATCCGGTGCTGCTCGACCAGACCGCCGCGCGGCTGGTGGAGGAGATGAAGGGCCTCAGATCGCTCGTCGCCCCGCGGATCAGCGCCGACCTCAACCGGCCGGAAATCATCATCACCCCGCGCGGTCAGATCGCCGCCGAACTGGGGATCACCACCGCCGCCTTGTCGCAGACGATCCGGATCGCGACCCTGGGCGAGATCGAGCAGAACGCCGCGCGCTTCTCGCTGTCGGATCGCCAGATCCCGATCGTGGTCCGCCTGTCGGAGGAATCGCGCACCGATTTCACCACGATCGAAAACCTGCCCGTGCCGCTGCCCAACGGTGGTTCGGTGCCGCTGAGCCGCGTCGCCGACATCAGCTTCGGTTCGGGCCCGACCGCGATCCAGCGCTACAACCAGAACCGCCGCGTGCTGGTGGGCGCCGATCTGGCCGCCGGCGTCCTGAAGGGCGAGGCGCAGGCGCAGATCGATGCGCTGCCCGTGCTGCAGGACCTGCCCGTGGGCGTGATCCGCGACGTGGTGGGCGAAGAGGAATGGCAGGCCGAACTGGTGCAGAACCTGATCATCGCGGTGATCGCGGGCGTGCTGCTGGTGTTCGCGGTGCTCGTGCTGCTCTACAAGCGGTTGATGAGCCCGCTGGTCAACATGACGTCGCTGGCGCTCGCGCCGCTGGGCGGCGTGCTGCTGATCTGGCTGCTGGGCCAGCCCAACTCGATGCCGGTCTATATCGGGATCCTGCTGCTCTTGGGCATCGTCTCGAAGAACTCGATCCTGCTGATCGATTTCGCGATCGAGGAGATGAACAAGGGTGTGGGCAAGCGCGCCGCGATCCTCGATGCCGGGCACAAGCGTGCACAGCCGATCGTGATGACCACCGTGGCGATGACCGCAGGCATGGTGCCCGTCGCGCTGTCGCTTTCGGGTGACGGGGCGTGGCGTCAGCCGATGGGGATCGTGGTGATCGGCGGGCTGGTCGTCTCGACGCTGCTCACGCTGCTGATCGTGCCCGCGGGCTTCAGTCTTGCCGATGGCCTGGAAAAGCGCGTCGGCCCGTGGCTGCGTTCGCGGATGCTGACCTATCAGCCGGGCGACGACACGCGCGGGATCGTGGCGGCCCCGCACCCTGCCGAATGAACGCAAAAGGGGTGACGCCGGGCTACGCGGCGGGCTAAGGCATTGAACATGGCCACGCCCCCCTTGCGCCCGCTCACTCTTGGCGGACAGCCGCTGACCATCGACCGCGCGCGGCGGATGCGCTGGACCGCGACCGGCATGCTGGCAGCCATGGCGGCGATCTTCGTTGCCACGCTGGGGCTTGCGGCGGACGGGCACCCCGCGTGGGGCTATGTCCACGCCTTTGCCGAAGCCGCGATGGTGGGGGGCCTTGCCGACTGGTTCGCGGTGACCGCGTTGTTCCGCCATCCGCTCGGCCTGCCGATCCCGCACACCGCGATCATCCCCGAAAACAAGGACCGCATCGCCGATACGATGGCGGTGTTCCTGCGCGAGAATTTCCTGACCCCCGCGGTGGTCGCACGGCGGATGGCGGCGATGAACATCGCCAAGGCGGCAGGCGAATTTCTCGCCGCCTCGCCGGAGCGTGGCGGGGTGGACGACCGTTCGCGGATCACCGGAGGCGCGGCCGAACTGCTCGCCGAAGTGCTCGAATCGCTCGACCCCGACCGGCTCGGCAACCAGGTCCGTTCGGGGCTGGCGGGCCAACTCGCCAAGCTCGACATCGCGCCGCTTGCGGGCCGCATGATCGAGACGACGATGGCCGACAAGCGCCACCAGCCGCTGATCGATGGCTTCGTGCGCTGGGCGGGTCTGACGATCGAGGACAACGAGGATACGCTGCGCGAAATCATCTCGCAGCGCGTCGCGGGCGTGCTGCGCTGGACCGGGATCGACAAGACGATCTCGTCGAGCGTGCTCGACGGGCTGTATAAATTGCTGGCGGAGGTGCTGGTGAACCCGCAGCACCCCTTGCGCGGCAAGATCGAGGAAGGGCTGTCCAAGCTCGGCCAGGACCTGCAGCACGATCCCGAAACCCGCGCCAAGGTCGAGGAGATGAAGCGCGAGCTGATCGCCAACCCGGCGGTGGCGGTGTGGTGGACCGGGGTGTGGGAACGCATCCGCCGCTCGCTGATTGCCCGCGCGCGCGATCCGGAAAGCGGGATGGGCGAGGAAATGCGCAGCATGCTCGCCGAACTGGGCACCGCGCTGCAATCAGACGCGCGGCTTCAGCACCAGATCAACCGCTTCGCGCGCCGGACGATGGTGGGCGTGGCGACCCGCTATGGCGACCAGATCGTGCGGCTGGTGTCCGAGACGGTCAAACGCTGGGACGCGCGCACCATCACCGACCGCGTCGAAGGCGCGGTGGGCCGCGACCTCCAGTTCATCCGCATCAACGGCACGCTGGTGGGCGGGCTCGTCGGGATGGCGCTGCATTTCCTGACCGTGGTGCTCTAGCGCGCGCGAATCGTGCATTCGGGATGCGGGCTGAGGACGACTATTCTCAATTGCTTCGGTAGGTGACCCGCGTGCCCCAGAAGCCGTAGCGCGGCTGGCCATCCGTCCCGATTGCCGGCTCGAACTCCGCCGCGCGAAGGAAGCCGAAGCAGGCGGCATCGTCGAACACCGCAGGCCGGTCCGAGGCCGCGATCTGGCAAGTGGTCACGCGGCCCTTGTCGTCGATGGTGAGTTGCACCGCAACCGTGCCATCGTCACCGTTCAACAATTCGCGCTGGGGGAAGCGCTCCTGAAGGAATCGGGCGAACTCGCGGACGTTCTTGGGACGTGGTCCTTGCGTGATCTGTGCCAGACCTGCTTCGTCGAGTTTAAGGCTCTTGACGAGGTCAACAACACAGGTCCGCATCGCATTGAGCGGCGACCGCATCTCTCCGATCTCAAGTGTGACTGGCGCGCGCAGACCTTTGGAGAGGGACAGCGTCTGAATTGCCTTCTCGCGCTCGGACCCGATTTCGCTGACGACGGGCGGCGATTTGGGGTCGGGGCGGGTTGCGGGCGCAAGATGAATGCCGTGCATCATGATGAAGGGTGTCATCCCCTCCTTGCGGACACTCGAAAGAAAGGAGCGTTCGGATGGTGCTTCATCGGGGCCAAAAGCAATCCGCATCTCGGCCCCAACGGTCTTGCCGAAGGGTGCGCCGGTCAGGATGATGTTGAAAAAGGGGCCGGTTCCCGACTGGTCGATCTGCAACTCCACCGCGTCCGGGCCGCTACCGAACTTGCGCGCCAGCGAGCATGTGCCTTCGCCGTAATCAATTCGCCATGGACCTGCCGGTGCCAGCCGCAGCGGTTCTGCTGCAACAGCCGGAAAGGCAGGAAGGACGGCCAGCATGATGGCTGGAGCAAGAAACAAGCGACCCATGAGAAAAACCCCCGATAAGCCGAAGCTTACCGGGGATTCTTTGTATTTCAAAGCTTTTTATAAGGCTTTACCGCCTTACAGCGCGTTGGTCAGTTCCGGCACCGCGGTGAAGATGTCCGCGACCAGGCCGATATCGGCGACCTGGAAGATCGGCGCGTCCTCGTCCTTGTTGATCGCGATGATCACCTTGGAATCCTTCATGCCGGCAAGGTGCTGGATCGCGCCCGAGATGCCGATCGCGAAATAGACTTCCGGGGCGACGATCTTGCCCGTCTGGCCGACCTGGTAGTCGTTGGGGACATAGCCCGCATCGACCGCCGCGCGGCTTGCACCGATCGCTGCGCCGAGCTTGTCGGCGAGCGGGGTGATGACGCTCTCGAAAGTTTCGGCATCCTTGAGCGCGCGGCCACCCGAAACGATGACCTTGGCGCTGGTGAGTTCGGGACGCTCGCTCTTGGCGATTTCGGCGCTGACGAAGCTCGAGGTGCCGGCATCGCCTGCGCCGCTGACGGCTTCGATCGTGCCGCTGCCGCCTTCGGTCGCGGCCTTTTCGAACGCGGTGCCGCGCACGGTGATGACGAGCTTCTCATCGCTCGATTCGACCGTGGCGATCGCGTTGCCGGCGTAGATCGGGCGGGTGAAGGTCTTGGGGCCTTCGACCGACAGGATTTCCGAAACCTGCATCACGTCGAGGTGTGCGGCAACGCGCGGGGCGACGTTCTTGCCCTGCGTGGTGGCAGCCGCGAGAAACGCGTCGTGGTGGCCCATCAGCTCGGCTGCGAGCGGGGCGACGTTTTCGGCCAGGCCATTGGCGTAAGCCGCATCGTCCGCGACGTGGACCTTGCCCACGCCGGCGATCTTCGCGGCCGCTTCGGCAACGCCGCCGCAGTTGTGGCCGGCGATGAGCAGGTGGACTTCGCCCAGCTTCGCTGCAGCCGTGACGACCGCGAGGGTCGCGTCGGCTACCTTGGTGTTGTCATGTTCGACGAGAACCAGAGTCTTCATCTCGTATGTTCCTTATATCCGGGGGCGGGCTCAAGCGATGCCGAGCGCCTTGACCTTCTCGACCAGCGCGGCGACGTCGGCGACCTTTTCGCCCGCCTTACGGACCGGGGGTTCGGCGACCTTGAGCGTCTTAAGACGCGGGGCCAGATCGACGCCGTAATCGGCAGCGGTCTTGGTGGCGAGCGGCTTCTGCTTGGCCTTCATGATGTTGGGCAGCGAGGCATAGCGCGGCTCGTTCAGACGCAGGTCGGTGGTGACGATCGCGGGCATGGTGAGCTTCACGGTCTGCAAGCCGCCATCGACTTCGCGCTTCACGATCACCGCGTCGCCTTCGACTTCGACGGTGTTGGCAAAGGTGCCCTGCGGACGGCCCATGAGGGCTGCAAGCATCTGGCCGGTCTGGTTCGAATCGTCCGAAATCGACTGCTTGCCGAGGATGACGAGGCCGGGGGCTTCTTCGTCGGCGATCGCCTTCAGGATCTTGGCAACCGCCAGCGGTTCGACCTCTTCGTCGGTTTCGATCAGGATCGCCCGGTCCGCGCCCATCGCGAGCGCGGTGCGCAGCGTTTCGGCGGCCTTGGCCGGACCGACGGAAACCGCGACGATCTCGGTGGCGGCACCCTTTTCCTTCAACCGGATCGCTTCTTCGACCGCGATTTCGTCGAACGGGTTCATGCTCATCTTGACGTTGGCAAGGTCAACGCCCGTGCCATCGGCCTTGACCCGCGGCTTGACGTTGTAATCGATCACCCGCTTGACGGGGACGAGGATCTTCATGGGGCTTGTCCTTCCTCTCAAAGAATCACGTGACGCATGGCAAAGCGCCTTGGCCGCCCGCCTAGCTTGCGTTTACGTAAACGTCAAGCAACCGACGTGCGCCGCGATTGTCGTTTCCCCTTGCTTTGCTCCATGCGCAGGTCAAGCCTTCAATTCGCGAGTGCTTTGCCGGTCCTTTCGGGCAAAGATACGCAGCACAACGTGGAGGGATGCGGCGATGATGGCACAGGCAGGGATCGCGGCGCTGGCATTGATGGCGGCAACGCCTCTGGCAGCGCAGGAAACGCAAGTCGCCGGGGCGGGGTCCAGCGCGCCGCCCGCCGAAATTCACGCGCTCGCCTGGCTCGAAGGCCAGTGGCGGGGCGAGGGTATCGATGGCGCGCCAGCAACCGAAAGCTGGCTTGCACCGGCGGGCGATACCATGGTCGGCACCTTCGTGCAGGAAAAGGCCGGGGGCGGTATCCTTTTCACCGAGCATATGCAGATCATGGAAGAGGGCGGGAGCCTCGTTCTGAAGCTCAAGCATTTCAATCCCGACCTCACCGGCTGGGAGGAGAAGGACGGGATGGTCACCTTCCGCCTGCTGTCGCTGGACCATTGCCTTGCCCGGTTCAGCGGGCTGACCATCCGCTGCGACGGGCCGGACAAGCTGGTGGTTGCGGTGCAGATGAAAAGCGATGCGGCAGAGCCTGAAGAACTGCTGTTCCGCTTCGACCGGGCGGAGCGGCCTTCGGGCATGATCGCCTGTGATGGCACCACCCTCGAATTGAATGCGTGCATGGCGGGCATCCGCGAGCGCGCCGGCGCGCGCAAGGCCCGATATCTAGCCGCCGCCCTTGCCCGCAACGCCGACCGGCCCGAGCTGGTTGCCCTGATCCGCAAAAGCGATGCGGCCTTCGACGCCTATCGCGAGACGGCGTGCGAGGCGGTCTATACCGATTACGAGGGCGGCACGATCCGCACGGTTCAGGCGCTGGGCTGCGAGATCGCGCTGATCGACGAACGTACGCGGACGATCTGGCAGCAGTGGCTGACCTATATGGACACCACTCCGCCCGATCTGCCCGCTCCGGGCCGCTCGCGCTGACGGCAACGAAAAACCCCCGCCGGCGCGAACCGGCGGGGGCTTTGCAAGCGTCGGCTGGAAGGAGGCTTACGCCGCCTTCTTCACTTCAGCGACGATCTTTTGCGCAGCGTCACCCAGATTGTCGGCGCTGACGATCGCGAGGCCCGAATTGTTCAGGATCGCCTTGCCCTCGGCCACATTGGTGCCTTCGAGACGCACGACCAGCGGAACCTGCAGGTTCACGTCCTTGGCCGCCTGCACGATCCCGTTGGCGATCACGTCGCACTTCATGATCCCGCCGAAGATGTTGACGAGGATGCCCTCGACCGCGGGGTCCTTGAGGATGATCTTGAAGGCCGCGGTGACCTTCTCGGTGGTGGCGCCGCCGCCCACGTCGAGGAAGTTGGCGGGGAAGGCGCCGTTGAGCTTGATGATGTCCATCGTCGCCATCGCGAGGCCCGCGCCGTTCACCATGCAGCCGATGTTCCCATCGAGCTTGATGTAGGCAAGGTCGTATTCCGATGCCTCGACTTCGGCGGGGTCTTCCTCGGTCTCGTCGCGCAGGGCTTCGATGTCCTTGTGACGATAGAGCGCATTGCCGTCGAAGCTCATCTTGGCGTCGAGCACCAAAAGCTTGCCGTCTTCGCTTTCGACCAACGGGTTGATTTCGAGCATCTCGCAATCGGTGGCGAGGAAGGCGTCATACAGCTGCTTGGCGAGCTTCTGCGCCTGCTTGTTGAGGTCGCCGGTCAGCTTCAGCGCGAAGGCCACCGCGCGGCCGTGGTGCGGCTGGAAGCCCTGCGCGGGATCGACGCTGAAGGTGGTGATCAGCTCGGGGGTGTCGTGCGCGACGGTTTCGATGTCCATCCCGCCCTCGGTCGAGACGACGAAAGCGACGCGGCCGGTGGCACGGTCGACCAGCAGCGAGAGGTAGTATTCCTTGGCGATGTCGACGCCGTCGGTGATGTAGAGGCGGTTGACCTGCTTGCCCGCATCACCCGTCTGGATCGTGACCAGCGTGTTGCCGAGCATTTCTTCGGCGTGGTCTTTCACTTCATCAAGGCTCTTGGCGAGGCGCACGCCGCCCTTGGCATCGGCGCCCAGTTCCTTGAACTTGCCCTTGCCGCGGCCGCCCGCGTGGATCTGGGCCTTCACGACATAAAGAGGCCCGGGCAGCTTCTTGGCGGCTTCCACCGCTTCTTCGACGCTCAAGGCGGCGTGACCGGCGGGCACGGCGATCCCGTGCTGGGCCAGCAGTTCCTTGGCCTGATATTCGTGAACGTTCATGGCTTATCGATCCCTTCAATGCATTCTCTGGGGAGAGGTTCGTCCACGCGGGGCCTAAGCACGGATCGCCCCTCTTGAAAAGTGTCCTGTGCAGGGGCAACACGGCGGCCTCTCATGATTGACAGGCATCATCTTCAGGACATCGTCCGCGAGGCGGGCAGGATCGCGCATTCCCGCTGGCCCGGCGCGGGCCATGCGTTGCAAAGCTGGGACAAGACGCCCGGCAACCCGGTAAGCGAGGCCGATCTCGAGGTCGACCGCTTCCTGAAGCGCGAGTTGGGGCGGTTGCTGCCGTCGGCTGGCTGGCTTTCGGAAGAAACCGCCGACGACAAGGCGCGCACGAAAAGCGGGCTGATCTGGCTGGTCGATCCGATCGACGGCACGCGCGATTTCGTGCGCGGGCGCAGCGGTTGGGCGGTGTCGGTCGCGCTGGTGAGTTCGGGCAGGCCGCTGATCGGGATGCTTTCGGCGCCTGCGCGGGGCGAGGAATGGGTCGCGGTCGCGGGACAAGGCGCAACGCTCAATAACGTGCCGATCCGGGCAAGCACCCGCGCCCAATTTTCCGGCGCACGCGTCCCGACGGTCGCGTTGATGAAGGAAGACAGCGATCTGGTCGCGGTCGAGCAGCCCAATTCGATCGCGCTCAGGATCGCGATGGTCGCCGATGACCGCGCCGATCTGGTCGCGACATTGCGCTGGGGGTTCGAATGGGACATCGCGGCAGCGACACTGATCGCGCGCGAGGCCGGGGCCGAGGTGACCGATGCCTTCGGCCGTCCGCTTGCCTACAACAAGCACGACCCGCGCGATTTCGGCGTGCTGGTGTGCTCGCCCGCGATCCATGCGGCCGCGGTCGAGCGGCTCGCCGCGCGCGCGGCCTCGCTGCGCTGAAACGCAAAACGGGCCGCCCGCAAGGGGCAGCCCGTCCTGTTTTTATCGAATGCGAAATCAGCTGCCGGCGCGGGCGCGGTTCACGTCATCCTGGCTGACCGGGATGATCTTGATTTCAACGCGGCGGTTCAGCGGCTCGTTGACGTTGTCACCGGTCTTGACGCGCAGATAGTCGTACTGCTCGCCATAGCCGCGGGTCGCCATGCGCGAACGGGCCACGCCGCGCGATGCGAGGTAATCGGCAACCGCCTGGGCGCGGCGCTGCGACAGCGCATCGTTGGTGGCGTTCGAACCGGTGGTGTCGGTGAAGCCGTACACGTCGATCAGCGTGTTGGGGTAACGGATCAGGGTTTCGGCAACGCTGTTGAGCGTGGTCTGGAAGCCCGGGTTGATCGAAGCCGAACCGCTGGCGAAGGTCACGCCGTCGGGCAGACGCACGAGGATCGCTTCCTGATCGCCGACCTGCTCGACATCGACGCCGCTGCCGGCGGTCTGTTCGCGCAGTTCCTTGATCTGGTCGTCATACTGCTTGCCGATCACGGCGCCCGCCGAACCGCCGATGCCTGCGCCGATGATGCGGCCGGTGTTGCCACCGATCGCGCCGCCGAGCAGGTAGCCCAGCGTGCCGCCGAGGCCGGTGCCGATCGCGGTGCGCGAGATCTTCTGCTCGCCGGTGTTCGGGTCGGTAACGCAAGCCGTGGTGCCCAGCAGTGCCAGAACCGCGGTGCCCGAGAGCAGAATACGCGAAATCGTCATGGTTATTCCCTTCCTACAATGCCAACCCATGCCATCGTGTCCGGGGGGACGCGGGATACGGGCGCTAATCCTGCTGGCATGAGGCCGGAGGGCTTCATTCCAGATAGCCCCCAAAGTCTGCGCACATTGAAGATGTTCCATCGTCCTGTATGTTTGGATGGCAAGCGCCTGCGATTATGCTAGCGCGATCGGGTGACACCCTTTCCCTGGACCGATCTCGCCATCATCGTGGTGCTCGTCGTTATCAACGGCGTCTTCGCCATGTCCGAACTCGCCATCGTCTCGGCCAAGACCAGCGCGCTCGAAGCCAAGGCGGAGGCCGGCTCGTCGGCGGCACGCATCGCAATCGCGCTGGCGGCCGAACCGGGCAAGTTCCTGTCGACCGTGCAGATCGGCATCACGCTGATCGGGATCATCAACGGCGCCTATTCGGGCGCGAGCCTTGGCGGCCCGGTGGGCGAACGGCTGATGATGCTGGGGGTGCCGGGCGAATATGCCGACACTGCCGGGTTTGCTGTGGTGATCGCCTTCACCACCTATCTCAGCCTGATCATCGGCGAACTGGTGCCCAAGCAGCTGGCGTTGCAGATCGCGGTGCCGGTGTCGCTGGTGATGGCGCGGCCGATGGCTCTCATGGCCAGGGCCGCCGCGCCGCTGGTGTGGCTGCTCGATTCAAGCTCGGCCGCGATCATCCGCCTGTTCGGCATCCGCAACGGCGACGATGGCTCGGTCACCGCCGAAGAATTGCAGATGATCTTTGCCGAGGCGACGCGTTCGGGCGTGATCGAGGACGAGCAGCGCCAGCTTCTGACCGGCGTGGTGCGCCTTGCCGAACGGCCCGTGCGCGAAATGATGACCCCGCGCACCGAAGTCGACTGGATCGGCGCCGATGCGCAGGCCGCCGATATTCACGAGGCGATCGAACGCAGCTCGCATTCGCTGCTGCCGGTCGCTGAGGGCACGCCCGATACGATCATCGGTGCGGTCAAGGTGCGCGATGTGCTCGCCGCGATGGTCGCGGGCCGTCCGGTGGCGATCCGCGACATGATGCGCCGGGTCGAGGTGGTGCCTGACCAGCTCGACGCGATGGACGCGCTGCGCGTGCTGCAATCGGCCGAGGTCGCGATGGCGGTGGTCCACGACGAATACGGCCATTTCGAAGGGATCGTCACCCCGGTCGACCTGCTCACTGCGATCGTCGGCAATTTTGCCAGCGATTCGGACGATGGCGATCTGCCCAGCGTGGTCGAGCGCGAGGACGGCTCGCTCTTGGTGTCGGGATCGCTGTCCGCCGATGCGCTCGCCGACCGGCTTGGGCTCGATTACGGCGAGGACCGCGAATTCGGCACCGCGGCGGGTTATGTGCTGTCGGTGATCAAGAAGCTGCCGCAGGAAGGCGAGCATTTCCACGATCAGGGTTGGCGTTTCGAGGTGGTGGACATGGATGGCCGCCGCATCGACAAGCTGCTGGTCAGCCGCGCGCGCGAGGACTGAGTTTTTTGCATTGCCCTCAGGCGCCGGGCGGCGGACCTCCGTCCGCCTTGGCTTTCCTCGCATAAGCTCGGGCGCGCGTTCGCGCTTGCGACACCTCCGGTGTCGGATCTTATCACACCAATCGGCGGCATCGCCGCCGCAAGGCCGAACGGCCGCCCGCAGCGACGCGGCCTTCAGGCCGCATGAGCGAGGATTTCGCACGCCGGATGGCGTGCGGAACTCAAGACGTCGGGATCACCGTGCTGGCTGACTGGCCGTCGCCTTCGGGGGCGGCGATGATGTCGCGCGTGGTGCGGCCCTTGGCGACCGTCGCGGTGGCGGTGTCGCCGACCTGGCTGCGGATGCTGGGATCGGCGCGGCCCGCGCGGTCGATCACGCTGGCTTCGACGCGGCTGCGCGGAGCGGGGCCGCCGAACAGGGCGTCGAGCGCCTGCTCCGACGCGGTGCCATCGGCCGGACGCGGCGCGCCCGGCGCGGGCGGGGTCAGCGTGAAATCGGGCGGCACCACCAGCGGCGCCTGACGCTGCACCGCGAATTCATCGGGACGCGCGCGGTTGAAGATACCGGCATCGCCGCTGCCGCAGGCAGTCAGCACAACCGACGCGCCGGCCAGCAGGATGAGGGGGGCAGTCTTACGCATCTTGAGCTTCTCCGCGGGGCATGTCCCCGGATTGGGTGTCGTCCTTGTCGCGCACCAGCAGGCTGCGGGCAAGGATAATGAGAACGCCGAACGTGATCGCGGCATCGGCGATGTTAAAGATCATGAACGGGCGGAAGGTGCCGATGTGCAGATCGGCAAAGTCGATGACATAGCCAAGCTCGAACCGGTCGCGGATATTGCCCAGCGCCCCGCCGAGGATCAGCGCAAGGCCGGCAATGTCGCCAAGCTTCTTCTCGCGCATCAGCCACACCAGCACCACCAGCGCGATCCCCGCGGTCAGCGCGACCAGCGCCCAGCGGGTTTCCATGCTGTTGGCCTGGAACATCCCCAGGGAAACGCCGCGGTTCTCGGTATAGGTGAAGTCGAAGAACGGCAGCAGATCGATATGGCCCACGCGCCGCAGATCGAGCGGGCCGACGATATACCACTTCGACACCTGGTCGATCAGGGCGACGACCGCGGCGATCGCCAGACCGATCACGCGGTTGCGGGTGAACAGGCCGCTCATGCGCCGACCACCGCTTCGCAGCGGCCGCACAGGTCGCCGTCCTCTGCCACATCGGGCAGATGGCGCCAGCAGCGGCCGCATTTGTGGTGTTGGGTCTTGGCGACGATCACGTCGTCGCCCTGCCCGCGGGTGACTGTCGCGGTGATGAACAGTTCGGCAAGAGCCGCGTCGCTGACGCCTTCGGGGACCATGCTGGCAGGCACCACGATGTCGGCTTCGAGGCTGGAACGGATCGTCTTGTCGCGCCGCAGCGGCTCGATCGCCTCGTTGACCGCATCGCGCAGGGTGCGAAGCTGCTCCCACTTGGCAGGCTCGACCACCACGCCCGGAACGCTCGGCCATTCGAGCAGGTGGACCGAGCCATGCTGACCGTTTTCATCCGCTTGCGCATCTTCGGGATAGCGCGCCATCCACACCTCTTCGGCGGTGAACACCAGCACCGGCGCGGCATAGCGCACGAGCGCGTGGAACAAGAGGTCGAGCACGGTGCGATAGGCGTTGCGCGTGGTCGAATCCGGCCCGTCGCAATAGAGGCTGTCCTTGCGGATATCGAAGAAGAACGCCGACAGGTCCTCGTTGCAGAAGTCGACCAGCAAGCGGGTGTATGTGTTGAAGTCGTAAGCCTCCGCCGCCGCCTTCAGCTTTGCGTCCAGATCGGCAAGCAGCGACAGAACGTAAACTTCCAGTTCGGGCAGTTCGCCCGCATCGCCCATGTCGCCCACGAACCCGTCGAGCGCGCCGAGCAGGTAGCGGAAGGTGTTGCGCAGCTTGCGATACTGGTCGCCGACGCCCTTGAGGATCTCGTCGCCGATGCGGTGATCTTCGGTGAAGTCGACCGAAAGCGCCCACAGCCGGACGATATCCGCGCCGTAGGTTTCCATCACCTTCAAGGGATCGACCGTGTTGCCGAGGCTCTTGGACATCTTCTTGCCCTTGGCATCCATCGTGAAGCCGTGGGTCAAAACCTGATCGTAGGGCGCGCGGCCGCGGGTCGCAGTTGATTGCAGCAGCGAGGACTGGAACCAGCCGCGGTGCTGGTCGCTGCCTTCAAGATAGAGGTTGGCGGGCCATTGGAGGTCCGGCCAGCGCCCCGAATCGAGCACGAAGGCGTGGGTGCAGCCGCTATCGAACCACACGTCGAGAATGTCGGTGACCATCTCGAAATCGGCGGGATCGTGATCCGGCCCGAGGAAGGCGGCCTTGTTGGCGCTGTTCCACGCGTCCATCCCTTCCGCGTTCACCGCGGCGACGATACGGGCGTTGACCTCGGGGTCTTGCAGATAGGTGCCGTCGGGCCGCACGAACAGTGTGATCGGCACGCCCCACGCGCGCTGGCGGCTGAGCACCCAGTCGGGCCGTCCTTCGACCATCGCGCCGATGCGGTTGCGGCCCTTTTCGGGGATGAACTGGACGCGGGCGATTTCCTCCACCGCGCGCTCCCGCAGGGTGGGTGAGGCGCACAGCGTCTCGTCGGCCGGATCGATCGCGCCGCCTTCGGCCTCCCACGCCTTTTCGGCTGGGGTCTTGGCGGGCAGATTGGTCAGCGGCTGATCCATCGGCACGAACCACTGCGCGGTGGCGCGGAAGATCACCTTGGCCTTGGAGCGCCACGAATGCGGGTAGGAATGCGCGTAGTCGGCGCTCGCGGCGAGCAATGCGCCCGCTTCGCGCAGGTCCGAGCAGATCGGGCCATCGGGCGCGTTGAACTTGGGGTTGATGACGCTCATGCGCCGCTCATCGGCAGCGCCGAGCCAGCCCCAGTCGTCGCGGTAGCGCCCGTCGTCCATCACCGCGAAAACGGGGTTGATCCCGTTCGCCTTGCACAGCTCGAAGTCGTCCTCGCCATGATCGGGCGCCATGTGGACGAGCCCGGTGCCGCTATCGGTGGTGACGAAATCGCCGGGCAGCAGCGGGCGCGGGGCCGCGTAGAACCCGCCGAGGTGGTGCATCGGGTGGCGGGCGAGGGTGCCGGCGAGTTCTGCGCCCTTGAAGGTCGTGATCCTCGGAAGTTCGGCTCCGGGCCGGTGGATACGAGCAAGCAATGCATCGACCAGCGAAGCGGCCACGACCAGCTTCGCGCCATTCAGCGCGATTGGATCGTTGGGCGTGTACACGTCCACAAGTGCGTATTCGATGTCCGGCCCATAGGCCAAAGCCTGGTTCACCGGGATCGTCCACGGCGTCGTCGTCCAGATCACCGCGTGAGCGCCGACCAGTTCGGGGATCGGGCTCTCGACGATCTCGAAGGCCACGTCGATCTGGGTCGAGGTGATGTCCTCGTATTCGACCTCAGCCTCGGCCAGCGCGGTCTGTTCGACCGGGGACCACATCACCGGCTTCGAGCCGCGGTAGAGGTTCCCCGCCTCGGCCAGCTTGAGCAGTTCGGCGACGATCACCGCCTCGCTCTCCTTCTGCATGGTGAGGTAGGGGTGGTCCCAATCGCCCATGATGCCGAGGCGCTTCAGCTGCCCGCGCTGCGTATCGACCCACTTCTGCGCATAGGCGCGGCACTCGTCGCGGAACGCCTTGACCGCCGCCTCGTCGCGGCCTGCACCGGTGAGGACGGGCTTGGCCTTCTTCTCCTTGCGGTAAGCTTCCTCGACCTTCCATTCGATGGGCAGGCCGTGGCAGTCCCAGCCGGGCACGTAAGGCGCATCGCGGCCCAAGAGGTTCTGGGTGCGGCAGACCATGTCCTTGAGGATGTGGTTCAGCGCATGGCCCACGTGGATGTCGCCATTGGCATAGGGCGGGCCATCGTGGAGGATGAACTTCTCGCGCCCCCGGCGCGCATCGCGCAACCCGCGATACAGCCCGATCTGTTCCCAGCGCGCGGCAATGCCCGGCTCCTTTGCGGGAAGGCCGGCCTTCATCGGGAAATCGGTCTTCGGCAGGAAGACGGTGTCCCTGTAATCGCGCTTGGTGCTGTCGTCGGTCATATCGCGCGCGGCCTTAGCGGTTCGCGGGGCCGGTGCAAAGGCTCGTCATTGCGCGGACAAAAGCCGCCGTGCCTCCGCGCAATCCCTGTCCATCTGTTCGATCAGCGCATCGAGCGAATCGAATTTTGCCTCGCCGCGCAGGAAGTGGTGGAAGGCGACTTCGATCTCCTGCCCGTAAAGGTCGCCCTTGAAGTCGAAGAAGTAGGGTTCGAGCAGTTCCTTGGGCGGTTCGAACTGCGGGCGGATGCCGATATTGGCCGCGCCTTGCAGCACCTCGCCGGTCGCCAGAATGCGGCCCGTGACGGCGTAGATGCCGTATTTGGGGCGCAGGTAATTCTCGACGCCGAGATTGGCGGTGGGGTAACCGATCGTGCGCCCGCGCTTGTCGCCGTGTTCGACGATGCCGCGGATCGCGAAGGGGCGGGTGAGCAGGCGCGCAGCCTCCTGCGGGTCGCCCTCGCGCAAGGCTGCGCGGATGCGGCTGGAGGAGACAACCTCGCCATTTTCGCTGACCGCGTCGACCACCCGCGATTCGAGGCCCAGTTCGCCGCCGAGCGAGCGCAGCATATCGACATTGCCGCGCGCGCCCTTGCCGAAGGTGAAATCGCCCCCCGTCACCACCCCGTGCGCGCCGAAACGGTCGATCAGGATCTGCGCGATGAAATCTTCCGCGCTGGTGCCTGCAAGCTCGGCATCGAAGTGGAACACCAGCATCGCGGTCGCACTGGCGGCTAGATAGAGTTCCTGCCTTTGTTCGAGCGTGGTTAGCTTGAAGGGGGCGACATCGGGCTTGAAGAAGGTCACCGGATGCGGATCGAAGGTGGCGATGATCGAAGGGCGGCCTTCGGCGTGCGCCCAGGCGATCGCCTCGCCCGCCACGGCCTGATGACCCAGATGGAACCCGTCGAAATTGCCGAGCGCGATGATCGCACCCCGCAGCGCCTCGGGCATGGGTTCGCGGTGATCGAGCCAGCGCATCAGCGGCTTTCCGGACGATAGGTGATGAAGGAGAAAGCGGGCGTGTCGCCGTCGGCCGCGTGATCCTCGCGCGCGGTCTCGTGCCATTCGGGGCCCAATGGCGGCATGAAGGTGTCGCCTTCGTAATCGGCGTGGATCTGCGTGAGTTCGACTCGGTCCGCGAGCGGGAGGAACACCTCGAACACCGCCGCGCCGCCGATGATCGCGATGGTTCCGCTGTCGTTGCCTTGGGCCGCAAGCGTGAGTGCGTCATCGAGGCTCGCGGCAGTTTCGGCCCCTGCCGCTGCCCATCCGGCATCGCGGGTCAGCACGATATGGCGGCGGCCGGGCAGCAGGCCGGGCAGGCTCTCGAAGGTCTTGCGGCCCATGATCATCGGCAGGCCAAGCGTCAGCGCCTTGAAATGTTTGAGATCAGCGGGAAGCCGCCACGGCAGATCGCCGTCGAGCCCGATCGCGCCATTGGCGGCGCGGGCATAGATCAGCATGATCTCGCGACTCATCCCAGTGCGTGTCCGACGCGGGTGACATGGCCCATCTTGCGTCCCTCGCGCGCTTCGGCCTTGCCGTAGAGGTGGAGGTGCGGCTCTCCCGGTTCGGCAAGCATCGCGTGGGCCCGCAGGCCATCCTCGCCGACAATGTTGCGCATCTCGATGCTGGCAAAGCGGGTCGCGGTGCCGCCCAGGGGCAGGCCGCACACCGCGCGGATGTGGTTTTCGAACTGGCTGGTGGCCGCGCCCTCGATCGTCCAGTGGCCCGAATTGTGCACCCGCGGGGCCATCTCGTTGAACACCGGCCCGTCCTTCGTGGCGAAGAATTCGAGCGTCAGCACCCCGACATAGCCGAGCGCATCGGCGACCTTGCCCGCAAGCGCCCGCGCCTGCGCGACCTGGGCTTCGACGAGCGCGCCCGCGGGCAGCACCGACAGCGCAAGCATCCCGCCTTCATGGAAATTCGCGGTCGAATCCCAGAATTTGATCGTGCCGTCCGCGCCGCGCACGAGGATCACCGAAAATTCGGTCTCGTAGGTGACGAAGCCTTCGTAGATGCAGGTGACCCCGGGAAAGGCGAGCGCGCCGGCCTCGAGCGCGGAGCGCACGCGCCACTGGCCCTTGCCGTCGTACCCGTCGCGCGCGGTCTTGAGGATGCCGGGGGTGCCGATCGCAGCAATCGCCGCGGCAAAGCTTTCGGCGCTGGTGACCGCAGCGTAGGGGGCGGGCGTTCCGCCGAGATCGGCGGCGAAGGCTTTTTCGCTCAGCCGATCCTGCGCCACTTCGAGCGCCTTGGCCGGGCAGGCGACCAGCCCTTCGGGCAAAGCGGCCACCGTGCTGACAGGGACGTTCTCGAATTCCCACGTCACCACGTCGCAGGCATCGGCGAAGCGGGCGCGCGCCGCGGCATCGTCCCATTCGGCGGTGATGAAATCGCTGCACGCATCGGCGGCGACATTGTCGCCTTCGGGCGCATAGCCGATCACGCGGTAGCCGAGCTGCAGCGCGGCAATGGCCATCATCCGGCCCAGCTGTCCGCCGCCCAGAATGCCGATGGTTGAGCCCGGGCTAAGCATCAGTGTTCCGGTTCTTCGGAGGGCGCCTCGGCCACCGCAGCGCTCTTTTCCGCGCGCCAGTCCTGCAAACGCTCCGACAATGCCTCGTCGGAGAGCGCGAGGATCGAGGCGGCAAGCAGCCCTGCGTTCTTCGCCCCCGCTTCGCCGATGGCGAGCGTGCCGACCGGAATCCCGCCCGGCATCTGCACGATCGAGAGCAGGCTATCCATGCCCGACAAAGCCTTCGACTGCACCGGCACCCCCAGCACGGGCAGATGGGTCATGCTGGCGATCATGCCGGGCAAGTGCGCGGCGCCGCCGGCCCCGGCAATGATGACGCTGAAGCCTTCGCCTTCCGCGCCCTTGGCAAAGGCGACCATCCGGTCGGGCGTGCGGTGGGCGGAGGTGATGCGCGCCTCGAACGGCACTTCGAGTTCGCTCAGCACCTCGGCGGCGCATTTCATGGTCGGCCAGTCGGACTGACTGCCCATCACGATCGCAACCTTGCCCCCGGTCTCTTCCATCACGCGTCCTTCAGATAGTAGCGCTCGCGCGGCTGCATCGTCTCGTCGAAGTCGTAGATGATCGGCTGGCCGGTGGGAATTTCCAGATCGGTGATGTCCGCATCCGAAATCGCCGAAAGGTGTTTGGCCAGCGCGCGCAAGCTGTTGCCGTGCGCGGCGATGATGACGGTCTCGCCCCGGGCGAGCACGGGCAGGATCGTGCTTTCCCAATAGGGCAGCACGCGCTCGATCGTCAGTTTGAGGCTTTCGGTGTTGGGGATCGCGATCCCGGCATAGCGCGGGTCGCTCGCCAGATCATATTCGCTCGCCGCTTCGAGTTCGGGCGGGGGAATATCGAAGCTGCGGCGCCAGATCTTGACCTGATCGTCGCCGTGCTTGGCCGCGGTTTCGGCCTTGTCGAGCCCGGTCAGCCCGCCATAGTGCCGCTCGTTCAGGCGCCAGTCCTTGACCTCGGGGATCCACAACCGGCCCGCCGCTTCGAGCGCGAGATGCAGCGTGCGGATCGCGCGGGTCTGGAGCGAGGTGAAGGCAAAGGTGGGCAGCACCGCCTTTTCGCGCAGCAGATGCCCCGCTGCGACCGCTTCAGCGACGCCTTTTTCGGTGAGATCGACATCCCACCAGCCGGTGAAGCGGTTTTCGAGGTTCCACTGGCTCTGGCCGTGGCGGACGAGAATGAGCTTGGGCATTTTGTCTCCGGGGTTCCGGTGGGATCGGTGAGCAACCAGCAAGAGCGCGCGGCGTTAGCTCTCAGGCGGACAATTGGGAAGAGGCTGCGCGCTATCCGATTCGTCATTGAGTTGCGCCGCGGCACGGCTTTGCGCCTTCCTACGCCGCAGGTTTTCGCGAAGCTTGGCTGCGAGCCGCTCCTCCCTTGTTATTTTCTTGCGAGCATCGTCATTCATGCGAAACGCCTTGCAGATATAGCATCCCCCCATCAAGCCCTGCTTGACATAACCGCAGCGCGCGACAATAGGGCGCGCCTGATCCGGCGCTGCTGTAGCTCAGTGGTAGAGCGCACCCTTGGTAAGGGTGAGGTCGGGAGTTCAATCCTCCCCAGCAGCACCAGAACACCGCGCCGCTTTCGCCAGCGGCGCAATTGCCTCCCAAATCGATGTATTTTGGCACCCGCGCGGCATGGCCTTGCGCCAAACCGTTTGCTATGCGGGACGCATGGGAAGCGCGGCCACCCGCTATATTGCGTCATTCATCGTCGAAGTGTTCAGCGATTTTCTGCGCTTTTCGGTCCATCAGAACGATCTGACCGTCGAAGAGGTCGCGATCATCTGTCTGGTTGCCGCCGAATCCACGCGCGAGGTGCGCAAAAATCCCTTTGCGACGCGCAATTTTGGCAGCGAGGACGATGTCCTGCCCAATGATGTTCGGCCCAGCGTGCCGCTGAAATACATCCACACCAGCCTCGGCATGAGCCGCGAGACAACCCGCCGGAAGGTGTCCGCACTGGTCGAGCGCGGTTTCCTCAGGCGGTCGGGCGCGGGCGTTATGTTTCCCGCACAGGACGGCGATAGCGATCAGACGCGCGAAATCCGGTTGTTTCTGGCGCGAAAGGTGGACGTGCTCGCCGAATATCTCGCGCGGCTCCCCGATTGACAGCGCGGGCTGCGGCACGGCGCGCTTGCCCAAAATGGGCAGATCGCATTGCAGTTTTGGCCGTGACAAACGATTGCGGCCATGAGGATGCCTGGCCCCTTTCGGATCGCATGATAATAAAAAGATTGGGGCAGACGGAGCGCTACGGATAGCCGCCTTGATGCGGCAGTCCTGAAGCGATCGAGGCGGTAAGACACAACACATAACGCTGCGCGGCGGCCAGGCATCCACCACACCCGATCCGGTCAGCGGTTGCTGGCGCGGCGCGGAACGCCAGCCGGCGGCCTTCGTGACGCAACCCCGTCAAAATTGACGATACGCCGCATGCCTCGCGTGGGCTATTCCCGTCGCCGACAATGGCTGGCCGGGGAGAGGCGCTGTGGATCTGGGATTGAAGGGCAAGAAGGTCATCATGAACGGCGGGGCCCACGGGCTCGGGCTGGAATCATTGAAGCTGTTTGCGGCCGAGGGCGCGGATGTCGCCTTTTTCTCCCGCAAGGAAGACAGGATCGCCGCCGCTGTCGCCGAGATCGATGCTGCCGGGCCGGGCAAGGTGTTTGCCGAGGTGTTCGATATGGCGTCCGGCGCCGAGGCTTATCAGGCGTGGCTGGAGAAGGCGGCGCAGGAACTGGGCGGCTGCGATATCTTCGTCCACACCGCCAGCGCCTCGGGCACCGGCGGGGCGGGCGACTGGCAAGCCTGTCTCGACATGGACATCAAGGGCGCGGCCTACGCGGTCGAAACGCTGACGCCTTACCTCGAAGCCTCTGGCACCGGATCGATCGTGATGCTGTCGAGCACCGCGGCGCTCGAAACCTTCATCGCGCCCAATCCCTTCAACGCCTTGAAGGCCGCGCTGATCACCTACGCCTCGCAGCTCTCCCAGGCCTATGCGGCGAAGGGCATCCGCGTGAACACCGTCAGCCCCGGCGCGGTCTATTACAAGGGCGGCAATTGGGAAGTGATCGAGGAGCACATGAAGGAGCTTTTCGATGCCACTCTCGCCAGGATGCCTACGGGCCGTTTCGGCGAACCGGTCGAGGTCGCGAAAGCCATCGTCTTCGTCGCGAGCCCGGCGGTGCCCTACATGACCGGCGCAAACATCGTCGTCGACGGCGGCTTCACCCAGCGCGTCCAGTTCTGATTCTCATCCGAAAGGGCTCAAACACATGGCTGAGATCGCCAAAGAGATTGGGCGCGACACGCTGCTCGACATCTACACCCGCACGATGAAGGTGAACCGCACCGACGAGAAGTTCCGCGAGCTGCTGATGGGCGGCAAGGTCGCGGTGATGTATTACTGCGTGCGCGGGCAGGAGCTGGTCTCGGCCGCAGCGATGGCGGCGCTGAAACAGGACGATTACGTCGTCTGCACCTATCGCGGGCAGGGCGAGCAGACCGCCAAGGGCATCCCGATGGAGAAGTGGTGGGGCGAATGCCTCGGCAAGGCGACCGGCACCTGCAAGGGCAAGGGCGGCACGATGCACATCACCGATCCCGAGACCGGGATCATGGTGACGACCGGCGTGGTGGGCAGCGGCCTTCCGATCGCCAACGGTCTTGCGATAGCGAGCCAGAACAACGGCGACGGGCGCGTGACCCTCGTGAGCTTCGGCGACGGCGCGGCCAATATTGGCGGCTTCCACGAAGCGATGAACATGGCCCAGCTCTACAAGTTGCCGGTGATCTTCCTGTGCCAGAACAACCGCTATGGCGAGCACACGGCCTATGCCGACCACACCGACAGCCCCAATATCGCGAGCCGCGCGGCGGGCTACGGGATGAAGGGCGTGACGGTCGACGGCAATGATGTTCATCAGATCTACCCTGCAATGGTCGAAGCCGTCGCGCGGGCACGGGCGGGCGAGGGGCCGACTCTGGTGGAAGCCATGTGCTACCGCATGATGGGCCACTTCTTCGGCGCCGACTTCAGCTACATGCCAGCGGAGCACATCGCCGAAATGAAGGCCGAAGACCCGCTGCCCAAGCTCAGGAAGGTGATGCGGGAGCACCAGTTCACCGAGGAAGAATTGGACAAAATCGTCGCCGACATCGACGCCCAGATCGACGCGGCCGTCCAGCACGCGCTCGCCGCACCGCTGCCGGACACCGACGAAATCTATCGTGACGTGCTGGAGGAGACCGCCTGATGGCCCAGATCACCATGACTCAGGCGCTCAACCTCGCGATCGACGAGGCGATGGCCGACGATCCGGGCGTGTTCTGCCTTGGCGAGGATGTGTCCGCCAAGCAGGGGGGCGGGGTATTCAAGGTCACCTCGGGCCTCACCGAAAAATATGGCGAACACCGCATCCGCGCGACGCCGATCTCGGAAACCGCGATCATCGGTGCGGCGGTCGGTGCGGCGCTCGCGGGCCAGCGCCCGATTGCCGAGATCATGCTGATGAACTTCGTCGGCGTGTGCATGGACCAGATCGTCAACCACGCCGCCAAGCTGCGCTTCATGAGCGGCGGGCAGACCCCGTGCCCGATGGTGATCCGCACCACCACCGGCGTCGGTGTCGGCTTCGGCGGGCAGCATTCGGATATGCTCGAAGCCTGGTTCGCGCATGTTGCGGGCATCCATGTCGTCACCCCGTCCAACCCCGCCGACGCGCGCGGGCTGATGCGGGCGAGCATCGACGCCAATGACCCGGTGATCTTCATCGAGAACATCCTGTGCTATGGTCTCAAGGCCGAAGACCCCGGCCCGGGTTACCGCGTGCCATTGGGCAAGGCGGCGATCGCGCGGGAGGGCAGCGATATCTCGATCATCACCTATGGCCGCACCGTTTTGGACGCGCTGGCCGTGGCGGATGATCTCGCCAAGGAAGGCATCAGCGTCGAGGTGATCGACCTTCGCACCATCGCGCCTTACGACGAGGCGACCGTGCTCGCATCAGTCCGCAAGACCGGCCGCGCGCTCACCCTGCACGAAGCCGTGCGCCCCTTCGGCACCGGCGCGGAAATCGCCGCCAATATCCAGGAAAAGTGCTGGGACAGCCTCAAGGGACCGGTGCGGCGCATCGGAGGGACGTTCTCGGCGGTGCCCTTTGCGAGCCACTTGGAGCAGGCCTGGATCCCGCAGAAGTCGGATATCGTCGCCCAGATCAAAGCGAGCGTAGGAAAGCCCTGATGGCCAGCGAAATCCGTATCCCCAAGCTCGGCATGAGCGCGGTCGAAATGACTCTCGTCGAATGGATGTTCGGCGATGGTGAGCGTGTCGAGAAAGGCGACATCATCTACACCGTCGAAACCGACAAGAGCACCACCGAGATCGAAGCCCAGGCCAGCGGGATCATCCGTCCCACGGGCGAGGAAGGCGCGGTCTACAAGGTCGGCGACCTGATCGGCACCATCGACGAAGGCTAATTGGATGGCGACTCCGCGCGAACTTCTGGCACGTGTCTACGCCACCGCCGGCGCGCGTGACTGGGCGGCGGTGGAGGCGCTGATCCATCCCGATTTCGTGCTTTACGAGGCGAACTCGCTCCCCTTTGCGGGCGAGTGGCGCGGCAGGGACGCGCTGCAACGCTGCGCCGCAGCGATGTATGGCACCTGGGCCGACACGAATCTCGAAATCCTCGATTGCACCGGGGGCGAAACGCACGCGGTGATGGTGATCCGCCTCACCATGCACCCGAAGGACGGCAGCGAGCCCTTCACCCAGACGATCTGCGAAGCAGGCACCTTCGAGAACGGATTGCTGCGCACCTTGCGCATCCACTATTTCGACGCCGCCGAGATCGCCGCCCGCGCGTGACGCCGGGTGGTTAACCCAATCTAGAGCACTATTAATTATCGCAGCCGGGTGCAGGCCGCAGGTGGCCTGCTTTGTGCGGACACGAAAGCAACCCCGGCGAACCACCCGATGACCCTTGCTGACCTCTCGCGCGGCCCTGTCGGGCTGATCGGCCATACCGGCTTCGTGGGCGGCGCGCTGCTGCGTCAGGCGCGGTTCGATGCCTGTTTCAACAGCGGCAATATCGGCAATATCGAGGGCGCGTCTTTCGCCACGCTGGTGTGCGCGGCGGCACCTGGCTCGATGATCGAAGCCAACCGCGCGCCCGAACGCGATGCAGCGGCGATCGAGGCGCTGATCGCGCGGCTGGACACGGTCCGGGCGGAGCGATTCGTCCTGATGTCCTCGATTGCGGTGCTCGCCGATTTCGCCGGCGGCGACGATGAGGCGACGCATGCCTACCAGCAGGAGCTTGCCTATGGCCGCCATCGCCGGATGCTCGAAGCCTTTGTCGAAGCGCGGTTCCCCGGCAGCCTGATCGTCCGCCTGCCCGCATTGTTCGGGGCGGGTTTGCGCAAGAATTTCCTGTTCGATCTCTTGAACCCCGTGCCCGCGATGCTGACCGCTTCGCGGCGCGACGATGTGGCTGCCATGCTCGGCGGCGATCTGGCGGCGTGGCTGGACGAGCTTTACGTGTCCGATCCCGCGACCGGGCTGCTCAAACTCGACCGCGAGGCGCTGAATGCCGATCCGCGTCGGCCTGCGCTGGAAGCGGCCCTCGATGCGGTGGGCGCGAGCGCGGTCCAGTTCCACCACCGCGAGACGACCTACCAGTATTACGACACCGACCGGCTGTGGCAGGATGTCGGCATCGCGGTCGAAGCGCGGCTCACCCATCTCCACCTCGCGCCCGAGCCCTTGCGCGCTGCCGATATTCACATGCGGTTGACGGGCCGCCCGATGCCCGAGACTGCGGCGCGCCTCCACCGCGAGGATATGCGAACCGCCCATGCGGGGCTGTGGGGCGCTGAGGGCGCTTACCAGTTCAGCGCCGCGGACACGCTGGAAAGCCTCGCCCGCTTCTGCACCGGGCAGCGCGAGCGCACCGCATGACGCCCGCGATGTCGAATATCGCGTGGTCGCCGGACGAGCGGCGCGAAGCCTATGCGATCCTTGCCGAAGCGGGCTTTGGCGGCCTCGAAATCGCGCCGGGGCTGTTCTTCCATGCGGCCGATGACCCGTTCGCCCCGTCCGAACCCGTTGCCGCCGCCGCTCTGGGCGAAATCGCCAATGCCGGGCTGACGCTGGTTTCGATGCAATCGCTGCTGTTCGGGGTCAGCGGCGCCGCGCTGTTCGAGGGTGAGGCGCCGCGCGCCGCGTTGGAGGCCGGGATGCACCGCGCGATCCGGCTGGCGGGGCGCTTTAACATCCCAAACCTCGTGTTCGGCTCCCCGCTGCAACGCTGCGTGCCCGAAGGCATGGCAATGGCGCGCGCGCTGGACGAGGCTGCCGAGGTGTTCCGCCGTCTTGGCGATGCCGCCATGGCGGCAGGCACGCGAATCGCGATCGAAGCCAATCCGGCGGCCTATGGCACCAATTTCCTCAACACGCTGGACGAGGCGCTGGCCTTCGTCACCGCGGTGGGTCACCCCGCGATTGTGCCCCATCTCGACGTGGGAGCGATGCACATGAACGGCGATTTCGCCGAATTGCCCGCGCGCCTGCCCGCGCTTGCCCCGCACCTTGCTCATGTCCACGTCAGCGAACCCGGCCTGGCCCCTGCGCCCGCCGATCCGGCGCGGCTTGTCCCCGTGCTTAAGGGGCTTGCCGGTGCGCGATACACGCGCGCGGTCTCGATCGAGATGAAGCGCGCGCCCGATGGCCTTGCCGCAGTGCGCCGCGCCGTCAATGGCCTGCGCGCGGCGGTCGATGCGACGGAGGCCGCCGATGCGTGAACCCGACGCCGGCGCATTTCGCAAACCGCGCGAGGACGTGGTTGTCTCGGTCTGCTTTTCCGAACTTTCGGCAAGCCCCGCCGCCTTCGCGCAGCTTCGCGATATCGCCGCGCGGCTCGACACCGCCTACCGCTTTCGCGAGATCATCCTCGTCGTCGACGAGGCGGACCGCGCCGCCTTCCTCGATGTGGTGCGCGATGTGCCCAACACGCGGCTGTTCGTGGTGCGCGCCGGGTCCGAATATTACGACCGCCGGGTGATCGCAGCCGAAGAATCGATCGGCGATCTGGTGGTGCTGGGCCATCCGGGCGAAGTCGCCGCGCTCGACATCATCGCCTTCCTGGACCGCGCCGAAAGCGACAATGCCGTCACGATGGCGTTCCGGCCCGAACGCGCGCCGGTCAAGCGCTTGCTGGCCTGGCCGTTCATCGCGCTGGGAAAGCTTGCCGGCTTCAATGTCGATCCGGCCGAATGGCAATCGATCGCGGTGCCGCGCACGTTGCTCAACCTGATGCTGGCGCATGACGAACCGCGTCTGGCGCTGCGTTTCCCGCCGCGCGATCCGCGTCTGCCGCGCCAGTGGTTTCGCACGCAGGCCAGCGTCGCCAACCGCACCGCCTTCATGGGGCTCGGCCGCCGGTTCGGATTGCTGCAAACCTTGCTGGTCTATCTGACCCCGCTGATCCTGTCGGTGGTGGCGGTATCCTCGGCGCTGCTGATGCTGGTGGGGCTGGCCTATGCCGGCTGGATCATCGGCGCTGCGCTGTTGGTCGAACGCCTCGCGCCCGGCTGGTTGACGACCAATGCGATGCTTGCGGTCAGCGCGACCTTCATGGGCATTTCGACGCTTGGGCTGAGCCTTGGGCTGCAACACGTGCTCAAGCAGCAGCGGCGATTGAAACATGCGGCGGTGCCCGAGGAGGTGAACCGCATCGACCTGTTCCAGCAGGTCGCCTTCGATCTCAACGTGGTGCTCGAAAGCGAGGCGCCGCTCCCCGCACCCCTGGCCCAGCCGCCGGAGCGGTGATGTCGGCAGGCGCGAACACCGATTACGATTACATCGTCATCGGCGGCGGCTTTTACGGCTGCTGCCTTGCGCTGTTCCTGCGTTCGATTTCGGCGCGGGTGTTGCTGGTCGAAGCCGGCCCGGTGCTGATGGACCGCGCCTCGCGGGTCAATCAGGCACGGGTGCATACCGGTTTTCACTATCCGCGCAGCGCGGCGACGGCGGTGAAATCGATGCTGCTTCACCGCCGCTTCCTCGCCGATTTTCCCGAAGCCGTGGTGGGCGATTTCCAGATGCTTTACGCCATCGCGCGGCGGCGTTCGAAGGTGACGGCAAAGAAATTCCACCGCATGTTCCGCGATATGGGCGCGCCGATCGAACTGGCGGGGGCGGGCCACCGCGTGCTGTTCGATGCCGACCGGATCGAGGAGGTTTTCGCCTGTCGGGAGGTTGCTTTCGATCACCGCATCCTCGGCCGGTTGGTGGGCGAGCGGTTGACGGCGGCGGGCATCGACGTGCGCCTATCCACCGCAGTTACTGGGCTGGCCGACCATCGCAGCGGCGTCGTCGCAAGGCTTTCGGATGGCAGCGATGTCAGCGCGGGCTATGCCTTCAACATCACCTATTCGCAGATCAATGCACTGCTGGCGAAAGCCGACCTGCCGCCCGCGCGGCTCAAACACGAAATCGCCGAGCTTGCGTTGATCACGCCGCCGCCCGAGCTTGAACGCCTCGGCGTCACGGTTATGGACGGGCCGTTCTTTTCGGCGATGCCTTATCCTGCCGAAAAGCTCTATTCGCTGACCCACGTGCGCTACACCCCGCATGACAGCTGGGCCGACAATCCCGCGGCGCGCGATCCCTACGCGCATTTGGCCGCCTACCAGCGCGAAAGCCGCTATGCTTTCATGCGCCGCGACGCGCAGCTTTATCTGCCCTGCCTTGCGGGGGCGGAATATCGCCGTTCGATCTACGAGGTGAAGACCGTCCTCATCAAGAACGAGGGCGATGACGGGCGGCCGATCCTCTACCACCGCAGCCCCGAGGCAAGCCGGGTGATCTCGGTGCTGGGCGGAAAGATCGACAATATCTACGACCTGTTCGAAGCGGTAAGGGGGAGCGGTGGCGCGTTCGGCGCGCTCGATACCGGCCATGTGTTCGGACGCGTGCATGCCTAGGGCGGTGCGGATCGGCGGCGGGTGGCGCCGGTTTGCCGTGCTTGCGGCGGTGTTTGCGGTGCTTGCGACCTTGCGCGGAGCATGGCTGCTGCACGCGCACAGCCTCAATTCGATCGACGGTGCCTTGCAGACGTGGTTCGCCGCCGATCACCTTGCGCGCGGCGAAGCGCTGGGCAGTGCGTTTCAGTCCTATCTCGGGATCACGATGGTGCTGGCGCTGCTGCCGATCTTCGCCGCTGGAGGCAAGACGCTGTTCGCCTCGACGCTGGGTGCCTATGTGCTGGTGCTGCTGGCAGCTTTCGCGTGCTGTTATGCGTGCGTCTGGCTGATCCGCCCGATTGCGCCGCGCGCGCGGTGGCAAGCAGCCTTGGTGCTGTTGGCGGTGTTCTATTACGCCGGGCCACTGGTGGGGCAAGCGAGCGGGATTGCTTGGCCCGCAACGCTCGACCCCGGCGTTTCGCTGCGGCCGCTGCGCGGCGCGCTCCCGTTCTTCGTGCTGCCGTTCTACGTCGTGCTGGTACGGCGCGTGCGGCGCCGTGGCCGCGCACTGGCCGGTTTTCCCCTGGGGTTGGTCGCCGGAGCGGGGCTGCTGTGGTCGAACGATGCAGGCATTCCGCTGGTGATCGCGATGACACTCGCCTTGGCGCTGGCGCTGTGGCCGAAGCGCGCGCTGCTTGCGAAAACGCTGGCGGCATTCGGGCTTGGCGTCATGCTGTCGGCGGGTGCGATCCTGCTGGCGGTGACGCATGGCCGGCCGGGGCCGTGGCTTGCCTACAATTTCCGCGATGTGGCAGGCGACCAGTTCTGGTTCTTCGCGCCGTGGGACCGCACCACGCGGATCCTTGGCCCTGCCGATCTGCACCATATTCTCACCCACGCCGATCCGCTCTCTGCGCTTGCGTTGGTGCTGCTCGCGGTCTGCGTTGCCTTTGTCGCGGTGCAATGCCTGCGCGGAAAAGTATCTCCGGTGCGGGGAGGCTCCTTTGTGCTGCTGGGCGCAGGCCTGCTTGGCACCGCCGTGCTGCCGCAGATCGGCGGCCATGTGGGGGCGGAATATAATGGCATCGTCTTTGTTCTGGGGATGTGCGCGCCTTTGATCGTCGCGCCTGCGCGGCTGTGGCGGCAGGCAGGCAGGCCCGCGCGGCTGATCGGGCCGGGCGCGCTCATGGTGCTGGCAGGGCTGGCGGCTGTGGCGATGACGGGGGCGGAGACGGCACGCCTTGTCCGCTCACCCGAATGGTCGGCGCGCACTGTCTACGACCCCGCGCTCGGCTTCCATGTGACGCCCGATTATGCCGCAGACCTTGCCGCGATGCGCAGGCTGGCGGCAGCGTGGGATGCGGCGGGCGTGCCGCAAAACCGCCGCCTGCTGTCGGTCTATACCTCGCCGCTCGATATTGCGGCGGGCACGCGCAGCCCCGCCGATGTCGGTTCGCTGATCCATGCGCTCGGGCCTGCAAAGCGCGCGGCCTTCACTGCGCTGGTCGCGCGCCGCGCGGTCGATGCGGTCACCACGATCGCGCCCGATTACAGCGGCTGGGAAGGATGGCTCACCCGCGCCGACTGGCCGTTCTTCCGCGCGCTGCGCGCCAATTACACCCCGATCGCGCGCAACGACCAGCAGGTGCTGTGGGTGCGCAGCGCTGCGGCTTCCCCCGCCGAGGCGCCTGCCACCTGCCGCGTCACCGGACGCGCAGCGGGCCGTCTGACGCTCGCAATCAGCGCCGCTTCCGAAGGCCCCGCCACGGTCCGCGTCACCCGGCAGCCGCCCTTTGCCACGGGGCGCGCAGCGATGCTGACGGTGGTGGAAGATTCGCCCGACACTGCGCCATCGGACCAGGGCCGCTGGGCCGGTTTCCCGCGTTACGGCATCGCCAATGCACCCGCGCTCGAGCTCCTCGCGCCCGTTGCCCTTGGCCGCGTCACCACATTGACCCTTGAGACACTGGGCGGTTCGGCCATCGGGGATGCGACCTGCACCGCCACTGTCGGGGCCGCCATCGACCTTGTTACCCTGCCGGCGCTCCCCGACGGGATCGCCCGCCACCTCGTGAGGCGCGCGCCATGAGCCAGCTGATCCGCTTCCTTTTGGTAACGGTGCTGGGCGTGATCCTCGACCTTGCCATCGCCTTTGCGCTGCACGCCTATGCCGGGCTGCCGCTGTGGCTGGCGGCGGCGAGCGGTTTTGCCATCGCAGCGGGGGCGAACTATGTGATCCATCAGACCTGGAGCTTCCGCTCCGGTCCGCTCTCGATGAAGCGCGCGGCGCTCTATGCCGGGGTTGCGCTGGTGACGCTGGCGGTGCGGGTGGGGATCGTCGCGCTGCTTGAACGCGCGCTGCCCGCCGCATGGCCGCTGGCGATCCTTGTCGCGGGCGCGGGGGGATCGTTCTGCGTCAACTTTGTGCTCTCCAAATGGGTGGTCTTCGCGCCCGGGGAGGAGCGGGCATGACCGTGCCGCCCCCGCCGATCCTCGACGATGCCGCGTGGGAGGTGCCCGCGCACGAGGTCGCGCTCCACGGCCCGCGCCGCCACGCCCACGCGCTCGTCATCCCGGTCATCAACGAAGGCGAGCGCATCCGCGGCCAGCTGCGGCGGATCAAGGCGGCAAACCTCCCGGTCGACGTGGTGATCGCCGACGGCGGATCGACCGACGGATCGCTCGATGCCGATTTCATGGCCGAGGTCGGGGTGAGGGCGGTGCTGACCAAGACCGGCCCCGGCAAGCTCTCCGCGCAGCTGCGTATGGCCTATGCCTGGTGCCTTCGCGAAGGCTACGCCGGGATCGTCACGATCGACGGCAACGGCAAGGACGGGGTCGAAGCAGTGGCGGCGATGGTCGCCAAGCTCGACGAAGGCTGCGACTATGTTCAGGGCTCGCGCTACCTTCCCGGCGGCGCGGCGGAAAACACGCCCCTGGAACGCACGATCGCCAACCGCGTGGTGCATGCCCCGATGTTGAGCTTGGCCGGGCGGCACTGGTTCACCGACACCACCAACGGCTTTCGCGCCTATTCCGCAGCGTATCTGACGCATCCCGGCGTGCAGCCGTTCCGCGAAGTGTTCTCGGTCTATAACCTGCTGTTCTATCTCACGTCACGCGCAGGCCAGCTGGGATTGAAGGTCGCGCATATCCCGGTCGAGCGGCGCTATCCCGATGATGGCAAGGTGCCCACCAAGATCGGTGGGCTGGCGTCAAAGCTGGCGTTGCTTAAGGAAACCTTCGTAGCGGCGACCGGCGGCTACACCCCCGATGCCGCCGTGCCGCGCGCCGGTTGGCTGGCACCGGTGGCAGTCCTGTTCGCGCTGCTCGGCGCGCTGTCGTTCAAGGCGATCGCCGCACCGCCTTTTTCACCCGATTCCTGGGCATTGTGGGAGCTGGCACAAACCGTTGGCGGCGATTTCTACCGCTTCACGCACTGGCGCAGCTATGCCAGCGAATTGCCTTGGTCGGCGAGCTTTCCGCCGCTGACCCCGATGCTCATCGCAGGGCTGGACGCGCTAACGGGCACGGGGCCGCGCACCGGGTTCTATCTCGCTTTTGCCGCTTTCGCCGGGTTCGCGCTGGTATCGGAGGCGATCGCGCGGCGGGTGACAGGGGCTGCATGGCTCGGCCTTGGCGCGGCGCTGGTGCTGCTTACCGGCCCCAACATGCTGCCGATCGAGATGCAGGCGGGGCGCACCATCCCGCTGCAATTGCTGCTCTATGCGCTGGTGCTGCGGGGGCTGTTGCAGGCGCGCGCGATCACCCTCAGCCAAGCGGGGCTGATCGGGTTACTGACGGGCCTTGCCGTGCTGAACCGCTTCGACGCGCTGCTCCTGCCGCTGCCGGTGGCGATCATGGTGGGGTGGTTGACCCGCTCACCCGCAAAGGCGCTGGCGGCTCTCGCGGCGGCGCTGGTCGCAGTCTCGCCGTGGGTCGCCTATTCGCTTATCCATTTCGGCACGCTGTTTGCGACCGACAATGCGGGGATCGCGACCGCAATCGATGCCCGCGCCTATGTCACCGACTGGTGGCCGACCCCGCAGCCGAGCCTTGCCGACGATCCGCTGGCATGGGCGGGCAAGGTGGCGGCGAACCTCGGGCGAGTGGCCTATCTGGCGGCGGCGCTGGCGGCGAGCCCCCTCGGCCTTGCGGCGGCGGCGTTCCTGGCCTTGCCCGCGATGCTCGCATGGCTGTGCCGCGCCGAACGCCGCCCGGCCGGACACCTTGGCGTCCTGGCAGGCTTCGCCGTGCTGATGGCCCTGATGCTGACCCCGCAGGTGCTCACCGGCTATCTCGAAGCGCGCTATTTCAGCGCCGCTTTATGGGCGGCGCTGATGGCAACAGGGTGCTGGGCGCTGTTGCAGAGCGATGCGCTCGCACAGCGGCGGGCGTTTGCCTGGGGCGCGGGCGTGCTCGCCGTGCTGGCAGCGGCGCTGCTGGCGCTAACTGCACCCGGGACCGGCGATCCCGCGGCCTTCGATCGCCCGCGCGAGATCGCGACGCTCCAATCCTGCCTTGCGGCATCGCCCAAGGCGCGCGTGCTGGTGATCGGGAACGATCTGCTGGCCGCGCGCGCCGGAGCGCAAGGCGGGATCGCGGCGATGATGGCCCCGCGCAATATCGTGCAAGGCAAGCTCGATCCCGGCGGCGTGCGCGCCTTTGCCGCGCGGTTCGCGGTCACGCACATCCTTGCCGCCGACCGCAGATTGGCCGGACCGGTGCTGCACAGCCTTGATGCCGTCCGCGTTCCGACCTGCCCCCTGCCGCTCTACCGTCCGCGCCGCGCCGCGCTTTCCCGTTCCTGAGCGAGCGCCTGCGTGATTTTGCCTATCGCTGCCAGAGTGGTTCTTCGCAGACGCCGCCGTAAGGCAAAGGGCGATCACCGTTTCTCAGGTCGGTTTACCAGGCAGGCCATGCGCAATTTCTTCGACCTTTTCGATCTCGACACCAGCGATCCCGAACTGACCCGGGCGCAATTCCATACCTTTCAGCGCCTGATCCCGCTGCTCTATGTCATTCTGGTCTGCAACACCGTGGCGATCATGGTGATCGCCTTCGATCCGGGACAGCTCGCCAAGACGCTTGTCAGCCCCGCCGCGATTTCGGCGATCGCGCTGACCCGCGCGGTGTGGTGGCGGCGGCAGGGCGATGCCGAACAGTTCGACGACGCGCAGATCGCGGCCTATCTGCGGCGCACCTGCCAGCTCGCAGTGCTTATGACGCTGGCTTTCAACGCCTGGGTGATCTGGGTGTTTCAGGATGCCGGCGCCTATGCGCGCAGCAATCTCACCTTCTTTCTGGCGCTGAGCCAGGTCAGCACGGTGTTCTGCCTGATGACGCTGCGGGCGGCCGCGATGCGGGTGGCGGTGGTCAGCACGGTGTCGTTCGCGCTGTATTTTTCATGGGTCGAGAATTTCCAGCTCCTGCCGCAATCGCTGGTATTGTGCTGCGTGTGCGTCGGGATGGCGGTGGTGACGCACAGTTTCAATCGCTCCTTTTCCGAGGTGGTCGGTTCGCGCCGCAAGCTCCACATCCGCCAGCAGGAGACCGAACGGCTGAGCGAGGAGAACCGCCGCATCGCTTTTACCGATCCGCTCACCGGGCTGCACAACCGCCGCGAATTGCTCGCCCGGCTCGACCGGCTCGACCAGCGCGAGGTGCCGCAGCGCGGCAGCCTTGCGATCGTGTTCATCGATCTCGACGGGTTCAAGCAGGTCAATGACGAGCATGGCCATCAGGCGGGCGACGAGCTGATCCGCACCGTGTGCCACCGCCTGCGCGAGCAATGCCCCGAGGGGGCGATCCTCGCGCGCGTGGGCGGAGATGAATTCACGGTGCTGATCGAAACCGATGGCAGCGGCGAATCGGCGAGCGCGGTCGCGGTAAAATTGGCGCTGCGATTGCTCGAACAGATGGCCCTGCCGGTCCTGTTCGATCGCCACGTGCTCCAGATCAGCGGTTCGATCGGGATTGCCACCAACAGCGACGAGAACGTGCACCCGCGCGAATTGCTGCGGCGCGCGGACATCGCGATGTATCACGCCAAGACCGAGGGCAAGGCGCAGATCGCGATCTATACCGAGGACCTCGACGAGGGCCGGTTGCGGCGGCTCGAAATCGAGGGCCAGATCGGTTCGGGCCTCGGCGCGGAAGAGTTCGATGTGGTGTATCAGCCGATCATCGATGCGGTTAGCGGCGCGATCGTTTCAGCCGAAGCGCTGCTGCGCTGGCCGCGCCGCGCGCAAGGGGCGCTGTCACCCGACGAATTCATCGAGGTGGCCGAGGCGACCGGGCAGATCCATCCGCTCGGGCTTTACGTGCTTGAACGCGCGTGCCGCGAAATCCGCCCGCTGGGCGAGCTGTGTCTCAGCGTCAATGTCTCGCCCGCGCAGTTTCGCCATCCGGGGTTTGAACGGCAGGTGCTGTCGATCCTTGAACGCACCGGTTTCCCTGCACACCGCTTGCAGCTCGAGATGACGGAAAGCTATCTGCTGGCCAATCCCGGCCTTGCGATCAAGGCGACCGAGGCGCTGAAATCAGCGGGCATCGCGCTGGCGCTCGACGATTTCGGCACCGGGTTCACCAGTATCCACTATCTCAAATCCTACGGCTTCACGCATATCAAGATCGACAAGTCGCTTTTGACCGGGCTGGAGGCCGGCAACAAGGCGGCGATGCTGGTCGAAGGGGCTATCACGCTGGCCAACGCGCTCGACATGTTCGTGATTGCCGAAGGGGTCGAACGCGAGGCGCAGGCCGAGGTACTGCGCGCGATCGGGTGCCATGAAATGCAGGGCTACCTGTTCAGCAAGCCCGTGCCGCTGGCCGAATTCATGGCCTTGCAGCAGCGCATGAAGCGGCAGGCCGCCCGCGCCGCAGGGCTGCGCTCAGCACGCTGAGCGGCCCTGCCGGATACGGGCGCGGTAGCCACCGCTTCCGCAAGGATCCGGCCTATTTGCGGCTTGCCCGGGCCGCGTCGATCACGCCCTTGTCCCACGTGACGCGGGTCTGGGTCTGCGGATTGAACCGGTCGTTTTCATAGGTCGCGGCCTTGGCGGCGGCGATTTCGGCTTCGGTCAGATGCTCGCTCGGCTTCAGCGCAAACACATCGATCCCGCGGGTGATTTCGGTGCCATAGATGTGGCCCTTGTACCAATAGGTCGACCAGTAACCGCCCAGCACCATCTGCTTGGCATCGATCGGCCCGCGATCGAAATAGGCGATCTCCTTGGGGTTGGCGCTGTCGGTGAAGTCCATCACCGAAAGCCCGCCCTGATACCAGGCCTGCGCGAACAGGTCGCGGCCCGGCACCGGGATGATCGAGCCGTTGTGCGCGACGCAGTTTTCCATGTCCGATTGCGGCGCGGGCATCTTGTAATGGCTGCGGAAGACGAGCTTGCCGTCCTTGATGTCGTAAACCGCGTTGGCGCCCCAGGTCTTGGGGTCCGATGCCTTGCAGCGCGGCCGACTGCCGCCGCCCCATTCGTCGGTGAAGATCACCTTGGTGCCGTCATTGTTGAAGGTTGCCGAATGCCAATAGGCAAAGCCCGTATCGGTCGCGACGTCGAGCCGCTTGGGATTGAGCGGATCGGCAATGTCGAACAGGATGCCGTTGCCCGAACACGCGCCCGCTGCCAGCTTTAGCGCTGGGAAGACCGTGATGTCGTGGCATTGATCCGTGCGCGAGGTGTCCTGCGTGCCGTCACCGTGATCGCCGCCCTTCCAAAGGCCGGCGATCTCGCCGGTCTTTTCGTCGGCAAAGACGCGCGGCGATTTGACGATGCGCGATTTCGACGGATCGGCGAGCGGGATCTCGATCACGTCGATCGAGAACAATGCGGTGCGGCTGTCGCCCGGCGTACTGCCGACGCAGCCGGCCAGTTCCTTGCCATCGCGGATGCCCGCCGTGCCCGAATTGTAGACAATCAGGCGCTTGTCATCGGCGCTGACGATCGAATGCGTGTGGCTGCCGCGGCAGGTCTGCACCGCGCCGACCTGACGCGGGGCGGACAGATCGGAGATGTCGAACACACGCAATCCGCGGAAGCGGTCTTCGTTGACCTTGCCCGGCGCGCCTTCGAGGCCGCAGTCGATCCGGCCACGGGTCTGCTCGACGCTCATCACGAGGATGTTGCCCACCACCGAGACATCGCCTTGTCCGCCGGGGCACACGACCGAGCTTTTGAGCGTAGGCACGCCGTCCGCGCTCAGCTGGTAGATGTTGAACCCGTGATAGGAGCCGGCGACCATCACATCGCCGAAGAATGCCATATCGGTGTTGGCAAAATCGAGCAGCGGCGAGCGTTCGGCATATTCGGTGAGGGTATCCTCCTCCTCGCGCGGGGGCGTGGCAGCACCCGCAGTCGTAGCCGCAGCCGCAGGCGCAGCCGATACAGCCTCGGCAGGCTTTGCCGCCTCGGCCTTGTCGCTTGCATCCTTCCTTGGCGCGACAGGCGGGCGCAGATCGGCAGGGTTGGCGGGGTTGAAGAAGCCCGCGGGCTTGCGCAGCGAGGCCACCTTGACCAGCCCCATGATCGCTTCGCCCGCATTGTCGAAGCCTGCGGCAAGGCCAACGCGCGGATCGGCCGACAGCGTGGCGAGCAGCTTGTCCATCCGGCCGATTTCGGTCTTCTGTTCGCTTTCGACATCGCTGACGAACTGGAACATCACCGGATCGGTCGCGGTGCCTTCCTCGTCGAGCAGGGTTTCGACCATGTCGAGCGCGCCGTCGTGATGCGCGATCATCAGCGTCAGGAACTGGCGATCGAACTCGGTGCCCTTGGCCGCGGCCAGCGCTGCCAGCGCCTCAGGCGATGCCATGCCCTTCATCATGTGGTGCATGTGCTCGGCATGCCCCTTCATCATCGGATCGGCGACGGGCTCGCCGCGTTCTTTCAGCCAGCTCTCCATGAAGGCGATCTCGTCGGCCTGGCTCGATTCGATCCGGCCCGCGATGGTCTTCAGCTCTTCGGTGTTGGTGCGGTCCTTGACCAGCTTTGCCATGTCCACCGCCTGTTGGTGGTGGACGATCATGCCCTGCATGAACGTGACATCTGCCGGGGTGTAGCTGGCCTGGGCAAGCCGCGTCGCCTGTTCGGCAGACAGCGTGCCCGAAGCCTGACCGGGTGCGCCCGGCTTGACGATCGGCACGCTCTGCGCGAGCGCGATGCCCGAACCTGAAAGCAGCAGCGCGGCAATGCCGGCGCGCAGGGCGCTGGCGGTGGCAATGTCGGTCATGGTTGGTGGTCCCCTCGGAGCGATAATTGGCCCGCAGAGTGCCTTGGCCGGAAATCCAGTCAAGTGGCGTAGGCGCGCCCTGCACCCTCAATCGACGAACCTGCGACACAGCCCCATCAGACGCATGGGAGGAGGGCGCCCGCAAGCACAGCAAGCCTTGGCGTGTTCCATGCTCTGTTCGTCGCATGCGGCAAAACGGGGGCTTGCCGCGACAAAGGAAGCGGGCGTAGGTTGCGTTAAGCCCCCGGAAACCCTGTCGGAGTAGCCTTAGCGCATGGCAACCCCCCGCTTTATCGCCGCCGTCATCGGCCTTGCCGCTTCCTTCGCTGCGATGGCGCAGCCTGCCGCGGCGCAGGCCGAATTGCAGGCCACTTTCGACACCACCTTCGGCACCCAGTTGCGCAACCCGCAAAGCTTCGATGCGGTCTATGCCTCGTCGTTCGAACAGCGCATCGCCCAGCTTGCCAATCCGGCGCTGGGACGAATCGGAGTGGCCGCGATCGATCTTGCCACCGGCGAAGAGGTGATGGTGCTGGGCGACCAGCTGTTCCCGATGGCTTCGACCAGCAAGGTCGCGGTGGCCGCGACGTTCCTCGAAATGGTCGAGAAGGGCCGCTTTTCGCTGAGTTCGGAGTTCCCGCTGTTGCTGCCCGTGGCGTCGGCGAAGTATTCCTCGGCCAAGGCGCCGGTGCGGGCCGGGCAGTATCTGCCCGCGATCGATCTGATCGAGATGATGATCACCCGCTCGTCGAACCCCGCCACCGATGCGCTGCTTGCCGCGGTCGGCGGACCCGGCGTGGTCAACGACTGGATCCGGCGGCAGGGGATCAGCAATTTCTCGATCAACCGTGACATCGCGACGCTGGTGCGCGACGATGGTCAGCACAATCCGGCAACCTTCATCGACCCGCGCGATGCCGCCACCCCGCGCACGATGGCGAAGCTTCTGGCGGGGATTTACGGCGGGCAATATCTGTCCGACGACAGCCGCCGGGTGTTGCTCGGCGCGATGAGCCGCACGGTCACGGGCAAGCGCCGCATTCCGGCGCACATCCCGCTCGACGCGCGGGTCAGCCACAAGACCGGATCGCTCAACAACACGTCGAGCGATATCGGCCTGATCGAATGCCCCGACGGGCGCGTGATCGCGGTCGCAATCTACGTCACCGGGCAAGGCACCAAGGCCGCGCGCGAAGAGCGGATCGCCGCAATCGCCCGTGCGCTTTACGATGGCTTTGCCGCCAAGGCGCAGGCCAATCCCACGCGCAACTGGGCCAATGCGCCCTATCCGACCGGGGGCTGAAGCGCAGCTTCGCGGTTGACGCGCGACACGAAAAAGGGCGGCGCCTCGCGGCACCGCCCTTTTCGTTTGCCGCCCGCCCGCGTTGCCGCGGGCGGGCCAGGCACTACTGATTATTCAGCAGCAGCTTCGGCTTCGTTGGCAACCTGCTCAGCTTCGGCGCCGACTTCGTCAGCGGTCTGCTCTGCGGTTGCAGCAGCGCCGTCAGCAGCGCGCTCGACGTTGTTGGCGGTTTCGTCAGCAGCGTCTTCGATCGCGGCGCCAGCGGCGTCGACGTTGGTTTCGGCGTCGGCAGCCATCGCGTCAACGGCTTCGCCGGTTTCGGTTTCGGTCTTTTCGCTGCAAGCGGCGAGGCCGAGAGCCGAGGTGGCGATGGCGGCGGCGAGGATGATCTTGCGCATGAAAGAATTCCTTTGTCCTGCAGTTGTCACGCGGCCCGATGGGAACGCGCGGACCGGTGGTTCGTTGTCCGGTTCGAAAAGCGAAATAGGGCGACTTTGACACGGTTACAAGCGAAATAAGGCGCTGCGCCCAAATTCTGCCGCATTTTCGCCACAATTGGGTCTGCACCCGGATGGTCCCGCCAAATCGCTACCCGCGCGCACAACTGCCTGCTAGCAGACTGGCATGGCCGAAAAGCAGCATCTCTATCTCGTCGACGGGTCGTCCTACATCTTCCGGGCGTATCACCGTCTGCCGCCCCTGACCAATCCCGAAGGCACCCCGGTGGGCGCAGTCTATGGCTATACCACGATGCTGTGGAAGCTCGCCGCCGATCTCGATGCCGCCGACGGGCCGACCCATCTTGCGGTGATCCTCGATGCCGGATCGATCAGTTTCCGCAACGACCTTTACGAGCATTACAAGGCCAACCGGCCTGAGCCGCCCGAGGATCTCGTCCCGCAATTTCCGCTGATCCGCGATGCCACGCGCGCTTTCAGCCTGCCCTGCATCGAAGTCCCCGGGCTCGAGGCCGACGATCTGATCGCGACCTACGCCCGCCGCGCGCAGGAGCGCGGGTGGGATGTCACGATCGTCAGTTCCGACAAGGATCTGATGCAGCTGATCGGCGAGGTCGACACCGCGAACGGGCCTGCCCGAATCGACATGCTCGACACGATGAAGAACCAGCGCATCTGGCTCGAAGAGGTCGAGGAAAAGTTCGGCGTGCGCCCCGAACTGGTGGGCGATGTGCTCGCGCTGATGGGCGATGCGGTCGACAATGTGCCAGGCATTTATGGCATCGGCCCCAAGACCGCGAGCAAGCTGATCGCCGAACACGGCTCGCTTGCCGCCGCGCTCGACGCGGCTGAGGGCATGAAGGCCAGCAAGCTCAAGGAGCGGCTGATAGAAGGGCGCGGCGATGCCGAATTGTCGCGTGTGCTGGTGACCCTGAAGGAGGATTGCGACCTACCCCAGCCGCTCGACGAGATGGCGCTTGGCCCGGTGCCGCCCGAACCGCTGGCGGCGTTCCTCGAAAAGCACGGCTTTACCTCTCTGCTGCGGCGGCTCGATGCCGGCGCGGGCAGCCCGTCGCGCACGACCGATCTCAATCCGCCCAAGCCGAGCACGGCCGGAACTGCTGCAACGGTATCGGGCGAAGGCAACCGCCAGCCGCTGCCGGACATGCCGGGCGTCGACCATTCCACCTACGAGACGGTGCAAACGCTCGAACGGCTCGAAGCATGGGTTGCGCGTGCGCGCGCCGCACAGGCCGTCGCGGTCGATACCGAAACCAGCGCACTGGATGCGATGCGCGCCGATCTCGTCGGGGTGAGCCTTGCGCTCGGCCCCAATGATGCCTGCTACATCCCGCTCGCCCATGGCGGGTCGGACATGTTTGCCGAGCGGCCCGAGCAGGTGCCGCTGAAGGAAGCGATCGCCGCGTTGAAGCCGCTGCTCGAGGATGCAGCGGTGCTCAAGATCTTCCAGAACGGCAAATACGATCTCAATGTGCTCGCCCGTCACGGGATCATGGTCGCGCCGATCGACGATACGATGGTGATCAGCTTCGCGCTCGATGCGGGGCGCGGCGAGGAAGGCGTGGGCGGCGGCCACGGGATGGACGAGCTCTGCCAGCGCCACCTTGGCCACACCCCGATCCCGTTCAAGGAACTGTGCGGCACGGGCAAGAAGGCGATCGGGTTCGGCGAAGTGCCGCTCGACCGCGCGACCGCCTATGCCGCCGAAGATGCCGATGTCACCTGGCGGCTTCACGCGCTGCTCAAACCGCGACTGGCGGCAGAAGGCGGCACGCGGATTTATGAACGGGTCGAACGCCCGCTAATCCCGGTGGTCGCCGCGATGGAACGCGAGGGCATCCGGGTGGATCGCAAGCGGCTGGCCAAACTCTCGGAAGAATTCTCGCACGAAATCGCCCGGCTCGAAGGCGAAATTCACACCGTCGCGGGGCAGGAATTCACCGTCGGCAGCCCCAAGCAATTGGGCGACATCCTGTTCGACAAGCTTGGCTACAAGGGCGGCAAGAGGGGCAAGAGCGGGCAGTATTCGACCGATGTCTCGGTGCTCGAAAAGCTGAGCGCGGAAGGCGCGCCGATCGCGCGGCTGGTGCTCGACTGGCGGCAGCTCGCCAAGCTGAAATCGACCTATACCGATGCGCTGCAGGCCGCGATCAACCCCGATACCGGGCGCGTCCACACCAGTTACAGCCTTGTCGGCGCGCAGACCGGGCGGCTGTCTTCGACCGATCCGAACCTCCAGAACATCCCGATCCGCACCAGCATCGGCCGCCAGATCCGCGAGGCTTTCGTGCCCGAACCGGGCAACGTGCTGCTCGCGGCGGACTATTCGCAGATCGAACTGCGGCTAGCGGCGCACATGGCCGATGTGCCCGCGTTGAAGGAAGCCTTCGCCGCGGGCGAGGACATCCATGCGCGCACCGCGCAGGAGATGTTCGGCGAAGTGACCCGCGACACCCGCGCGCGCGCCAAGACGATCAATTTCGCGATCCTCTACGGCATCAGCCGCTGGGGCCTTGCCGGCCGGCTCGAGGTCGAGCCGGACGAGGCGCAGGCGATGATCGACACCTATTTCCAGCGGTTCCCGGGCATCCAGCGCTATATCCACGAAACCTTGGAGAGCGTCCGGGCCAAGGGCTATTCGGAGACGCTGTTCGGTCGCAAGACATGGTTCCCGCGGATCAATTCCAAGAACCAGGCCGAACGGCAAGGCTCCGAACGCGCGGCGATCAACGCGCCGATCCAAGGCACCAGCGCCGACATCATCAAGCGGGCGATGGTGCGGATGCTGCCGGCGCTGGCCGAGGCGGGACTGGATGATGTGCGGATGCTGCTGCAGGTGCACGACGAACTGGTGTTCGAAATGCCCGAAGCGCGCGTCGAGGCCGCGACCCCGATCATCCGGCAGGTGATGGCCGATGCCGCGCTGCCATCGGTTCACCTGTCGGTGCCGCTGGGGGTCGAGATCGGGTCGGGGCAAAGCTGGGACGCGGCGCACTGACTGCGGATGACAAAGGGGGCAAAAGGGGTGTTTGACCCCGTCTTGCCCCCTTTCAGACCCCGCTTCCTATGCCTGTAAGGCAGTCGGGCGGCGATGTTTCACGTGAAACATCAGTCGTGCTTTTTCTCGCGCGTCGGGGTCAGCATGTCGGGTGACAGGAACCCGATCGGCTGCACCGCGGCCGCGCGCTTCTTGAGCTCGCCGCGCATCTTGAGATATTCGCTTTCCATCTCGGGCGTGACCGTGGCGCGCGAATCCTTGAGCGCGGCGTCGAAATCGCGCCGCTCGACTGCGGTCACCTCGCCGCCGACACGGCGCAGCGCGGCAAGACCGGCCCGGCGCACCACATCTTCCAGATCGGCGCCGGTGAACCGCTCGGTCTCGGCCGCGATTCCATCGAGATCGACATCCTCGGCCAGCGGCATCTTCTCGGTGTGGATGCCGAGGATATGCGCGCGGCCCGCCTTGTCGGGGGTGCCGACATAGACCAGCTCGTCGAAACGGCCCGGACGCAGCAAGGCGGGGTCGACCAGCGTCGGGCGGTTGGTCGCGCCGATCACGACGACCGATTGCAGCTCTTCCAGCCCGTCCATTTCGGCAAGGATCGTGTTGACCACACGGCCCGTGACCTGCGGCTCGCCCTGACCCGAGCCGCGCGCGGGCACCAGGCTGTCGATCTCGTCGATGAACACCACGCAAGGCGCGACCGCGCGGGCGCGGGCGAACAGCTTGGCGATCTGCTGTTCGCTTTCGCCATACCATTTGGACAGCAGATCGGACGACTTGATCGAGATGAAGTTCGCCTCGGCCTCCTTTGCCACAGCCTTGGCGAGCAGCGTCTTGCCGGTGCCCGGGGGGCCATAAAGCAGGAAGCCCTTGGCCGGGCGGATGCCCAGCCGGCGGAAGGCATCGGGGTTTTTCAGCGGCAGCTCGATCCCCTCCTTCAGCTTGTCGATGGCCTCGCCCGCGCCGCCGATGTCGTCCCATGCGACATTGGGCACCTGCACCATCACTTCGCGCATCGCCGATGGCTGGACGCGCTTCAGTGCCGACAGGAAATCGTCGCGGGTGACGCAGAGGTCTTCGAGCACTTCGGGCGGGATCGTGCGTTCGTCGAGGTCGAGCCGCGGCATGATCCGCCGCACCGCCTCGATCGCGGCCTCGCGGGCCAGCGCGGCGATATCCGCGCCGACGAAGCCGTGCGTCACGCGCGCGAGTTCATCGAGGTCGACCTCGCCTTCGAGCGGCATCCCGCGGGTGTGGATGCCGAGGATTTCGCGCCGGCCGCGCTGGTCGGGGACGCCGATCACGATCTCGCGGTCGAACCGGCCCGGACGGCGCAGCGCCTCGTCGATCGCATCGGGCCGGTTGGTGGCCGCGATGACGACGAGATTGGCGCGCTTTTCCAGCCCGTCCATCAGCGTCAGCAGCTGCGCGACGAGGCGCTTTTCGGCTTCGCCCGGCACCTGCGTGCGCTTGGGTGCGATCGAATCGATCTCGTCGATGAAAATGATCGCAGGCGAAGCCCGGGTCGCCTCCTCGAACACCTCGCGCAGCCGCTTTTCCGATTCGCCATAGCCCGAGCCCATGATTTCGGGCCCGTTGATGATGAAGAATTCGGCGTCGCTTTCGCTCGCCACCGCCTGCGCAAGGCGGGTCTTGCCGGTGCCCGGCGGGCCGTGGAGCAGCACGCCCTTGGGCGGTTCGACGCCAAGGCGGATGAACAGTTCGGGGTAGCGCAGCGGCAGTTCGACCATTTCGCGCAAGGCCCGGATGGTGTCCTCCATCCCGCCAACGTCGTCATAGTTGACCACCGCACGGCCATCGCGCGGGTCTTCGAATTCGGCGCGCAGCTCGACTTCGGTGTTCTCGTCGATATGGACGAGGCCCTTGGGGCTGGTCGAGGCGACCGTAAGGCGGATCTGGGTGAGCGCATAGGCCGGCGCGCGCAGCAATTGGCGCACGTCGGCGGGCATGTTCTGCACCGGCTGCTGGCCGGTGGTCGCAACCAGATCGCCGGCAACCAGCGGGCGGCCGAAGAAATTGCGCTTCAACGCCTGTGTCGGGCCTTGGAGGCGCATTTCGCGCTGCGCAGGGGCGAACACCACGCGGGTCGCGGGACGCGATTCGCCGCGCGCGATCTCGACATGCTCGCCCGAACCGCCTTGCGCATTGGCGCGCTGCAGGCCGTCCAGCCGGACCACGTCGAGCGCGTCGTCTTCGGGGTAGGCCGCCATCGCGATCGCCGCAGTAACTCGCTTGCCGCGAACCTCGACGATATCGCCTTCAGTGATACCCAGCTTCTGAAAGGCCGAGCGCGGCATGCGCGCGATCCCGGCGCCCGATTCTTCCTGCCGCGCGGGCGCGACCTGAAGCCTGACGGTGCGGGTGGGGGTGGCGGTTTCGGCGTCTGCCATCGATTGTTCCTGTCTGCCTCGGTTCGGCTGTCTAGCTAGGAACGGGTGCAGGCGAATACAATCGGCGCGCGTCGCCCGATGCGGGCAGCTGGCAGCTGCGAGCGCGCAAGAAAAAAGCCCGGCACCAAGTGCCGGGCTTGAAAAGTTTGGGAGAGGATGCCTGAAAAGGCATGCTCTAAATGCACCACACAGGGCCGTTGTGCAAGTGCGAAAAAGGGCTTTTTGATGCAAAGGATGCAACTCATTGCACAAACAGCGCAATTCTGTGCGCAAACTTGCAAATTTCTGCCCAATTTACGGGCATATGCCTAGTTGTTGCGCAAAAATCGGGCGAGCGGTAATTTTGCATCGCAACATGAAAGTTGATTCGGATTTGCCGCTGCGGCGAGGGTGACAGATCGGTCCGAATTTCCTAATCACGGGGCCAGCGGTTTCGGCTTTCGAAACCAGACCTTGCGCCACACCACAAGAGGCAAAGAACCGCCCATGACCAAGCTTTTCACCGATGCTCCCGCCGCGCTCGCCGGGGTTCTCAGGGACGACATGGTGATCGCCGCCGGTGGATTCGGCCTGTGCGGACTGCCCGAGCGCCTGCTGGACGCGATTCGTGACAGCGGTGTGAAGGGGCTGACCTTCGCCAGCAACAACGCCGGGATCGACAACGAGGGCATCGGCAAGCTGCTGCGCACCCGGCAGGTGAAGAAGATGATCTCGTCCTATGTCGGCGAGAACAAGGAATTTGAGCGCCAGTATCTGAGCGGCGAGCTCGAGGTCGAGTTCTGCCCGCAAGGCACGCTGGCCGAACGGATGCGGGCAGGGGGCGCAGGCATCCCCGGCTTCTACACCCGCACCGGAGTCGGCACCGAAGTGGCCAAGGGCAAGGAGCACAAGGATTTCGTCGGCCGCGACGGAGAGATGCAGACCTATATCCTCGAACACGGGATCTTCGCCGACTTGGCGATCGTCAAGGCGTGGAAAGCGGACGAGACGGGCAACCTGATCTTCCGCAAGACCGCGCGCAACTTCAACCTGCCTGCCGCGACCTGTGGCAAGGTGTGCGTTGCGGAGGTCGAGGAAGTGGTGCCCGCAGGCAGCCTCGATCCCGACCAGATCCACCTTGCCGGGGTGTTTGTTAATCGGATCGTCCTCGGGGCGCCCTATGACAAGAAGATCGAGTTCCTGACGGTTCGGGAGAAGGAGACCGCGTAATGAACAAGGCACTGGCTGTGTTGCCACTGGTGATGCTGGCGGGCACGTCGCTTTCGGGCTGTGTGGCCGCAGCGATTCCGGCGCTCGCGGGCTCGGCGATCCTCGGCAAGAACGTGGTCGAAGGCGAGGGAGAGGCCGCGCCCGCCGCGCCCGCCGCCAGTGACGCGGGGGCCGCGCCAATGCCGGTTCCTTCGCCCGCGACGCCTGCGCCCATGCCTGCCGCGGCACCGGCACCGGCACCAGCGCCCGTTGCCATGCCAACGCCTGTGCCCACTCCTGCTCCGTTGCCAGCGGCAACAGCTGCGCCCGCACCCGCACCCGCACCCGCACCCGCACCCGCACCCGCGCCCGCGGCTGCTGTGCCTGCACGCACTTCCTCGTTGCCATCTGCACCGACTACGCCTGCAGCTGCGTTCCCCGATCCTGCCAACCCGCTTGCCGCCGATCAGGCCGGTTTTGCGCGCTTTGTGCGTTACACGCAGGAAGCCGCGCGGCAGGCTGCGGGCGGGGCGGAGCTTCCTTCCGCCGTGCTTGCCGATCCGATCGCGGTCGATGGCAAGCGCCGGACCTGCGCCGTGGGCGAACAGCTGGTGGTTGCGATCGATCTCGATCCGGCAGGCGGCGTGTTTGCCCCGCCGGCAGTGCCGCCGCGTCTGCCCGGGCTTGCGATCGGGCTTGCGCTGCTGCGGCAGGAAGGCGTCGAGATCGCCTGGCTGTCCGACCTCACCACCACCCAGTCGGGCGCGGTGCGCACCGCGCTCGAACAATCGGGGCTCGACCCGCGCGGGCAGGACATCATCTCGCTCCGCCGCGACGAAGCCGACCTGAAGGACCAGCGCCGCGCGAGCCTTGCCGCGATCACCTGCATCATCGCGATGGCCGGAGACGAGCGCGCCGATTTCGACGCGCGCGTGCGCTATCTGCGCAACCCCGAAGCCGGGGCCGAGCTCGAACCGCTGATCGGCAACGGCTGGTTCCTGACACCCCCGCTGCTTGGACAATAGACCCCCCTTATGACGAAGACCCCGATCCTCACCGCAACGCTGGCGAGCGCACTGCTCGCCGGTTGTGCGGCAACCCCTGCGCCCACCCCTGTGCCTTCCATCGTCGCTGCCGCACCGACGCCCGCTCCGACAACGACACTGCCGGGCGATCAGGCCGCGCCCGATTCGATGCGCTGGCTGTATGGCTCGGGCGAGGCGGCGGGGGCCTCGATCCAGGCCTACCGGATGCTCGCCGATTACGCGGTCGCACGCGCCAGGACCGCGCCTGCCACGTCGGTGCTGCTCGGCCTGCCGGGCGCGGCGGGCGGGATCGGCGCGGTGTCGTGCCGCAACGCCGATGGCAGCCGCAAACCGCTCGCGGTGGTGTTCGACGCGGACGAGACCGTGATCCTCAACAGCGGGTTCGAATATTGGCAGGCGCGCAACGGCAATGCCTATGACGCCAAGGTGTGGGAGCGCTGGGAGCAGCAGGGCGCGATGCTGGCGGTGCCCGTTCCGGGCGCAGTGACAGGGCTGCGCCGGCTGCGCGAGGCGGGGATCACGCCCGTGTTCAACACCAACCGCGCCGCCGCGACCGCAGCGGGCACCGTGGCCGCGCTCGCCAAGGCGGGCTTGGGCGATGCGGTGCATGGCGAAACCCTGTTCCTGCGCGGCGACGATGCGAGCGGATCGGCCAAGGACGGCCGCCGCGCGATGATCGCCGCACGCTACTGCGTAATTGCGCAGGCCGGCGACAATCTTGGCGATTTCGCCGATGCGCTCAACGCGCCTGCGCTCACCGTCCAGCAGCGCCGCACGCTCGCCGCGCGCGGCGATCTGGCGGCATTGTGGGGCGATGGCTGGTTCGTTCTGCCCAACCCGGTTTACGGCCATGCGATCCGCGGCACGATCGACGATGTCTTCCCGGAAGGCGAACGCTGGGCCCCCGACACACCCGCCGGCGGTCAATAGCTTCGCCTTTTCCGCTTTCCCGCGCCCGCCCGCCCGGCCCGGCGCAGCCCCTTGTTTCAGGAGTTCTCCCGCATGACCACGCTTCCCACCGGCTGGACCCGCGACCAGATGGCCGCCCGCGCCGCGCGCGAATTGAAGGACGGCTATTACGTCAACCTCGGGATCGGCATCCCCACGCTGGTCGCCAACCACATCCCCGAAGGCATGATGGTGACGTTGCAAAGCGAGAACGGGATGCTGGGGATCGGTCCCTTCCCTTACGAGGACGAGGTCGATGCCGACCTGATCAACGCGGGCAAGCAGACGATCAGCGAGCTGCCGCACTCGGCCTATTTCGACAGCGCCACAAGCTTTGCGATGATCCGCGGCGGGCATATCGACCTGACCGTGCTGGGCGCGATGGAAGTGGCCGAGAACGGCGACATCGCCAACTGGATGATCCCGGGCAAGATGATCAAGGGAATGGGCGGCGCGATGGATCTGGTCGCGGGCGTGAAGAAGATCATCGTCGTGATGGACCACACCGCCAAGGACGGGACGCCGAAGTTCATCCCCGAATGCACGTTGCCACTGACCGGCGCGGGCGTGGTCGACATGGTGATCACCAATCTTGCGGTGTTCCAGCGCGCGGGCAAGGGTGAGCCCTTCCGCCTGATCGAGACCGCGCCCGGCGTGACCGAGGCCGATATCGCCGCGACCACCACCGCACATTACCTCACCGCATGAAACGCGCGCTGAGCATCGGCGGGCTTGGCCTGCTGGCCGCGGTGGGCGGGTTCCTCGCTTTCACCTCGCCGCCGCGGCTGCTCGCCTATTACGACCGGGTGACCGGCGGAACCACGGGCGCGGTGCAAGTGGCCGAAGGTGTCGCTTTCGGCAGCCATTCGCAGAAACTCGATGTGTGGGTGCCCGAAACGCGCGGGCGCGACCTGCCCGTGGTGGTGTTCTGGTATGGCGGCGGCTGGGCCAAGGGCGATCGCACCTCCTATGCCTTTGCCGGGCGCGCGCTGGCGCGGGCGGGCTTTGTCGTGGTGGTGCCCGACTATCGCAAGGTACCGGATATTCGCTTCCCCGCCTTCGTGGACGACGGGGTCGAAGCGCTGGCGTGGACGCGCGACAATGTGCGCCAGTTTGGCGGCGATCCGGGCAAGGTCGCGGTGATGGGCCATTCGGCGGGCGCCTATCAGGCGGTGATGCTCGCATTGGATGCCGAGCGGCTGGAAGCAGGCGGGATCGCACCCGATTTCATCAAGGCGGGTGTGGGCCTGTCGGGGCCATACGATTTCTATCCCTTCGACAGTCCGCGATCGATTGCCGCGTTCAGCCAATGGGAGAGGCCTGCCGAAACGCAGCCGATCACCTTTGCGCGCGCGGATGCCCCGCCGCTGCTGCTGGTCACGTCGGATGGCGACGAAACCGTGCGCCCGCGCAATGCCGACAATCTGGGGGCAAAGCTCAAGGCGCTGGGCGCGGATGCAGAGGTGAAGAATTACGGCGCGCTCGATCACGAAGAGGTGGTGATGGCGCTGTCGGTGCCGTTCCGCAACAAGGGCCCGGTGCTGGCGGACAGTGTCGCCTTCCTCAAAGCAAGGCTGGGAGAATAGGCCATGTGGCTCGATCATCCGCGCAACCCGCAGGCGCCGCTGGCGGGCCTCAAGGTGGTGGAACTGGCGCGCGTGCTCGCGGGGCCGTTCTGCGGGCAGATCCTCGCCGATCTGGGCGCGGATGTGATCAAGGTCGAAAGCCCAGAAGGCGATGGCACGCGGCTGTGGGGCCCGCCATGGGTCGAGCGCACCGATGCCGAAGGCCGCGTCCACCGCGAGGCGGCCTATTACCACGCCTGCAACCGCGGCAAACGCTCGATCATTGCCGATTTTTCGGATGCGGACGATCTGGCGCGGGTGCGTGCGCTGTGCGAACGCGCCGATGTGCTGATCGAGAATTTCAAGACCGGCACGCTCGCCAAGTTCGGGCTCGACCATGCCAGTCTGTCCGAAGCCAATCCGGGCCTCGTCTACTGCTCGATCACCGGGTTCGGCCAGACGGGCCCGCGCGCGCACGAGGCGGGATATGACTTCGTGGTGCAGGGGATGAGCGGGTTCATGTCGCTGACCGGTGAGCCTTCGGGCCATCCGGTCAAGATGGGCATCTCGATCAGCGATCTTGCCACCGGCGTCTGGGCCGCCAACGGCGTGCAGGCCGCGCTGTTGATGCGCGCGCGCACCGGGCGCGGGCAGCAGGTCGATATGAGCCTGCTCGATTGTTCGGTCGGGCTGCTGGCCAATCAGGCGAGCTATTTCTTCACCACCGGCGAAAACCCGCCGCGGATGGGCAATGCCCATGCACAGGTCGCGCCTTACGGGGTGTTCGCGGTCGATGATGGCCATGTGATCCTTGCGCCTGCCAATGACGGGCTGTTTGCCCGGTTGATGGCGGTGCTGGGGCTCGAGCATCTCACCACCGACCCGCGCTTTGCCGCCAATGGCGATCGCACCGCGAATGCGGCGGCGCTCGATGCGGAGATCGCGGCAGCGTGTGCTTCATGGAGCAAGCAGGGGCTGCTCGATGCCTGCCACGCGGCGGGGGTTCCGGCGGGGCCGATCAACCGGCTGGACGAGGTGTTTGCCGATCCGCAGGTCGCCGCGCGCGGAATGCGGATCGAGCTTGGCGGGATGGCCGGGGTGCGCAGCCCCTTCACGTTCTCGGATGCCGAACTGGCGTTCGATCGCCCCTCACCGATCCACGGCGAACACGGCTGATCGCTGCGCGCCGCCGCGATGTTTCACGTGAAACATCGATACAGGGCGGGGTCTGGAAGGGGTCTGATGCGGGTCTGGAAGGGGTCTGACCGGCGCTCGCAGCGCGCAAAAACGCTTTGGACGACCCATAAGAAAACGGCGCGCCCGTCAAAGGCGCGCCGTTCTTTTATCAGGCCAGAGCAGCCTTCAGATCATCGACCAGATCGAGGCGTTCCCAAGGGAAGAAGTCGCCATCCGCGGTGCGGCCGAAGTGACCATAGGCCGCGGTCGGCTGATAGATCGGCTTGTTGAGACCAAGGTGCGTGCGGATCGAGCGCGGGGTCAGACCACCGAGCTTGGCGATGCCGAGGATCGCCTGCTCGATCTTGTCGTCGCCGACAGTGCCGGTTTCATGCGTGTCGACATAGAGCGAGAGCGGCTTCGACACGCCGATCGCATAGGCGATCTGGATGGTGCAGCGCGTGGCAAGGCCGGCAGCGACCACGTTCTTGGCGAGGTAGCGGGTGATGTAGGCTGCGCTGCGGTCGACCTTGGTCGGGTCTTTGCCGCTGAACGCGCCGCCGCCGTGCGGGGCTGCGCCGCCATAGGTGTCGACGATGATCTTGCGGCCGGTCAGGCCGGCATCGCCATCGGGGCCGCCGATTTCGAAGCTACCCGTGGGATTAATGAAGTATTCGGTTTCGGAGAGCAGGTTGGCCGGGATCACATCGGCGATCACGCCCTTCACGTATGCTTCGAGTTCGGCCTGACGGACAGGATCGTTCTCGTCATAGCCCGCCTTGTGCTGGGTCGAAACGACCACCGCGGTTGCCGCGACCGGAACCGAGCCTTCGTAACGCAGCGTGACCTGGCTTTTCGCATCGGGTTCGAGGAACGGCGCCGCGCCCGAGTGGCGGTCGGCGGCCATGCGCTCGAGGATCTTGTGGCTGTAATAGAGCGTGGCGGGCATCAGGCCGGGGGTCTCGTCGGTGGCGTAACCGAACATGATGCCCTGGTCGCCCGCGCCCTCGTCCTTGTTCTCGCCCGCATCGACGCCCTGCGCGATGTGTGCGGACTGGGCGTGGAGGTTGTTTTCGAAACGGAAGCTTTCCCAGTGGAAGCCGTCCTGTTCGTAACCGATCCGCTTGACCGTGTTGCGCACGGTCTTCTCGATCTCGTCCTTGGCGCCTTCGGCCCATGCGCCGTTCTCGAACACGCCCTTGCAGCGGATTTCGCCCGCCAGCACGACCAGCTGCGTCGTGGTCAGCGTTTCGCAGGCGATGCGCGCCTCGGGGTCCTTCGACAGGAACAGGTCGACGATCGCGTCCGAAATCTGGTCAGCGACCTTGTCGGGATGGCCTTCGGAGACGCTTTCCGAGGTGAACAGATAATTGTGACGCATGATGTCCCTCAGGGGCTGGAATGAGCGGTCGGCGGCGGGGTAGGGCACCTTATAGAGATATAAGGAAACCTTTATGTCCCGCTTTTGTCCGCTCCGCCCTAGCCGCGCGCGCGGGCTTTCGCAAGCACTCTCGGCAAGCCCAGACCCAGCATCAGAAGCGCCGCGGCCCATGCCAGCGTGAGCGCGTGGCCCCACTGACCGAACAGCGTCGGCGCACGCGCGGCGGGCACCACGCCTTCGAGCCGTGCGGCCTTGCCCATCCCGATCGACGCGCGCACCACGCCGCCGGCATCGATCACCGCGCTGATCCCGGTGGTGGTCGAGCGCAGCACCGGCAGCCCTTCCTCGATCGCGCGCATCCGCGCCTGCGCCAGATGCTGCGGCGGGCCCCAGGTGCCGAACCAGCCGTCGTTCGATGGATTGAAGATATAGTCGGGGCGATTCGCGCGGTCGGCGACGTGGCCCGAGAACACGATCTCGTAACAGATCATCACCCCCGCCTTGCCATGCACCCCCAGGTCGAGCGTGCGCGGGCCGGGGCCGGGGAGGTAGTCGATGCTGCCCGCCACCAGCCGCGACAGGCCGAGCGGTTCGAGAATCCCGCGCATCGGCAGATATTCGCCGTAAGGCACCAGATGCGCCTTGTCGTAACCGCCCACGATCTTGCCCGCGCCATCGATCGCCATCACCGAATTGCGCGCGCTGACCGCGCCCGCGCGCCCGCTGGGCATGGTGCCGATGTCGAGATTGACCACCCCGGTCAGCAGCGTCGATTGCGCGCCGATCACGCGCCCGATCCGCCGCCGCGCCAGCAGCGGATCGCCGCCCGCGGTCATCTGGACATAGTAGCGTGTCGGATAGCCTTCCTCGAGATAGTCGGGAACGCCGCTTTCGGGCCACAGCACGATCCGCGATTCGCCGCGCGCAGGGATGGTGAGCCGGGTGAGGCGCGCGAACTGCTCCTCGAATTTCGAAGGGTCGTTGATTTCGGATTGCGGGATATGCGGTTGGACGAGGGTGTAGCGGACGCCGCCAACCGGCAGCGTGCCGACAAAGCCGGGCAAGTGCATTGCCAGACCAAGCGTCAAGGTTCCCGCTCCCGCGATAACCCAGCGCCGGCCGTTGAGCGACCAGCATAGCAGCGCGCCAAGCAGCACCATCAGGCCCGACAAGGCGTAGGTTCCGAGCCACGGCAGCACCATCGCCAGTCCCGGCGTGCTCCACGTCCCCAGCAGCATCAGGCCCAGAGGCGGCCACGGGTAGCCGGTGAACACCCAGCCGCGCAGCCACTCGGTGATGATCCATGCGCCTGCCAGCACCAGCCCGAAGGCCCACAGCGGGCGCTTCTTCGCCAGCAGGTGCGCCGCCAGCGCCGCCAGCATCGGGTAGACCGCAAGGTAGATGCACAGGAGCGGCACCGCGAGCCAGCCGAGAAACTCGGGCATCGCGGCCTGGTGCGTGAAGGCGGTGGCGATCCAGTTGTTCGCGAGCGTCAGATGCGCCCAGCCGAACAGCCAGCCGCGCGCCATCGCCTGCCGCCAGTTATCGGCGGAATAGAGCAGCCAGACAAAGCCCGCCAACGCGGCAAGGCCCAGCGGCCACAGGTGCAGCGGCGGATAGGCACAGGCCGCGATCAGGCCCAGCGCCAGCGCGGTCAGCGCGGGAAAGCGCTGCACCAGCGCCTGCGCCGAGGCTGCGCCTGCCGCCAACCGCTGTTGCACGACGCTTACTCGACGGTTTCGAGCGTGCCGGTATCGCCGCCAGCATCGTCACCGCGGATCGAGGGCGGCAGGATCGAACTGTCGATCCCGCGCGCCTCGCCATCCTCTGCCGACTTGCGCGGACGGCGGGTGCGGGCGGGCTTTTCGCTGCGCTCGGCGCTGACGGCACGTTCGGCCCGCTCGGCACGGGGCGCGCGCTCGCTGCGTTCCGGGCGGTCGGCCTGCTCGGCACGCTCCACGCGTTCGGGGCGTTCGGCCCGGTCGGCACGTGCGGGGCGTTCGGCGCGCTTGTCGCCGCGTTCGCCATCAGCGCGATTGTCGCGCGGTTTGCGCTGCTGCTGGCGGCGCGGGCCGCGATCGCGTCCCTGATCGTCGCCGCGCGCTTCGGATGCGCGATCTTCGCCGAGGAAGCTTTCGCCTTCCTGCCCCGGTTCGCCTTCGGTCACATCGGTGCGCGGTTCGGCGGCGGGCTGTTCATAGGGCGAACGGGTGGGGGTGTCGCTGCGCCGGCCGAAGTCGAAATCGTCCTCGAAATCTTCCGCGTTTTCGCGTTCGTCGTTGCGCCGCTGGCCGCCATTGTTGCCGCCGCGCTGCTCGTCCTGCCGCGCCTTGTTGTCGGCGATCACGCGGAAATAGTGATCGGCGAACTGGAGGTAATACTCCATCTGCACGCGGTCGCCGTGATGCTGGGCGTCCTGCGCCAGCTTCTTGTACTTGTCGAGCATCTGCGGGGCATTGCCGCGCGCCCGGCTGTCGATCCGGTTGAGTTGAGCGCCATTGCCGCCCTGTTGGCGATTGCCGCGACCGCGACGCCGGTTATTGCGATTAGTATTCAAGGAAGTTGTTCCTTATCAGTGACCCGGCGCCGGATCAGTCCGTGCGCGGTCAGCAGACCCCTTGCCCCAGCGTCACGTCAGGCATGATCGCTTCGGATCATGCAGCATGCCGCGTGCTCCGCGCTGCGAGCGACCGGGGGCGAGCCCTGACGGCCGTTTCAGCTTAAGTTGAGGAGCGTGACCCAGCGGTTTGCGCCCTTCGCAATCCATCCGGTCTTCGTGTGACGTAGCGATGCGAAATGGGTTTGCCAAGCCTTTGCGATGCTTTTCTCTTAACCGAGGATCAAAGCGCGCGGCCGGCCGGCCAGATCGCGGCGCAGCTGCACGGTAAACCCCGCCTCTGCCGCGAGCGTTCCCACCGCCTCGGCCTGGCCCGCGCCGATTTCGACAATCGCGGCTGCGCCTGCGTTCATCAGGGCGCGCAATTGCGGGATGAGGACGCGGTAATCGTCGAGCCCCTCGGGTCCGGCGAACAGCGCGGATGCGGGCTCGAAATCGCGCACTTGGGCGTCCAGATCGGCGTCATCCTCGACATAGGGCGGGTTGCACAGGATGAGGTCGAAGGTGCCCAGATCGTCGGCCCAGCCGGGCGCGTGCCAGTCGCCTTCGCGGATCTCTGCCCGCGCGCCCGCCAGTGCTGCCGCGTTGACGCGCGCGGCATCGACCGCAGCCCGCGAGGCGTCGATGCCGATCCCGCTTGCGCCCGGAAGTGCGGCCAGCACCGCAAGCAGCAGCGCCCCCGATCCGGTGCCAAGGTCGAGCACGCGCGCCGCATCGGGGCAGGTTTGAAGCGCAGCTTCGACCAGCGTCTCGCTGTCGCCGCGCGGGATCAGCGTGGCGGGGGTGACGCGCAGGGTGAGGCCGTAGAACTCCGCCTCGCCGGTGATGTAGGCGACCGGTTCATGCCCTGCACGCCGCGCGACCAGTGCAGCGAAGCCCTCAGGCGCAGGGTCGCGCATCGCTTTCAGCAGCATGTCCGAGCGCGAGACGCCCAGCGCGTGCGCCATCAGCAATTCGGCATCGAGGCGGGCGGTGTCGCTCGCGCGCGCAAGGGCCTCGGCCGCGGCGCGGATCGCTTCGCCGACGGTGGTCACTCCGCCAGCGCCGCCAGCCGCTTGCCCTCGTCCTCGGCGATCAGCGCATCGATCATCTCGGCAAGGCCCGGCCCGGCGAGCACTTCTTCCAGCTTGTGCAGCGTCAGCCCGATGCGGTGATCGGTGACGCGCCCTTGCGGGAAATTGTAGGTGCGAATGCGCTCGGAGCGGTCGCCAGAACCGACCATCGCGCGGCGCGCCTCGGCCTCCGCGCCCTGGGTGGCCTCGCGCTGCGCGTCATACAGGCGCGTGCGCAGCACCTGCATCGCCTTTTCCTTGTTCTTGTGCTGGCTGCGCCCGTCCTGACAGGTCACCACGGTGCCGGTGGGCAGGTGGGTGATGCGCACCGCCGAATCGGTGGTGTTGACGTGCTGACCGCCTGCGCCGCTCGCGCGGTAGACGTCGATCTTGAGGTCCTTGTCCTCGATCTGGATATCGACCGCATCGGGTTCGGCCAGCACCGCCACGGTCGCCGCCGAGGTGTGGATGCGCCCGCCACTCTCGGTCACGGGCACGCGCTGGACGCGGTGGACGCCGCTTTCGAACTTGAGCTTGGCGAAGACGCCGATGCCGGTGACGTTGGCGATCACTTCCTTGAAGCCGCCGATATCGGAAGCCGCGATGCTGACGGCTTCGACCTTCCAGCCCTGCTCGGCGGCGTATTTCTCGTACATACGGTAGAGATCGGCGGCGAACAGCGCGGCCTCGTCGCCTCCCGTGCCGGCGCGGATTTCGAGCATCGCGGGCTTGGCATCGGCGCTGTCGCGCGGCAGCAGCGCGATTGCGAGCCGGCGTTCGAGATCGGGGAGGGTGGCCTTGAGGCTGGCGAGCTCCTCCTCGGCCATCGCTTTCATCTCGGGATCGGCGAGCATTTCGGCGAGCCCCGCCATCTCTTCGCGCGCGGATTTCACTTCGGCGGCGATCTTGGCGACGGGTTCGAGTTCCGCATAGTCGCGGGAGGCGCGCACGAAAGCCTCGCCCTCGAGCGTTCCGCTCGCCATGCGCGCTTCCAGCTCCGCAAAGCGGTGCGCGATCTGGTCGAGGCGTTCGGGCGGGATTTGCATTTCTGGTTTCTCTTACTCGTCATGCTGAACTTGTTTCAGCATCCATTTTGCCGTTTCGAGCCGCGGTGCGAGCGGTGCGATGGACCCTGAAACAAGTTCAGGGTGACGAGGCAGGCTAACGATAGGCGCCGAGCACGCTCAAAACACCCGCTTCGGGATTGTCGGTGGTAATGCCGTTACCCATCGCTGGCCTCAGTGAGAGGATGACCACGGCCCCGCGCTTTACTGCCTTGTCGTAACGCTTGCGCGGCGATCCCGAGGCGACCAACTCAGCCGTAAAGCCTGCCCTGCGAACGTTGCCGATGAGGGCGATTGCTTCCCCGACACGCCCATCGTCCTCGACCACAATGACGAGGTCCGCAGGCTTCTCCTCCCGCGCCCCCACCAGCATCGCCAGCCGCTCGATCCCCGCCGCCCAGCCGACCGCAGGCGTGGCTGCGCCGCCGAGGCTTTCCATCAACCCGTCATAACGCCCGCCGCCCAGCACCGTGCTCTGGCTGCCCAATGCCGCCGCCGAGGCGCTGCCCTCGTCGGGAATGAACTCGAACGCGGTGTGGCGGTAGTAATCGAGGCCCCGCACGAGGCTTTCCGCCCGCACCCACTTCACCCCCGCAGCATCCAAGCCGCTGGTGACGGCCGCGAAAAAGGCGCGCGCCTCCTCCGACAGGAACGCGTCGATCTTGGGCGCATCGGCGAGGAAGGGCTTGTCGCGCGGGTCCTTCGAATCGAGGATCCGCAGCGGGTTCTTCTCCAGCCGCTCCTGCGATTCTTCCGAAAGCTGGTCCTTCACCGCCCGGAAATACTCGATCAAGGCCGCCCGCCACGCCTCGCGGCTTTCCGCATCGCCCAGCGTGTTCAGGTGCAGGGTCACATCGTTGATGCCAAGCTCGCGCAAAAGCTGATTCGCCATCGCCAGCAGCTCGACATCCGCCTGCGGTTCGCCTGCGCCGATCACCTCGGCGTCGATCTGGTGGAACTGGCGGTAGCGGCCCTTTTGCGGGCGTTCGTAACGGAACAGCGGGCCGTGCGTGGCCACTTTCAGCGGCGCATATTGCTGCCAGCCGTTGGCGAGAAACGCGCGCGCGATCCCGGCGGTGAATTCGGGGCGCAAGGTGAGCGATTCGCCGCCGCGATCGTCGAAGGAATACATCTCCTTCGACACGACATCGGTGGTCTCGCCCAAGGAACGCGCGAACACCTCGGTCTTCTCGAACACCGGCATTTCCAGCCGGCGGAAGCGGTAAATGCGGCGGACGCGCTCGAAGGTTTCGACCACGAAGGCGAAGGCTTCCGCCTCGGCGCCGAAGATGTCCTGGGTGCCGCGGATGGCCTGGGGTGTCTTTTTGCTCATAGCGCCGCGCGATTAGGCTCACGCGGGGTCTTTCGCAATCCTGCGCCACGCATTAAGGGCGCGCGGCAAGACCTCTTGCAAAGCACACAACAAAGAGAACAGTCATGCGCATCGACAAGATCCCCACCGGCGTGAACCCCCCCGACAACCTCAATGTCATCATCGAGGTGCCGACCGGCGGCGAACCGGTGAAGTACGAATTCGACAAGGAAAGCGGCGCATTGTTCGTCGACCGCATCCTCCACACGCCGATGCGCTATCCGGCGAACTACGGCTTCGTGCCGCACACGCTGAGCCCCGATGGCGACCCGCTCGATGCGCTGGTGATCTCGCGTTCGCCCTTCATCCCGGGCTGCGTGGTGCGCGCGCGGCCGATCGGCGTGCTCAACCTCGAAGACGAGCAGGGCGGCGATGAAAAGCTTGTCTGCGTTCCGGTGAACGAGACCTTCCCCTATTACGCCGACGTGCTGGAAACCAGCGATCTGCCGAGCATCATCTTCCAGCAGATCGAGCACTTCTTCACCCACTACAAGGATCTGGAAGCCGAAAAGTGGGTGCGCGTGGGCAAGTGGGGCAACGCCGCCGAAGCCCGCCAGATCACCGTCGAGGCGATCGAGCGTTACAACGCGGCAAAATAGGCGCTTCTGGCGGATTGATCCTCAGTGCTGTTCCCGTGGCTGGTGCCACGGGGCACCTGCGGCTCGCGCCGTGCGCTCGCGTCCCTGCGGGCCGAACGGCCGCCTGCATTGGCGGCATGTATTGGCAGTCCGCATTGACGGAATGCGCCAGGATCGGTCGCGACAGCGACCGCAAGCCCATCACGTTGATGTTCGCGCGAGTTCGGCCCGCCAGCGGCGGTCCGCAAGGCCGAACGGCCGCCCGCAGGTGCCCGAAGCGTAGCGGAGGAGCAGCGCCGAGGACGCAGCCGCGGAGGCGGCTGCGCGACCTAGAAAACGCTCAGCAGCATCTTGAAGATCAGCGTCAGCCCGAACGGCAGGCCGATCGCGAGCAGCCACAGCGCGGTCACGTCGCGGCGGAAGGGGCCGGCATAGTCGGGGTCGGCAGCCTCGGCATCGGATAACACCGCCCAGCGTTTCTCGAACCAGCGGCACACCGGGATGATGCCTGCGACCAGAACGATCAGCGCCAGATAGGGCAACGCCGAGGACGTGCCTTCGGACAGCGCCTTGATCGTCACGAAAATCTGCAGGCCGGTATAGACGAGCAGGCCATAGGCGACATGGTCGCTCATCGCCTTGCGCCAGTCGCGCGCCTGTCTGGCTGGCAGTGCGCGGCCCGTTGCGCGTAGTCCGGATTTGTCCATCTCGCCCGCTCCCACAATTTATATCGTTGCGGGGCAGTATCGCCCAATCGTCACACAGTTGCAATAAGCCGCGCGGCGGCGTGCTTTTGTTGCGCTGGATGCAAGAGATCTGGCGCAAATGCTTCGAATACGGCGCATCCTTGCGCGCGCGGATGGCCCATGCGGCTTGCACAAACGCCTAAGCAAAAATCCTGCCAATTGCGCGTCGCAGCTTACATGACTGCGCAAGGCTGCTACACACATACCCCTGATGGACAGCACGACCCTTCCCGATCCGGCCGCCGACGCCGCCATGATCCAGCCCACCGGCAGCGGGCTCGAAGTGATCTCGATCGCCAAGAGCTATGACAAGCGCGCGGTGCTGACCGACATTTCGCTCAATGTCGCCAAGGGCGAGGTGCTCGGCCTGCTCGGCCCCAACGGCGCGGGCAAGACCACGTGCTTCTATTCGATCATGGGGCTGGTGAAGCCCGATTCGGGCCGCATCCTGATGGACGGCGAGGATGTGACCAAGCTGCCGATGTATCGCCGTGCGATCCTCGGCCTTGGCTATCTGCCGCAGGAAACCAGTATTTTCCGCGGGATGACGGTCGAACAGAACATCGCCAGCGTGCTCGAACTGGTCGAACCCGACAAGACCACGCGCGCCGCCGAACTGGAGCGGCTGCTCGACGAATTCGGGCTGACGCGGCTGCGCACCAGCCCCGCGATGGCACTGTCGGGGGGTGAACGCCGCCGCTGTGAGATCGCCCGCGCGCTGGCGGCAAAGCCTTCGATCATGCTGCTCGACGAACCCTTTGCCGGGATCGATCCGCTTTCGATCAGCGATATCCGCGATCTGGTGAAGGATCTGAAGCAGCGCGGCATCGGCGTGCTGATCACCGATCACAACGTGCGCGAAACGCTCGACATCGTCGACCGCGCCTGCATCATCTATGGCGGGCAGGTGCTGTTCGCCGGAAGCCCGCAGGAGCTGGTCGCGGACGAAAACGTGCGCCGGCTCTATCTGGGCGAGAGCTTCACGCTGTGATTTTCCGGTGGGAGGTGATGTGACGATCTTTTGCAGGCCTTGGTCCACCGGGAACCAGGCCAGCCCGCTCCCCCGCCCTTCCGCCCTTGGGCATATGATCCCGGGTGGAAGGGCGGGGGAGCGGGCTGGCGGGGCGCGCAGCATTTTTCGAAGCGAAATGCGGATCGACGCATAATGGCATTAGGCCCGCGCCTTGATCTGAGGCAGTCGCAATCGCTGGTGATGACGCCGCAATTGCAGCAGGCGATCAAGCTGCTGGCGGCCTCCAACCTCGAAATCGAAACCTTCATCGCCGAGGCGCTGGAGGCCAATCCCTTGCTCGACACCGGCGGGCCGGCCGATCCGGGCGAGCCCGAGCCGATTGCCCTTGCCGCCCCTGCGGGCGAGGATGCGCCTGCCGATCAGCTGATGCTGGCGGGCGGGGGCGAGGGCGATGCGCCGCTCGATCTGGCTTCGGTCGACCGCGATTTCGATACCGGCGACGGCGCGGGGCCGGGGCTGCGCGATGCCGAATGGGGCGCGGCCGGCGCGCCGGGCACCGACCTTGCCGACCTGCCCGACTGGGAGCAGCTGCGCGCCGCCGAGGTCACGTTGTGCGAGCATCTCGAAGCGCAGGTCGGGCTCAAAACCCGCGATCCGCAGGTCAGCGCGGTCGCCCGCCGTCTGATCGGACTGCTCGACGACGCGGGTTACCTCACCACGCCGCTCGGCGAAGTTGCCGGCGATCTGGGGGTCGGCAGCGACCTGGTGGAGGCGGCGCTGGCGCTTGTGCAATCGCTCGATCCGACCGGGGTAGGCGCGCGCGATCTAGCCGAGTGCATCGCGCTTCAGGCGCGCGAGGCGGACCGCTACGATCCGTGCATGGCGATGCTGATCGCCAATCTCGATCTGGTGGCGCGCGGCGAGGTCGCGCGGCTCAAACGTCTGTGCCGGGTCGACGACGAGGATTTCGCCGACATGCTGCGCGAATTGCGCAGCTACGATCCGCGACCCGGTCTCGCCTTTGCTGCCTGCGATACGAGTTCGGTGATCCCCGACATCATCATCACCGCCAATGCCGCGGGCGGGTGGGACATCGCGTTGAACGAGGACACGCTGCCGCGCTTGATCGTCAACCGCGGCTACTATGTCGAACTCAACGCGGGCGCGACCAGCCGCGAATCGCAAGGCTGGCTGAAGGAAAAGCTGGCGGACGCGCATTGGCTGATCCGCGCATTGGACCAGCGGCAGAAGACGATCCTCAAGACCGCAGCCGAAATCGTGAAGCAGCAGGACGGGTTCTTCCGCCGCGGGGTAGCCGAACTGCGCCCGCTGACCTTGCGCGAGGTGGCCGAGAAGATCGAAATGCATGAAAGCACGGTCAGCCGCGTCACCAGCAACAAGTATCTCGCCTGCGCACGGGGCACGTTCGAACTGAAGTATTTCTTCACCAGCGGGGTCGCCTCGGCCGATGGCGAGGGCGCATCATCGGCTGCGATCAAGGCGCGGATCAAGGCGCTGATCGATGCCGAGACGGTAAAGGCGATCCTGTCCGATCAACAGCTTGCCGACATGCTGCAAAAGGAAGGTTTCGATCTGGCGCGGCGCACGGTCGCCAAATATCGCGAGGCGATCGGGCTGGGGTCGAGCGCGGAGCGCCGGCGCGCCAAGAAGATGGCCGGGGTGCGCTGAGGCGGGTCTTCGGCGCTGCTGGCCGCACAGTCTTTACCATTGCCGCACACCAAAATTGCGCCCCGCGGCTTTCGGGCGCGCCGGCGCAGACCACGCAATTATCCCTAGGTGTCCGGCGACAGGTAAACCTTTATCCCTCGCTAGGTATTGGCCGGCTGCGAGTGTGACTCGAAAGTCTCACATCAAAAAGTTAACGACCTAAACTTCTTATTAACCTTTTTTGGTGAGAAGTTGCGTGGTTAACAGGTCTCAACCTCTCCTAAGCAGGGGTTACCATGGGGCCGAAGCACCAGGGCAAGGACAGGGGATTAAGATGCGTGTTCTGCTGATCGAAGACGAACCGACCACCGCCAAGGCGATCGAGCTGATGCTCACCACCGAAGGCTTCAATGTCTATTCGACCGACCTTGGCGAGGAAGGCCTCGATCTGGGCAAGCTGTATGATTACGACATCATCCTGCTCGACCTGAACCTGCCCGACATGCATGGCTACGACGTGCTCAAGAAACTGCGCGTCGCCAAGGTGCAGACCCCGGTGCTGATCCTTTCGGGCATTTCGGAAATGGATTCGAAGATCCGCTCCTTCGGCTTCGGCGCCGACGATTACGTCACCAAGCCGTTCCACCGCGAAGAACTGGTCGCCCGCATCTATGCCGTGGTGCGCCGTTCGAAGGGCCATTCGCAGTCGGTCATCCGCACCGGCAAGCTCGCGGTGAACCTCGATGCCAAGACCGTCGAAGTGGACGGCAGCCGCGTGCATCTCACCGGCAAGGAATATGCGATGCTGGAACTGCTCAGCTTGCGCAAGGGCACCACGCTGACCAAGGAAATGTTCCTCAACCACCTCTACGGCGGGATGGACGAGCCCGAACTCAAGATCATCGACGTGTTCATCTGCAAACTGCGCAAGAAGCTGAGCCTCGCGTGCGGCGGCGAAAATTACATCGAGACGGTCTGGGGCCGCGGCTATGTGCTGCGCGACGACGAAACGGTGGTCGAAGCGGCGTAATCTGTTTTCCGCTCGCCCCTCCGGGCGAGCGTCCTCGGCGCCGTTTCAAGCCCTGCGGGCTTGAGCGCCTGCGGGGCGGCCGCGTGGCCTTGCGACCCTGTGGGCCGGAGCAATTCCATCTGCCTTGAAAACGGCTCGTGTCTTCTGGCGCGGGCCGTTTGCGTGTGGAACATCAGATGCGGCTGCGATCTTGCCTGTCTTCAATCGTGAAGAAGGACACAAGGCGATGGCAGACAATCTGAAGGCAGCGACACGGTAAGCTGGTCGAGCCACGGCGGCACCGCGCATGGCAAGGTGGTCAAGAAGCTGACCGAGGAAACCTCGATCAAGGGCCACAAGGTCGCCGCGTCCAAGGACGAGCCGCAATATCTGGTCGAAACCGACGACGGCAAGCAGGCCGCGCACAAGCCCACCGCACTCAAGAAAGCCTGATCGGTGGCGCAACAGACCTTCACCCCGACCCAGCGCATGGCCTCGGCCGCGCGCCACGGCTTGCGGCTGCACGAGAAATTCGGGCGCGGCGGCACCGAAGTCGGCGTTGCCCGGGCGCACCAGCTCGCCAACCGCGATCCGGTCAGCGAAAAGGACGTGAAGGCGATGGCGAGCTATTTCGCGCGCCATGCGGTCGACAAGGATGGCGCCGCGCATAGCTGGGGTTCGGACAAGGACCCCAGCGCAGGCTATATCGCTTGGCTCTTGTGGGGCGGCGAGCCCGGCAAGACCTGGGCCGAGGCCAAGGCCAAAAAGCTCGAAGCCTGAGGCCAGCCCGCCGCGCTTTCATGCAAAGGAAAGCTGGAGCGCGCGTGCGGATTTGCTAAGGGCCTGCCCCATGACGGCATTCAAGGAAGGCGACCCCACCACCATCTCGCGGCTTTACGGCCGCTCCGTGGGGAAGAAACTGCGCACCTATCAGCAGGGGTTGGTCGACAACCTGCTGCCCAAGATCGCCGTGCCCGCCGAAGGGCCGGTGACATCCGAGGTGTTGTTCGGCGACCAGCGCCCGCTGCATTTCGAGATCGGTTTCGGCGGGGGCGAGCATCTGGCCTACCGCGCCGACCTCCTCCCCGATCACGGGTTCATCGGAGCCGAACCCTTCGTCAACGGCGTGGCGCAGGCGCTGACGCATGTGGCCGACCAGCGGCTGGCCAATATCCGCATCCATCACGGCGACGCGCTGGAGGTGCTCACGCGGGTGCCCGATGACGGGCTGACCATGCTCTACCTGCTCCACCCCGATCCCTGGCCCAAGGCGCGCCATGCCAAGCGGCGGATGATGAACGACGGGCCGGTGCGGATGTTCGCCGACAAGCTCAAACCCGGCGGCGAATTCCGGTTCGGCACCGATCACGCGGTCTATCTGCGCCACGCACTGATGGTGATGCAGCGGCACACCGATGTGTTCGAATGGGTGGTGGAAAAGCCGTCCGACTGGCAGGTGCGCCCCTCCGGCTGGCCCGAGACGCGCTACGAACACAAGGCCCGCACCGTTTATGGGCACGAGGTCTGGTATTTCCGCTTTCGGCGGAAGTAGGCGCACTCGCCCTTAGGGTCCGGCGCGGCGATGTTTCACGTGAAACATTGCCGCCGGGCCTGCGCGAAAGGCCGGTAAAGCCGGGCAGGAGGGGGTCTGGAAGGGGTCTGGCGGGGGCAAAGAGCCCCCGGCATCGCCCCCAACCGCGCCTGCCGCCGCGCCAACCTAGTGCAAGATCAAAGCGGCAGCGGCCCTTTTATCCCACCACGCCCGCACCCGCGAGCACAGCAAGGGTGAGCACGTCGGGCGCGCTTGCCGTCATCGGCACGATCTGCACCGGCTTTTCGATCCCGATCAGCATCGGCCCGATCGTCGCGTTGCTGCCCAGTTCGCGCAGCAGCTTGGCCGACAGGTTGGCCGATTGCAGCCCGGGCATGATCAGCACGTTGGCGGGGCCCGACAGGCGGCTGAAGGGATAGAGCGCCATCACCTTGGGATTGAGCGCGGCGTCGGGTGCCATTTCGCCTTCATATTCGAAGCCCGGATCCTCGCGGTCGAGGATCGCCACCGCCTCGCGGATGCTGGCGAGCCACTGGCCCGAAGGATTGCCGAAGGTCGAATAGGAGAGGAAGGCGACCCGCGGTTCGTGGCCCATGCGCCGCGCGACCGCAGCGGTTTCGCGGGCGATATGCGCCAGTTCCTGCGCATTGGGCCGTTCGTTGATCGTGGTGTCGGCAAGGAAGGTAGTGTGGTTCTTGCCGATCATCATGTGGATGCCGAACGGCAGCGCGCCTTCCTTGGGATCGAGCACGAGGTTCACCTCGCGCACGGTCTGGGCAAAGGTACGGGTCATGCCGGTGATGATCCCGTCGCCGTGCCCGAGCGCCACCAGCAACGAGGCGAAGACATTGCGATCCTGGTTGACCATGCGGCGCACGTCGCGTTCGGTATAACCGCGGCGCTGGAGGCGCTTGTAGAGGAAATCGACCATCGCGGGCACGTGCTCGCTGTCGGCCGAGTTCTGGATTTCGAAGCTGCCCGGATCGCCCACCGACAGTTGGTGCAGCTTGTCGAGCACCGCCTTGGTGCGCCCGACGAGGATCGGGATGCCATAGCCGAAATCGCGGAACTGGATCGCGGCGCGCAGCACCACTTCTTCTTCAGCCTCGGCAAAGACCATCCGCTTCGGGTTCGCCTTGGCGATTTCATAGACGCCCGACAGCACCGAGGTGGTGGGGTTCAAACGGCTGCGCAGCATCACGCGGTAGGCGTCGAAATCCTCGATCCGCGCGCGCGCGACGCCCGAATCCATCGCCGCCTTGGCCACGGCGGAGGAGACAACCTCGATCAGCCGCGGATCGAAGGGGGCAGGGATGATGTAATCGGTGCCGAACTTGTGGTTCTTGCCATAAGCGAGCGCGACTTCCTCGGGCACCTGCTGGCGTGCGAGTTCGGCGATGGCTTCGGCGGCGGCGACCTTCATTTCCTCGTTGATCGTGGTCGCCTGCACATCGAGCGCGCCGCGGAAGATGAAGGGGAAGCCCAGCACGTTGTTGACCTGATTGGGAAAATCGCTGCGCCCGGTGGCGATGATCGCATCGGGGCGCACGGCTTTCGCTTCGTCGGGCATGATTTCGGGGACGGGGTTGGCCATCGCGAAGATGATCGGGCGGTCGGCCATCTTGCGCACCCATTCGGGCTTCAGCGCGCCGGCAGCCGACAGGCCGAGGAAGATATCCGCCCCCACCAGCGCCTCTTCGAGGCTGGTGGCCGAGGTGGCGACGGCATGCGCGCTCTTCCACTGGTCCATGTCGTGGCGGCCGGGGGTGATCGGGCCCGAACGGTCGCACATGATCACATTGTCATGGCGCACGCCCATCGCCTTGATCAGCGCGGTGCAGGCGATGGCGGCGGCGCCCGCGCCGTTGACCACCACCTTCACGTCGCGGATATCGCGGCCCGTCAGGTGGCATGCGTTGAGCAGGCCCGCCGCGGTGATGATCGCGGTGCCGTGCTGGTCATCGTGCATCACCGGGATCTTCATGCGTTCCCGCAGCGCGGCTTCGATGATGAAGCATTCGGGCGCCTTGATATCCTCAAGGTTGATCCCGCCGAAGGTCGGCTCCATCAGCGCGACCGCGTTGATGAAGGCTTCGGGGTCTTCGGTCGCAAGTTCGATGTCGATCGAATCGACGTCGGCAAAGCGTTTGAACAGCACCGCCTTGCCTTCCATCACCGGCTTTGCCGCGAGCGCGCCGAGATTGCCGAGACCGAGGATCGCGGTGCCGTTGGAAATCACCGCGACGAGGTTCGCCTTGGCGGTGTAACGCGCGGCGAGCGAGGGGTCGGCGGCGATCGCTTCGACCGGAACGGCCACACCCGGCGAATAGGCCAGCGAAAGGTCGCGCTGCGAGGTCATCGGCTTGGTGGCGACGATCTCGAGTTTACCGGGGCGGATCGTTTCGTGGTAGAACAGCGCCTCACGCGCGGTGAAGCCGCCCTTATTCTCTTCCGGCGTGATGGTTCCGTCGGACATCGTGTCGATCCCTTGTGCAATCCCTAACGTCAATGGCCCATGCGCTTAGCGAGGCTGGCGCGCGGGCGATAGGCGGAAATGCAAGCGACTTCGGGGAAAGCCCTTGCGGGGCCATTTCCCAATCGTGGCGCGCGGCGCTAGGCGGGGCGCATGGCCGCGCTTCCCGAATCCAAACCGACCCCGATGATGGCGCAATACCTCGCCTTGCGCGAAGAGGCGGGCGATGCGCTGTTGTTTTACCGGATGGGCGATTTCTTCGAGCTGTTCTTCGAGGATGCGCGCACCGCTGCGGCCGTGCTCGACATCGCGCTGACCACGCGGGGCGAACATGGCGGCGCGCCGATCCCGATGTGCGGGGTGCCGGTGCATTCGGCCGAAGGGTACCTGGCCCGGCTGATCAAGGCAGGCTGCCGGGTGGCGATCGCCGAACAGGTCGAAACTCCGGGCGAGGCCAAGGAACGCGCCAAGCGCGAAGGCACCCCATCGTCGAAGGCGCTGGTGGGCCGCGCGATCGTGCGTCTGGTCACGGCGGGCACGCTGACCGAGGAGGCGCTGCTCGAACCGCGCCGCGCGAACATGCTCGCCGCGCTTGCCGAACTGCGCGGGGCGATCGGGGTGGCCGCGGTCGATGTGTCGACCGGCGCGATGGTGCTCGAAGAATGCACGCCCGAAAATCTGGGCGCGGTGCTCGCGCGGCTGGCGCCAAGCGAAGTGGTGGTGCCCGAGGACTGGGCGCCAAAGGATCTCGGCGTCCCCGAAGACGCGATCCTGCGCCCGCGCACCGGCTTTGCCAGCGATGCAGGCGTGGCACGGCTTTGCGCGGTGCATGGGGTGGCGACGCTCGACGCGTTCGGCACATTCACCCGTGCGATGCTGGGCGCGGCGGGCGGGTTGATCGCCTATCTCGACCATGTCGGGCGCGGCAGCCTGCCGCTGCTGCTGCCGCCTGTCGCGCGCAGCAGCGCGGGCACGATGGCGATGGATGCGGCGACGCGCGGCAGTCTCGAAATTCTCGAATCGGCGCAGGGCGGGCGTGCGGGCAGCCTGATCGGCGCGGTCGATCGCTGCGTCACGGGAGCGGGATCGCGGTTGCTCGCCGAGGATCTGTCCGCGCCCTTGCTCGATACCGCGATGATCGAGGCGCGGCTGGCGCTGGTGCAGTTCTGGCGCGACCGCCCGATCGAGCGGGCGAGCCTGCGCGATGCCTTGCGCAGCATCCCCGATCTGGGCCGTGCGCTTGGCCGGGTGGTGGCGGGCCGGGGGAGCCCGCGCGATCTCGGGCAATTGCGCGACGGCCTCACCGAGGCGGCGCGGCTCCACCACTGGCTCGCGGGCGCGCCCGATGCGCCGGCGTTGCTCGTCGACGTGGTCGGCAAGCTCACCGGACATGGCGCGCTGACCGACGGACTGGCGCGCGCGCTGGTGCCGTCGCCGCCGACCGAGCGCGGCAGCGGCGGGTTTATCGCCGATGGCTATGATGCGTCGCTCGACGAATTGCGCGGCGCCTCGGGCGATGCGCGCCGCGCAATTGCCGCGATGGAGGCGCGCTACCGCGAGGAAACGGGCATCAACAGTCTCAAGATCCGGCACAACGGCGTGCTGGGCTATTTCATCGAGGTCAGTGCGCGCCACGCCGACCGGCTGATGGCAGCGGATAGCGGCTTTACCCACCGCCAGACGATGAAGGACGCGGTGCGGTTCAATTCGCTCACCCTTCACGCCGAAGCGACGCGGATCGCCGAGGCGGGCGGCCACGCGCTGGCCTGCGAGGAAGCGCATTTCGAAACGCTGGTCGCCGCCGTGGTCGATGCGCGCGAGATAATCGCGCAGACCGCCGCGGCGCTCGCCCGGCTCGATGTGGGGGCAGGCAACGCCGAACGCGCGGGCGAGGCCGACTGGTGCCGTCCGCAGGTGCTGGACGAGGCCTGCCTCGAAATAACCGCAGGCCGCCATCCGGTGGTCGAGGCCGCGCTGGCGCGCACCGGCGAACGATTCGTGGCGAACGACTGCGCGCTCGCCCCCGACAACCGGTTGTGGCTGATCGGCGGGCCGAACATGGGCGGCAAATCGACCTTCCTGCGCCAGAACGCGCTGATCGTGCTGCTCGCGCAAGCCGGGTGCTTCGTCCCGGCAAGCACGGCGCGGATCGGGCTGGTCGACCGCTTGTTCAGCCGCGTCGGCGCTGCCGACAACCTCGCACGGGGCCGCTCGACCTTCATGGTCGAAATGGTCGAAACCGCGGCGATCCTCGCGCAGGCGACGCCGCGCAGTTTCGTGATCCTCGACGAGGTCGGGCGCGGGACATCGACCTATGACGGGCTCGCGCTCGCCTGGGCGGTGGCCGAGGCGGTGCATTCCCAGATCGCCTGCCGCTGCCTGTTCGCCACGCACTACCACGAACTCGCCCGGCTGGCCGAAACCTGCGAGGCGCTTTCGCTGCACCATGTCCGCGCGCGCGAATGGCAGGGCGATCTGGTGTTGCTGCACGAGCTGGCGAAGGGGCCGGCGGACCGTTCCTATGGCCTCGCAGTCGCGCGGCTGGCCGGGGTGCCCGCCAATGTCGTCGCGCGAGCCAAGGCGGTGCTGACCAAGCTCGAAGCCACGCGCGAGGCGACCGGGGGGATTGCCGCAGGACTTGGCGATCTGCCGCTGTTCGCCAATCTGCGCGATCCCGAACCGACGCCGCCCGCCGGCCCCGAACACCAGCTGGCCGAGGCGTTGAAAGCCGCCGATCTCGATGCGCTGACCCCGCGCGAGGCGCTCGACCTGTTATACGAATGGAAGCGCGCGCTGCCGCGCTGATGGCGCGCAGGCTCAACCAAGGCTTAACCCGTCGCCTGCTATGGCCATGGCCATGTACAAGGCGGTGTTCCAGAACAGCAAGATCGCGTTGATATTCGCAGCGATGACGCTTTTCAGCGCGGTGTCGATGGTCGGCACCTCGGACGATGGCGGCCTGCTGACAAAGATCGCCAGCCTGTCGTCGTCAAAGGATGGCGATGCCGCAATCGCAGCACCCGGCGAGGGCCAAGCGACCGCCGCCAAGCCTTCGATTTTCGGGACATACGTTGCCGGCGACAACGGCGCGACCGCCGCGGCTCATGCGCCTGATGCGTTGCGGGTGGATGAGCCGGTCCACCTGAAATAGGCGCGGCGGCGGGCATTGCTGCCGCGCCGCCACGGGATTGCTCAATCCTCTTCGTCGTCGGGCAAGGCCGAACGCACGATATCGTCCTCATCGTTCATTTCGGCTTCTTCCATCAGCCCGGCGTCATCGAGCAGATCGGCCTGTTCGACCATTTCCGCGCCATCGGCGGTGACCCAGTCGTCGCGGCTGGTATCGGCGGTGTCGGTGCCGTAGGTGCCTTCCTCGTCGTCATGGTTGGGCTCGCCCGCAAAGGCCGACATGTCGATCGTGCCGTCGCCTTCCATTCGGCGCATCTCGTCGACCAGATCAGGCGTGCTGTCGGGGGCGACATCATAGCCGCCCGCGTCGGGCTTGGTGCTTTCGAGCGGGCTCGACGTGCGGCTGTCCTCGCGGCGCGCCTCGTCGGCGACATCCTGCGCCTGCGTGCCGACGGGATCCTGTTCGCTGTCGTGATCTTCGGGGGCCTGATCGTAATCGCGTGCAGACATGGAAATTCTCCTTCTCCCCGCCAAAGCGCGGGAAGCGGGAAAATGTTGCAGGCGGGTGCGACCAAATGCGCTGGCTTTGCGCCCGATCAGCGCGTGGGGACCGGAACCTCGCCCGAATAGTCGTAGAACCCGCGGCCCGTCTTGCGGCCCAGCCAGCCGGCCTCGACATATTTCACCAGCAAGGGCGCGGCGCGGTACTTGCTGTCCCGCGTGGTCGTGTAAAGCACGTTGATGATGTCGAGGCAGGTATCGAGCCCGACGAAATCAGCGAGTTGCAGCGGCCCCATCGGGTGATTGAGGCCGAGGCGGCAACCCTTGTCGATGTCCTCGATCCCCGCGGTCGACTGGCCGAGCACGAAGACCGCTTCGTTGATCATCGGCAAGAGGATGCGGTTGACGACGAAGCCGGGTTCGTCCTGGCTCAGCACCACTTCCTTGCCCAGACCGCGCGCGAAAGCGGTGATGCGGTCGGTGGTGTCCTGCGCGGTGGCAAGGCCGGGGATCACTTCAATCAGGCCCATGACGGGCACGGGGTTGAAGAAGTGCAGCCCGATGAAACGCGCAGGATCGGGCGAATGGTTCGCCATCCGCGTGATCGGGATCGACGAGGTATTCGATGCCAGAACCGCTGCGGAATTCAATACCTTGCCCGCCTGGTCGAAGATCGCGTTCTTGATCTCCTCGCGCTCGGTCGCGGCCTCGATTATGAGGTCGGCATCGGCGAAGGGGGCGTAGTCTGCGACCGTGGTGATCCGTGCGAGCAGGGCTTCGGCCTCGGCCGCTTCGATCTTGCCGCGGCCCATCAGCTTTGCCAGCGCCTTTTCGATGGCAAGCTTGCCCGCTTCGGCGCGGGGCAGGTCGACATCGGTGAGCATCACCTGCATGCCATTGGCGGCAATGGTCTGAGCGATGCCGGTGCCCATCTGTCCGGCGCCGATGACAGCGATGTTGCGCATGAGGTCTGTGTCCTTCGCAAGTGCAGCAAAGGCGCTGCCCTAGCGAGGTTCGCGGGGGCTGACCAGCACACTAATTGACTAGCGGCTTGCCCCCGGCACCCATTTCACGTCCGCCCGGCCATTGTCGTTCACGACCCTGGCAAGCACGAACAGATAGTCCGACAGACGATTGATATAGGCAAGCGCTTGGGGATTGACCGCATCCTGCGCCGCCAAGGCCACCATGCCGCGCTCCGCCGACCGCGTGGTGGCGCGGGCGATGTGCAGGCGCGCGGCCAGTTCGCTGCCGCCCGGCAGGATGAAGCTGGTCAGCGGCGCGAGCTTTTCATTGAGCGCGTCGATCCGCTGTTCCAGCCATTCGACCTGCGCGGGCACGATGCGCAGCACCATTTCGGACGGGGCGAAATCGTCTCCCGGCGTGGCAAGATCCGCGCCAAGGTCGAAGAGATCGTTCTGGATGCGGGTGATTTCAGCCCCCGGTGCGCCCGTCATCTTGACTGCCGCCAGCCCGATCGCGCTGTTCGCTTCGTCCACCGTGCCGATCGCATGGATGCGCGCCGAATGTTTGGGGCAGCGCGATCCGTCGACGAGCCCCGTCGTCCCGTCATCCCCGGTGCGGGTGTAGATCTTGTTGAGCTTGACCATCAGGCAGAAGCGATCAGCGCGTCACCGCCAGCAGGATCGCGACCACCGCGATCGCGAGGCCCTGATACTTGATGCGCGCATACATCGCCTTGTTCTGGGCAAGCTGCATGTCGGTCGCGGTCGATCCCTCGCCGGTTTCAAGGTCGATCTTGGTCGTCTTCAGGAAGGCGACGATACCCTTGATCAGCGAATAGGCGGTGAGGCCCATCAGGATCAGCAGCACGGGGATAAGGATGTAGCTCATGGTGTCTAAATGGACGCGGCGGCGTCAGGTTCCAAGTGGCAAAGTTGCACCCTGAGTTGCTGCGCAAGCACGCGCCCATCCTCACCGGCCTCGCGCCGCGCGGCGAGCGATGGCGAGCCGCGGCGCTTGGCGAGTTTCTGGCCGTCGTCTGCCAGCAGCAGCGGGTGATGGTGCCAGCGCGGCACGGGCAGGCCGAGCAGCGCCTGGAGCGTGCGGTGGACGTGGCTTGCCCCAAACAGATCGGCCCCGCGCGTCACCAGCGTCACCCCGTCCGCCGCATCGTCGAGCGTAACCGCAAGGTGATAGCTGGCGGGCAGATCCTTGCGGACCAGCACGATATCGCCAAGCAGCGACATGTCCGCGGCCTGCGGCCCGGCCAGCGCGTCCTCCCACACCAGCGGCCCGGTCTGCGCGAGCGCCTTTTCGGCATCGAGCCGCCATGCAGCGGGTCGCGCCGGATCGGCCCCGCGGTGCTTGCAGGTGCCGGGATAGATCAGCCCGTCGCTGCCTTCGCGCGCGCCGGCGGCTTCGATTTCGCTGCGGGTGCAGGTGCACGGGTAGATCAGCCCGCGCGCCTTCAGCGTCTCGGCCGCGGCGGCATAGCTGGCGAGGCGGGTGGACTGGGCGGGGACGTCCTCCCATTCCAGCCCCAGCCACGCCAGATCGGCGCGAAATTCGTCGGCCAGTTCGGGGCGCGAGCGCGGCCCGTCGATATCCTCGATGCGGAGCAGGAACCGCCCGCCGCCTGGCCGCGCCAGATCATGCGCCGCGATTGCCGACAGCGCGTGGCCCAGATGCAGGTGGCCGTTGGGGCTGGGGGCAAAGCGGGTAACGTGCGGACAATCCATCGCCAGGCCCATGCCACACGACACAATCTTGCGCCATCCACAGGATTTCCACAGCGCGTCATTGTGGATAGCCGCGCCGTAACAGGTTTGACTCTTGCGCGTGGCACGGCAGGATGGAGCAAATCAGGGAGGAACGCCAACAGTGTTCAATGCCGAACTGATCGAGAAAGCGGCGCGCTTTCGCGGGGTCGACGAAGACCCGACGCGCAACCTGTCGGCCTGCCCCGCGCTGGTGCTGAATGCCGATTACACGCCGCTGTCCTATTACCCGCTCAGCCTGTGGCCGTGGCAGACCGCGATCAAGGCGGTGTTCCTCGACCGGGTGGATATCGTCGCCAGCTACGAGCGCGAGGTCCATTCGCCCAGCTTCGACATGAAAATCCCGAGCGTGATCGCGCTCAGGCAATATGTGAAGCAGAGCGAATTTCCTGCCTTCACACGCTTCAACCTGTTCCTGCGCGATCGTTTCCAGTGCCAGTATTGTGGCAGCCACGAGCAGCTGACCTTCGACCACGTCACCCCGCGCCGGCTGGGCGGGCGCACCACGTGGGAGAACATCATCACCGCTTGCGCGCCGTGCAACATGAAGAAGGGCGGGCGCACCCCGAAGCAGGCGGGAATGGCGCTGCACCATCCCCCGATCCGCCCGACCAGCTGGCAATTGCAGCAGGCGGGCAAGCTGTTTCCGCCCGGCTATCTGCACGAAACCTGGCGCGACTGGCTCTATTGGGATGTCGAGCTTGAGGCGTAAGGCGCGCGCGATTTTCGCTTCGCCCCGCTAACCCCTCGCCCTGTCTCGGCAGATTGGCAACACTGCGCGCACAATCATCGCAAGCTCACCGCCGCTGCGGCGGAATGTAATTTATGTTCTGGAAGCGCGCGCGCTTTGCCGGAAATCGGGCCGTCCGCGCTGGCTGATCCTATCCGATCGCAGACGCTGCGTGCAGGACGGTTGCGGCTTTGGCCGCGCTGACCTGCCGACCGACGACAGAGCAGAATGACACAGGAACTCCGATACATCATGACCATGCACTCCAAGGGACTGCGCCGCGTGCGCTTCATCATCGGCGCAGGCACACTGGCGCTGGCTGCGGGCATGCCCTCGCTCGCGCAGGCGCAGGACGCCGATGTCGTCACCGAGGACAATGCCGATGACGCAGCCGATGATGCGGGCCAGGCGATCGTCGTCACCGGCACGCGCATCCAGCGCCCCGAAGCCGCCACCGCTACCCCGGTGGTCGCGATCACCGCGGAAAACATCGTCCAGTCGGGGATCACCAACGTCACCGAACTGCTCGCGCAGAACCCGGCGCTGTTCGGCTCGGAAACCAATTTCAACGCTGCCGGATCGCAGGCACGCACCGGGGCAGCAGGCGTCAACCTGCTGAACCTGCGCAACCTCGGCTCGAACCGCACGCTGGTGCTGGTCAACGGCCGCCGCCACGTCGCGGGCGTTTCGGGTGAGGCCGCGGTCGACATCAACACCATTCCCACCGGCCTGATCGAGCGCGTCGACGTGCTGACCGGCGGCGTGTCGTCGGTTTACGGCGCGGACGGCGTTTCGGGCGTGGTCAACTTCATCATGCGCCGCGATTTCGAAGGGATCGACATCCGCGCGCAGAACGGCATCTCCGATTTCGGCGATGCGCCCAGCAACTTCGTCTCGGCCACCATCGGCAAGAACTTCGCCGACGACCGCGGCAACATTGCGCTGTCGTATGAATTCCGCCGCGATGGCCGCGTCGGCTTCGGCGATCGTCCGTTCGGCCGCCCTTCGGCAGAGCGGCTGGTGCGCAATCCCAACGACATTCCCGATGATCCGAACGTGCCGGACAACATCTTCCTCGATTTCCTCGGCTATTCGGACAGCTCGCCCGGCGGCGCGCTGATCATCGACGACAGCTTTGCCGCGGTCTTCAACGGCAATGGCACCGTCTTCGATCCGGGCACCTTCCTGCCGCAGTCGGGCTTCTTGGCACGCGGCGGGGACAACACCTCGATCAACGACTATCAGGGCGATCTTCAGGCGGGCACCAAGCACCACTCGTTCAACGCCTTCCTGTCGTTCGACCTGACGCCCGACGTGCGCCTGTTCGCCGAAGGCAAATACGTGAAGACCAAGAACTTCACGATCGCGCAGCCGAGCTTCGATTTCTCGACCTTCATTTCCGAAGACAACCCCTTCATTCCCGACAGCGTGCGCGCGGCCGGGCTGGGGACCTTCGGCGGCCTGCTGTTCAACCGCGACAACTTCGATTTCGGCACCCGCAACGAGAATTTCGAGCGTGATCTTTATCGCACCGTGATCGGCGCGGACGGATCGCTGGGCGAACGCGCCAAGTTCGAAGTGAGCTATGTCTATGGCCGCAACGACACGAGCTATGTGTCGACCAACCAGCGGATCGAAGACCGTTACTTCGCCGCGCTCGACGTGGTCGATGTCGGCCAGTTCCGGACCGGCACGCCCAACGGCGTATTCGATTGCCGCGTCAATGTGGATGGCGGCGCGATCGTCGATGCCGGAACGGGCAACTACGGCCAAGCCCCGCAGACCTTCACCCCGGGGCAGTGCGTTCCGCTCAACATCTTCGGTGAAGGCGCGCCCAGCCAGGCTGCGCTCGACTTCATCCTGACCGATACGCGCAACGATTACCGGATCGAACAGCACGTCGCCAACGCCTTCGTGACGGGCGATTTCGGCGGGCTGTTCACGCTGCCCGGCGGCGCGGTGAATTATGCCTTCGGCGCGGAATATCGCAAGGAAAGCAGCAATTTCCGCCCCGATCCGATCTCGACGCAGGTGACCGATTTCGATGCCGGCACCGGCGTGCTCGCCGATCTGGCGCTGCTTGCCAACGAACGCGGCAGCTTCGACGTGTGGGAAGCCTTCGGCGAAATCAACGTGCCGCTGTTGTCGGATCGTCCGTTCTTCGAAGTGCTCGAATTCACCGTCGCAGGCCGGATTTCGGACTATTCGACCGTGGGCACCACCGAAGCCTGGTCGGTCAACGGTCAGTGGGCGCCGATCCGCGACGTCCGCTTCCGCGGCGGCTATTCGGAATCGGTGCGCGCGCCGAACATCACCGAGCTGTTCGCCCCGCGCAGCGGCACCTTCTCCTTCATCAGCGATCCGTGCGGCCCGGAAAACCTTAACCAAGGTACCGAGTTCCGGGCGGCCAACTGCCGTGCGCTGATCGAAGGCTTGGGCGTCGATTTCGACAGCTTCGACCCCGCCAGCGACATCAACGCCAGCGCCAGCCGTGAAGGCGTGTTCTCGGGCAACCGCAACCTCACCGAAGAAAAGGCGACAACCTGGACCGCGGGCGTGGTGCTGCAGCCCAGCTTCGTGCGCGGGCTGACGATCACCGCCGACTGGTACGACATCCGTCTGACCGACGCGGTGCGCACCGCATCGCTCAACGAAACCGCGCAGTTCTGCGTTGATTCGGCGAGCCTCGACAACGTGTTCTGCGATGCGATCACGCGGTCGGCCGACACCGGCTTTGTCAGCAACTACCTGCTCACGCCCGAAAACGTCGCCTTCATCGAAACCGCGGGCGCGGACGTGACGGTGAATTACGCCTTCACCCCGGGTGACGGCGGGCTGGGCCGGTTCAACCTGCGCGGCACGGTCGGCTATCTCGACAAGCTGCGGGTGCTGCCCGCCAATGGCGGGATCGTCGATAACGATCAGGGCGAAGTGGGCGCACCGGAATGGGTCGGCACTGCCGATATCACCTGGACGCTGGGCAACGTCACGCTGAACTACGGCCTCCAGTATGTGGGCGAGCAGCTCCGCTTCGAACGCGACCAGATCGCCGGCGATCCCGATATCGCCGCGCCCGAGTTCCTGACGATCGGCGACCGCTTCACCCACGACCTGCGCGCCGAGTTCCGCACCGACAACGAAGTCGCGGCGTTCTTCGTCGGGGTCAACAACGTCACCAATGAACTGCCCGCACGCGGGCTGTCGAATGCGCCTGTGAGCTGGCTGGGACGTTACTTCTTTGCCGGCTTCCGGGTGAACACTGACAGCCTCGGCTTCTGATCGGTTCAGACGCGAGCATGACAGGGCGCGGCGCCGGGACATCCCCGGCGCCGCGCCTTTGCTTTTGTGGGCGCGGCGGCGCGTGCCTGACGAGAACGCGCCGCTGGTGCGTTGCAATTCCATGACGCATCGCTAGGCGGGCTTTGTCTGCGCCACTGGGGATTCGCATCCGATGAAGATCATGTCCGGCAATTCGAACCTGCCGCTCGCCCGCGCGATTGCGGCCTATCTCGAAATCCCGTTGACCGATGCGAGCGTGCGCCGCTTCTCGGACGAGGAGGTGTTCGTCGAAATCCACGAGAACGTGCGCGGCGAAGACGTGTTCGTCGTCCAGCCGACCAACTTCCCGGCGAACGACAACCTGATGGAACTCTTGATCTGCATCGATGCGCTGCGCCGCGCTTCGGCCAAGCGGATCACCGCGGTGGTGCCCTATTTCGGCTATGCCCGGCAGGACCGCAAACCCGGACCCCGGACGCCGATCTCGGCCAAGCTGGTGGCGAACCTCATCACCGAAGCCGGCGCCGACCGGATGCTGGCGGTGGATCTGCACGCCGGGCAGATCCAGGGCTTCTTCGATATCCCGACCGACAACCTCTATGCCGCCCCCGTGATGGCCGCCGATATCCAGGCGCGTTATGGCGACCAGCAGTTGATGGTGGTCTCGCCCGACGTCGGCGGCGTGGTGCGCGCGCGCGCGCTGGCCAAGCGCCTCGACAATGCGCCGCTGGCGATCGTCGACAAGCGCCGTGACCGGCCGGGCGAATCCGAAGTCATGAACATCATCGGCGATGTTTCCGGGCGGCACTGCATCCTGATCGACGACATCGTCGATTCGGGCGGCACGCTGTGCAACGCGGCCGAGGCGCTGCTGGAGGGCGGGGCCAAGTCGGTCGCGGCCTATATCACTCACGGCGTCCTTTCGGGCGGGGCGGTGGCGCGGATCAACGGCTCGGCGCTGAAGGAGTTGGTGATCACCGATTCGATCCGCCCCACCGAAGCGACCGAACAGTCCGACCGCATCCGCGTGCTCCCCATCGCGCCGCTGGTGGGCGAAGCGATCCGGCGGATTGCGGACGAAAGCTCGGTCAGCTCGCTGTTCGATTGATGTTCGATCCCGGCGAAGTTCGGGACATCCTGATCGGCTCCGCCAGGCAGCGCATGCCGCTGACCTACTCTGCCTTGCTTGCCGTCCTTGGCCATGCCTTCACGCGCCCGCTGATGCGGCAATTGTGCAAGGTGCTCGACCGGATCGACGAGGATGGGCGCGCCGCTGGCGAGCCGGGTCTTGCGGTGCTGGTGGTGCGCCAATCGGACGGGCTCCCCGGACAGGGCTGGTTCGCCGCGCGCAGCACGGTTCACGACGATCTGCCGCCGGATTGGGAGGGACCGCAGGCGCGGGCCTACACCGAGGCTCGACAGGCGGAAGCCTTCGACTATTGGAAGACAGCATGACCGAACATGATCTCGCCCTTGCGCTGCGCCTTGCCGATGTGGCGGGCGCTGCGATCCGCCCGCTGTTCCGGGGGACATGGTCCGAAGAGAAGAAATCCGACCGCAGCTTCGTCACCGAAGCCGACCGCGCCGCCGAAGCCGCGATGCGCAAGCTGATCGAGGCCGAGTTCCCGCGCGACGGGATCATCGGCGAAGAATACGGCACCCGCAACGAAGGCGCAGGCCGCCAATGGGTGCTCGACCCGATCGACGGCACCACCAGTTTCATCGCCGGCCGCCCGATCTTCGGCACGTTGATCGCCTTGTTGCAGGATGGCTGGCCGGTGCTGGGCATCATCGACCAGCCGATCAGCGGGGAACGCTGGGTGGGCGCGATCGGCCAGCCGACGCTGTTCAACGGCAAGCCCGCCACCGCGCGGCCGCTCAAGGAATTATCGGACGCGGTGCTCGCCACCACCAGCCCGCACCTGTTCTCCAACGAGGAGGCCGACGCCTTCATGTCTGTCGCCAAGCAGGTCGCCGAAAAGAAGATCGTGTTCGGCGGGGACTGCTACAATTACGGCCTCGTCGCGAGCGGCCATGTCGATGTCGTGATCGAGGCAGGGCTTAAGCTTTACGATTACGCCGCGCTGGTGCCCGTGGTCGAAGGCGCAGGGGGAATGATGGCCGACTGGCAGGGCAATCCGCTCGACGCCGGGAGCGACGGCACCGTGATCGCGCTGGGCGATCCCGCGCGCCTCGAAGACGTGCTCGACGCGATGGGTTAGGGCAGCGCAGCAACACTCCTCGCGGCGTTGCAGAAGCGCAACAATTGCATTTGAAACAACTGCCCGCACTAGCGAAATATTGATCCAGATTGGCATTTCGATAGACAGTCGCTGTCCAATTCGGACAGGTTCGCAATCGAAAAGGCTTTCATGAACAAGATCATCCTTGCCGGCGCGCTCGCCGCAATCTCGGCCAGCCCGGCATTTGCGCAGGACGCAACCTCGACCGCCCGCGACGGTTTCCGCATCGAAGCGCGTGCGACCTACGAAACCCCGACCGTCAGCTCGATCGAAGAAGACGACGATGTCTACAAGATCGGCAGCGCGATGGCATTCGGCGGCGAAGCCGGTTTTGACCTCGCGGTCGGCGAACGCGTCGTCGTCGGCCCCTATGCCCAGTACGAATTCTCGACCATCGAATCCTGCGATTCGGGTGCCTGCCTGAGCGCCGACGGCTATCTCGAAGCCGGTCTGCACATCGGCTATGCGGTCGGCACCAGCGGCCAGCTCTACGGCAAGGTCGGCTATGCCGAGCAGGGCTTCGAAGTCGATGTCGCCACCGGCGGCGATTTCAAGGACACCGGCAAGGGCGTCGCCTTCGCGCTGGGTTACGAGCACAGCTTCGGCCCCAACTTCTACGGCCGCGTCGAAGGTGGCTATGCCGACCTTGGCGAAGTGTTCACGATCAACACGCAGCGCCGCCACTTCGGCATCGCGCTCGGCACGCGCTTCTAAGCCCGTTCGCCTGATGATCGAGGGGCGGTTCCGGTTTGCCGGGGCCGCCCTTTTTCGTGATCCCCGGCAGGTGCGGCGGCATTGCACCGAATGTCGGGCGCGCCTTGCCGAATTTTTTGCCTTTCCTTCGCTCGCCGCCTAAGCGCACTTGGTGCCCTACGAGGAGGCCGACGCGTTCATGTCAGTCGCTGAACAGTTTGCCGAAAAGAAGTTCGTGCTCGGCTAGGACTGTTACAATTTCGTCGCGCGCGGCCATGCCGATGGCCTGAACGGGGCGGGGCTGTAAGATGTCCGCGACGCAATGGGCTGAGGAAGGGACACCATGAACGACAAGGCCATCGCCATTACCGGCGCTGCACAGGGCATCGGTCGTGCGATTGCGCTGCATTTTGCGGGCATCGGCTGGCGGGTCGCCGCGCTCGATCGCGATGGCGACGCCTTGGCAGAGCTTGCGGCGCTCGCCCCGGCCGACCGGCTGCTGACCTGCGAATGCGACGTCGGCAACGAGCTTGCGGTGAAGAACGCCTTTGGCGAAATCGCGGACTGGCTGGGCGATCGGCCGCTGGCCTGCCTCGTCAACAATGCCGGGCTGGCCGATCCCTATTGCGGTCCGATCGAGGATCTGGCGCTGGCCGATTGGCAGGCCTGGATCGATGCCAGCCTGACCGCCGCGTTCCTGTGTTCGCGCGCTGCGGTGCCGCTGCTGCGCGCCGGGCACGATGCGACGGGCGAGGCGGGCAGCATCATCAACATCTCATCCACCCGCGCCGCGATGAGCGAGCCCGACACCTTTGGCTACACTGCCGCCAAGGGCGGGGTCGATGCGCTGACCCACGCGCTGGCGGTGTCGCTCGGCCCCGCGATCCGGGTCAACGCCATCCGGCCCGGCTGGATCGAAACGCGAGATTGGCAAAAGCAGAGCGCGCGCGAGCCGGTGAAGCATCGCCCCAAGGACAAGGCGCAGCACCCCGCCGGACGCGTGGGGCGCCCGCAGGATATCGCCCGGGCGGTCGAATACTTGTGCGATGCCGGCTTCGTCACCGGCCAGCACCTCACCATCGATGGCGGGATGAGTGTGAAGATGATCTACGCCCATTAAGCGCCGGTCTTCGTCTCACCCCTTGCCTTTCGCCCGCCGCGCGCCTATTCGCGCGCACTTCACCGACACGAATCAATCAGCCGGCCTGGCGACAAGGGCTGCCATGGCCGGTTCCGACGTGTCTCACTCAGGAGATGAAAATGCCCAAGCTGAAGACCAAGAGCGGTGTGAAAAAGCGCTTCAAGTTCACCGCCACCGGCAAGGTCAAGCACGGCGTCGCTGGCAAGCGTCACCGTTTGATGAGCCACAACGCGAAGTATATCCGCACCAACCGCGGCACCTCGGTCCTGTCGGCGAACGATACGCCGACGATCAAGAAGTGGGCGCCCTACGGGCTGGACTGATGCGCGCCGGGCCACGGCCCATCGCACTCTCAAGATAAGGATATACTGATATGGCACGCGTCAAAAGGGGTGTTACCACCCGCGCCAAGCACAAGCGGATTCTGGACCAGGCCAAGGGCTATCGCGGTCGCCGCAAGAACACCATCCGCATCGCCCGTCAGGCGGTCGAAAAGGCAGGCCAGTACGCCTACCGCGACCGCAAGGTGAAGAAGCGGACCTTCCGCGCGCTCTGGATCCAGCGCATCAACGCTGCGGTTCGCATGGAAGGCCTGACCTATTCGCAGTTCATGCATGGCATCAAGCTGGCCGGGATCGAACTCGACCGCAAGGCGATGGCCGATCTCGCGATGAACGAAGGCGGCGCTTTCAAGGCCGTGATCGCTCAGGCGAAAGCGGCTTTGCCCGCCTAAAGCGGGTGGGGGCTGCGCTTCCGGCGTAAGCGATCGCTCCCGCGCGCGGCGCGGTGCAGCACAACAAAACGGGGCGGGCTTCCGGATGCGGAAAGCCCGCCTCTTTTGCATGTCGGTTGTAGAAATCCGTCACAATGCTTGCAAAAAACGCAGCATTTTGTTTAACTGATGACATGGGGGAAGCAGGCAAGACAGGAGGGAGCACAGCGCAAGGCGCCGAAGGCGCGCCGCGCGTGCATGCCGCCTTTTACGAACCGCCCGAGGAATTCGCGGGCTGCTTCACCAGCTTCTATCACCTCACGCTCGATCTGCCCGATGGTGCAGCGCCCGTCACCGATTACCTCCAGCCCGAATGGGGCAACATCCGTTTCTTCTGCGGCTCTCCGCCGGAGGCGCAGATCGGTGTGAATGCGGTGCGCGGCGCGCCATTCGTCGGCACCGGGCCAAGTTCGCTGCCGTGCCGTTTTTCGCTGGGGACGGTAAGGATGTGGGGCGTGGGCTTCATGCCGCTGGGCTGGGCGCGGTTTTTCGCCGCCGATGCCTCCAGCGTTGCCAACATCATCTGCGATGGCGCGGCCCATCACGCCTTTGCCCATTTCGCCGGGATGACCGAGGCGCTGTGTGATCCTCATTCCACGGTCGAGGAACAGCACACTGCCCTGATCGCGATGCTGACGGCGATGATGCGCCCCTGCCGCGACGAGGCGCGGATCGCGCGCATCCATGCCGCGCTGGTGGGCGGGCAGCACACCTCGGTCAACACGCTTGCGGATGAATGCGCGCTCAGCGTACGCACGCTCGAACGGCTGTGTGCGCGCTATTTCGGGTTTTCGCCGAAGCTGCTGATGCGGCGGCAGCGGTTCATGCGCAGTCTGACATCCTACATGCTTGACCGCCGCGCGCGCTGGACCGAGGCGATGGACGCCGATTACCACGATCAGGCGCAATTCACGCGCGAGTTCCGCGAGTTCATGACGATGAGCCCGAGCGAATATGCCGCGCGCGATCATCCGATCCTCACCTCCTTCATGGAGGCGCGCGCGCGGGTGTGGGGCAGCCCTGCGCAAACGCTCGACCCGCCCGGGGGCGCGGCGCCGCAGCCGCATTGAGGCGCGCCGCCCGGCCGGAACTGCGACCGGCAGCGGGCCCGGCGCACAGCCGCTTTGCAATTTGTCCGATTTGACGCTAGCGGGCGGCGGCGAAATCCCGCTGTCAGAGCAAGCCAAATCCATGACCGACATCACTTCCCAGACCGCAGCCGCGCTGGCCGCGATTGCCGCGGCGACCAGCCTCGATGCGCTTGAAGCCCAGCGGCTCGAAACGCTCGGCAAGAAAGGCTGGGTGAGCCTTGCCCTTAAGACGCTGGGCGGCATGACGCCCGACGAACGCACCGCGGCTGCGCCCGCGATCCAGTCCGCGCGCGCGAGCATTGCCGAGGCGCTGGATGCGAAGAAGACCGCGCTCGAAGCCGCTGCCTTGGAAGAACAGCTGGCGCGCGAAACGATCGATCTGACGCTGCCCGCCGCGGCAGCGCCCAAAGGTTCGGTCCACCCTGTCAGCCAGGTGATGGACGAGCTCGCCGAAATCTTCGCCGATCTGGGCTTCGCGGTCGCAACTGGCCCGGAGATTGAGGACGACTGGCACAATTTCACCGCGCTCAACATGGATGAAACCCACCCGGCGCGCGCGATGCACGACACGTTCTACTTTCCGGACAAGTCCCCTGAAGGCCGCGAAATACTCCTGCGCACGCACACCTCGCCGGTCCAGATCCGCTCTATGCTGGCGCAGGGTGCGCCGATCCGGATCATTGCGCCGGGCCGGGTCTATCGCTCGGACAGCGATGCCACGCACACCCCGATGTTCCATCAGGTCGAAGGGCTGGTGATCGACCGCGATATTCACCTCGGCCACCTCAAGTGGACGCTGGAAACCTTCTTCAAGGCCTTCTTCGAGCGCGAGGACATCGTGCTCAGATTACGTCCCAGCTACTTCCCCTTCACCGAACCCAGCGTGGAGGTCGACGTGGGCTATTCCACCGAAGGGGGCCGCCGCGTGGTTGGCGGTCACGGCGATGCGCCGGGCCATGCGTGGATGGAAATCGGCGGCAGCGGGATGGTGAATGCCCGCGTGCTCGAATTCGCGGGCGTCGATCCCGCCGAGTATCAGGGCTTTGCCTTCGGCCTCGGGATCGACCGGATCGCGATGCTCAAATACGGGATGAACGATTTGCGTGCCTTCTTCGACGGCGACCCGCGCTGGCTGGCGCATTACGGCTTCTCGCCCTTCGACCAACCGACCCTTTCCGCCGGTGTGGGAGCACGCGCATGAAGTTCTCGCTGACCTGGCTCAAGGATTACCTTGAAACCGACGCCACCGTCGCGGAAATCTGCGACGCATTGAACGCCATCGGGCTTGAGGTCGAAGGCGTGGAAGATCCGGCCGAGAAGCTCGAAGGGTTCCGCATCGCCCACGTGCTGACCGCCGCGCGCCATCCTGACGCGGACAAGCTGCAGGTGCTCACCGTCGACACCGGCGACGGCACGCCGTTGCAGGTCGTCTGCGGCGCGCCCAATGCGCGTGCAGGGATGAAGGGCGTGCTGGGCCTGCCCGGCGCGACCGTGCCCGCCAACGGCATGGTGCTGAAGAAGAGCGCGATCCGGGGTGTCGAGAGCAACGGCATGATGTGCTCGACCCGCGAGCTTGAACTGGGCGAGGATCACGACGGCATCATCGAACTGCCCGATGACGCACCGGTGGGCACGGCCTTTGCCGATTACCACGGCAGCGATCCGGTGATCGAGGTTGCCGTCACGCCCAACCGCCCCGATTGCATGGGCGTCTATGGCATCGCGCGCGATCTGGCGGCCAAGGGGCTGGGGACGCTGAAGCCCATTGCCATGCCTGCCTTCACGTCCCAAGGCGCGTGCCCGGTCGAAATCCGCACCGACGATGCCGAGGGCTGTCCCGCCTTCTATGGCCGTGTAATCAAGGGCGTGACCAACGGCGCCTCGCCCGACTGGCTGCAGGCGCGCCTCAAGAGCGCAGGCCAGCGCCCGATCTCGCTGCTGGTCGATCTCACCAATTACCTGATGCTTGGCTACGGGCGTCCGGCGCACGCCTATGACCTTGCCAAGCTTTCGGGCGCCGTGGTGGCGCGCCGCGCGCAGGACGGCGAAGAGGTGCTGGCGCTCAACGAGAAGACCTACACGCTCGATTCCGAGATGATGGTGATCGCGGATGACAACGGCGTGCACGACATCGCCGGGATCATGGGCGGCGAACATTCGGGCGTGACCGAGGCGACCACCGACGTGCTGCTCGAAATCGCCTATTTCGATCCGGCGCGCATCGGTGCCACCGGGCGCAAGCTGGGCCTGTCCTCGGATGCCCGCACCCGCTTCGAGCGCGGGGTCGATCCCGAATTTCTGGCAGATGGCCTCGATCTGCTCACCGGGCTGATCGTCGAACTGGCAGGCGGCGCTCCCAGCGAAGTCATCCACGCCGGTTCGCCGCCCAGCACTGCCAAGATCGTCGCCTTCGACCCCGGCCTCACGCGCCGTCTGGGTGGGGTCGACGTGCCCGAGGACGAGCAGAAGCGCATCCTCGAAAGCCTCGGCTTTTCCGTGGGCGCGGACTGGCAGGTGACTTGCCCGCTGCGCCGCCATGATATCGAAGGCCCCGCCGATCTGGTCGAGGAAGTCGTCCGCATCCGCGGGCTCGACAAGGTCGAAAGCGTCGCGCTTCCCCGTGCCGAGGGCGTGGCCCGCCCCACCGCCACGCCGCAGCAGAAGCTTGAGCGGACCTTGCGCCGCGCGGCTGCCGCAAGCGGATTGAACGAAGCGATCACCTGGAGCTTCCTGCCCGAATGGGCGGCGGATCATTTTGCCAACGGCGATGACGCGCCATGGGTGCTCGCCAACCCGATCAGCGAAGACCTGAAGGCGATGCGCCCCTCGCTGCTGCCCGGCCTGCTGATGGCGGCCAAGCGCAGCGCCGATCGCGGCGCGGCCTCCGCGCGCCTGTTCGAAATCGGGCGGCGCTATTTCCGCGGGCGCGATGGCCTGAGCGACGAAAAGCCGACGCTGGGCATCGTGCTGGCGGGCGAAAAGACGCAGCGCGGATGGCAGGGCGGCAAGGCCGCCATGTTCGATGCCTATGATGCCAAGGCGCTCGCGCTCCAGCTGCTCGAAGCCGCGGGCGCGCCGGTGGCGAACCTGATGGTGATGGGAGAGGCCGGCGCGCAGTTCCATCCCGGCCAGTCGGCAACGCTGCGGCTTGGCCCCAAGGTGGTGCTGGCACGCTTCGGGATGGTGCACCCTGCGACCCTGAAGGCGTTCGATGCCGACGGGCCGATCGCGGCGGTCGAACTGTTCCTCGACGCGATCCCGCCCAAGAAGAACGCCGCCTTTGCGCGTCCGGGCTTTACCCCGCCGGCCTTGCAGGCGGTGACCCGCGACTTTGCCTTCCTCGTTCCCGCGTCACTGGCAGCGGGCGATCTGGTGCGCGCAGTGCAGGGCGCGGACAAGGCGAACATCACCGGCGTGCGCGTGTTCGATGTGTTTGCCGGGCAGGGCGTGCCCGAAGGCCGCAAGTCCATCGCGGTCGAGGTTACCCTCCAGCCGGGCGAGGCGAGCTTCAAGGACGCCGATCTCAAGGCGATTTCGGAAAAGGTCGTCGCTGCGGCGGCCAAGCTGGGAGGGGAGCTGCGCTGATGAAGACCGCCTTTGTCACCGGTGCCACGGCCGGCATCGGCCTTGCCACCGTGCGCCGCCTCGTCGCCGACGGCTGGCGCTGCGTCGCCACCGGACGGCGGCAGGAGCGGCTCGACGCACTGGTCGCCGAATTGGGCGCGGACAAGGTTCAGGCGCTGTGCTTCGACGTGCGCGACACGGCGGCGATGGACGCGGCGCTGGCGAGCCTGCCCGAAGCGTTCCGCGATATCGATCTGCTGGTGAACAACGCGGGCCTCGCACAGGGGCTTTCGGCGGCGCAGAATGCCAATCTCGATGATTGGCAGACGATGATCGACACCAACGTCACCGCAATGGTGGTGCTGACGCGCAAGCTTCTGCCCGGGCTGATCGAACGCAAGGGCGCAATCATCGCGATCGGTTCGGTCGCGGGGAGCTACATCTATCCGGGCGGCAACGTCTATGCCGGGTCCAAGGCTTTCGTGAACCACTTCACGCTTGCGCTGCGCGCCGACCTCCACGGCACCGGCGTGCGCGTTACCAGCATCGAGCCCGGCATGGTCGAGACCGAATTCACTCTGGTGCGCACCGGCAGCCAGGACGCCTCGGACAAGCTTTATGCCGGCGTCAATCCGATGACGGGTGAGGATATCGCCGACACCATCGGCTGGATCGCCGCACTGCCGCCGCATCTCAACATCAACCGGATCGAACTGATGCCGGTCAACCAGGACTTCGCGGGCTTCCGCGTCGCACGCGATTAATGTCCAACCGCCGCACCTTCGCGATCATCTCGCACCCTGACGCAGGGAAAACCACACTGACCGAAAAGCTGCTGCTGCAAGGCGGCGCAATCCACTTGGCCGGCGAGGTCAAGGCGCGCGGCGCGGCGCGGCGGGCGCGGTCGGACTGGATGAAGATCGAGCAGCAGCGCGGGATCTCGGTCACGTCGAGCGTGATGACCTTCCAGAAGGACGGGATCGTCTTCAACCTGCTCGACACGCCGGGGCACGAGGACTTCTCGGAGGATACCTATCGCACGCTGACGGCCGTCGACAGCGCTGTCATGGTGATCGACGCAGCCAAGGGCATCGAGCCGCAGACCCGCAAGCTGTTCGAGGTGTGCCGCCTGCGTAGCGTGCCGATCATCACTTTCGTCAACAAGGTCGACCGCGAGGGCCGCGATCCCTTCGAGACGCTCGACGAGGTGGCCGACATGCTCGCGCTCGACGTGTCCCCGCAGATGTGGCCGATCGGGATGGGCGGCGAGTTCGAGGGCATCCTCGATTTCGCCACCGACACCGTCGCGCGCCCCGACGGGCCGAGCCGCGAATATCTGGGCACGCGCGATACCGCCGCGATCCCGCAGCGGTTCATGGACGAAATCGAGCTGGCGCGTGGCGGCTATCCCGAGTTCGACATCGAAGCCTTCCGCCACGGCGACCTGACGCCGGTCTATTTCGGATCGGCGCTGAAGAATTTCGGCGTGACTGAGTTGATCGACGCGATTGCCCGCTTCGCCCCCCCGCCGCGGCCCCAGCCGGCGGGCGAGGAAGAAATCAGCCCCGAACGCGACGAGGTGACCGGCTTCATCTTCAAGGTGCAGGCCAACATGGACCCCAACCACCGCGACCGCATCGCCTTCATGCGGCAGGTCTCGGGCACCTTCAAACGTGGCATGAAGCTGACGCCGAGCGGCCTCGGCAAGCCGATCGCGGTGCATTCGCCGATCCTGTTCTTCGCGCAGGACCGCGAACTGGCCGATACGGCGGAAGCGGGCGACATCATCGGCATTCCCAACCACGGCACGCTGCGGGTGGGCGACACGCTGAGCGAGCGCAACCAGGTGCGCTTCACCGGCCTTCCCAACTTCGCGCCGGAAATTCTGCGCCGTGTGCAGTTGAAAGACCCGACCAAGACCAAGCAATTGCGCAAGGCCTTGGACGACCTTTCGGAAGAGGGCGTGATCCAGGTCTTCTACCCCGAGATCGGTTCGGCGCATATCGTCGGCGTGGTCGGGCAGTTGCAGCTCGAAGTGCTAATCAGCCGGCTTGAGGCCGAATACAAGGTCGAAGCCGGGCTCGAACCCTCGCCCTTCGCCACCGCGCGCTGGATCAAGGGGGATGCGAAGGCGCTCGACGATTTTGCCGGGTTCAACCGCCCCAATCTCGCGCGTGACCGGGATGGCGATTATGTCTTCATGGCCAAGAGCCCGTGGGACGTCAGCTATCAGGTCGAAAAGAACCCCGAGCTGACCTTCTCGGCGACGAAAGAGCGATAAGGGGGGAAACGCTGGTCTTGCAGGCCAGCCGGCTTCGCGGCATGGAATCGTCCATGCACACCGCCGGCCCGACCTCGCAGACCTTCATCTCTCAGCGCCTTCGCCTGAACTATCTCGATTGGGGTGGCCGGGGTAAGCCGCCGCTGGTGCTGGTGCACGGGGGCCGCGACCACGCCCGTTCGTGGGACTGGACGGCAGAGGCTTTGCGCGAGGATTACCATGTCATCGCGATGGATCACCGCGGGCATGGCGACAGCGACTGGGTGTCGGACGGGGTCTATTCGGCGGGCGACATGGTCTATGATCTGGCGCAGCTGATCCACCAGCTCGGCGTCGGCCCGGTGCGGATGGTGGCCCATTCGATGGGCGGCAACGTTGCGCTGCGTTATGCCGGCGCCTTCCCCGACATGGTGACCAAGCTGGTCGCGATTGAAGGGCTGGGCCCGTCGCCCAAGACACGCGCCGAACAGCGCAGCAAACCCTATCCCGAACGCCTCGCCGAATGGATCGAGAAAAAGCGCAAGGCCGCCGGACGCAGCCCGCGCAAGTATGACAGCATCGAAGCCGCGCTGGCGCGGATGATCGAGGAAAACGCCTATCTCACGCAGGAGCAGGCGCGGCATCTGACGGTGCACGGCGTCAACCGCAACGAGGACGGCACCTATAGCTGGAAGTTCGATCCGCACCTCAACGTCTGGCCGGTCGAGGATATCGGCGACGAGTTCATCGAGCAGCTGTGGGGCGCAATCACCTGCCCGACGCTGCTGCTCTATGGCGCGGATTCCTGGGCATCGAACCCGGAGAAGGACGGCCGCATCGCGCATTTCCGGACCGCGGAGGTGATCGAGTTCGAAAAGGCGGGTCACTGGCTCCACCACGACCAGTTCGACCGCTTCATCGCGACGTTGCGCGCTTTTCTGTAAAGCTGCGCCGGCTCAGGTCGCGCTATTCTGTCGCATGAGAGATCTTGCGCTCAGCTTGTCGCAAAAATTGCCCAATCATTAATCACGCGCCTGTATTTTAGGCAATGTTGATCGGCGGCGGCCTGAGTTCGCGCCGCTCGCTACCCGTAGCTCACCGATCGCTGCGAATTGGCACGCTTGTTGCTGTGTCCGGGTTGGCCGGAAAAAATCCGGTGCAACAGGGGCCACAGATGAAGTTCATCATCGCCATCATCAAACCGTTCAAGCTCGACACCGTGCGCGAGGCGCTCAGCGGTATCGGCATTGCCGGGATGACCGTCACCGAGGTCAAGGGGTTCGGCCGCCAGAAGGGCCAGACCGAAATCTACCGCGGCGCGGAATATTCCACCAACATGCTTCCCAAGGTGAAGCTCGAGATCGCGGCCAGCGACGCGGTTGCGGCCCAAGTGGTCGAAACCATTCAGGCGACCGCCAACACGGGCGCGATCGGCGACGGGAAGATCTTCGTCCTCGAACTCGCATCCGCCACCCGCATCCGCACCGGCGAGTCCGGCGAAACCGCGCTGTAAGGGGGATTTTTCGATGAAGCGCATTCTTTCCAATCTTGCGGGCGCGGCGATCGCGGCTGCGCTGCTTGCCGCGCCGGCCCATGCCGCCGCTGCTGCCCCTGCGGTTCCCAACCCGGGCAATAATGGTTTCATGATGACCGCCACCGTGCTGGTCCTGCTGATGATCCTGCCGGGTCTCGCGCTGTTCTACGGCGGCCTGACACGATCGAAGAACATGCTTTCGACCATGACCCAGATCGGCGCGGCAGCGGCGCTGGCGATGCTGGTGTGGGTGATGTGGGGTTATGGCCTCGCTTTCGGGCCCGAGGGCAACCAGTGGATCAGCTGGGGCAAGTTCTTCCTTGCCGGCGTGACCCCGGATTCGACCGCGGCGACCTTCACCGACGAAGTGATCAGCGAATATATCTTCATCAGCTTCCAGATGACCTTCGCCGCGATCACCGCCGCGCTGGTACTGGGTTCGGTGGTGGAGCGCATGAAGTTCTCCGCCACGATGGTTTTCACGCTGGTCTGGCTGACGATCGTCTATTTTCCGATTGCCCACATGGTGTGGGAAGCGCGCGGCTACTTCTTCGCGATGGGCGCGCTCGATTTTGCGGGCGGCACCGTGGTGCACATCAACGCCGGTGTGTCGGCGCTGGTCGCCGCGATCATCCTTGGCAAGCGGCGCGGCTACCCGCACGAGCCCATGCCGCCGCACAGCCTGACGCTGACGATGGTCGGCACGGGCCTGCTGTGGGTGGGCTGGTTCGGGTTCAACGCCGGCTCCGCGCTCGAAGCCAACGGTTCGGCCGCACTGGCGATGATCAACACCTTCGTCGCCACGGCTTCGGGCGCACTGTTCTGGATGCTGATCGAGCGGGCGATGGGCCACAAGGCATCGGCGCTGGGCTTCTGCTCGGGTGTGATCGCCGGTCTGGTCGCGGTCACCCCGGCTGCGGGCAATTCGGGCCCGTTCGGTGCGATCGTTCTCGGCGCGGTGGCCTCGGTGGTGTGCTATGTCTTCGTCGCCAAGGTGAAGCCCAAGCTCGGCTATGACGACGCGCTCGACGCTTTCGGCATCCACGGGGTGGGCGGCATCGTCGGCGCGATCGGAACCGCGGTGGTCTATGCGCCGGCGCTCGGCGGCCCGGGCGGGGACGACTACGACATGGTCAGCCAGCTTGGCGTCCAGCTCTATGCCTCGGCCTTTACCATCGTGCTTGCCGCCGCCGGCACCGCGATCGCCGTATTCATCGCCAAGGCTGTCACCGGCCTGCGGGTCGACGAGGAAAGCGAAGTCAACGGCCTCGACATCTCCGAACACGGCGAGCGGGCTTACAACTAGCCCCTCTCCACCAAGCTTGGCGGGGGGAGGGCCTCTCTCTCCCTCTCTCTCCACTCCCCCCGCCTCACCTTGTTCCTCCTGCGAACGAACAAACTGATGACGGCCGGAGCAGCGCAAGCGCTCCGGCCCTTTTTTGTTCTCGTTTGGCCTCAAACGGCGGCGCGCGCATCCGCGCGCTTGTCTTTCCTCCAGGCCGGCCCTGCGGGCCACCCCTCCGGGCGCGCGTTCGCGCTTGCGGCCCGTCCTGCGGCGGGCCGGGTCAGCGCCAATGGTGAAGGAGGTTGCTTTTTCGGGCGCGAAGCGACCGCAAGGCCGGACGGCCGCCGCGCCTAATGGCGCGAAAGCCAGACGGGCCGGATGGCCCGCGCCCGGTGCTTGAGGGCGTCAACTATTCACGCGCCATCACGAAGTCCGCACACCGTTCGCCGATCATGATGCTCGGCGCATTGGTATTGCCGCTGACCAGTTTGGGCATGACGCTCGCATCGGCAACCCACAAGCCGTCGATCCCGTTGAGGCGCAGCGTCGGATCGACCACGGCGTCGGCGTCGCTCCCCATCCGGCAGGTGCCGACCGGGTGATAGACCGTGTCCGCGCGGCTGCGGATCATCGCATCGAGCGCGGCATCATCGTCGAGGTTGACCGGGTGGCGGTCGCGCGGACCGAAGGCCTGCATCGGCGGCGTATCGACGATCCGATGCGACAGGCGCACGCCGGCGCGCAAGACCGCGATGTCGCGCTCGTCATCAAGGAAGTTGGGGTCGATCACCGGCGCTGCGGCGGCATCGGCCGAACCCAGCCGCACCGTCCCGCGGCTTTCGGGACGCAGCACGCAGGCGTGGATTGAAAAGCCGTGCCCCTTCACTTTCTCGCGCCCGTGATCTTCGAGCACCGCGGGAACGAAGTGCCACTGCACATCGGGGGCGGGGCTATCGGGCATCACGGTCCAGAAACCGCCCGCTTCGGCATAGGGGGTGGTCATCACCCCGCTGCGCTTGCGGCGATGTTCGAGCACCGCGGCGGCCATGCGCAGCGTGCCCTTGAGGCTGCTGCCGATCGGCACATCGCTCCGCGTTTCCCAGCCCGAAACATAGTCGATGTGGTCCTGAAGATTGGCCCCCACCGCGGGGCGATCCAGCACCACGTCGATCCCGTGCGACTTGAGATGGTCAGCCGGGCCGATGCCCGAAAGCATCAATATCTGAGGCGAGTTGAAGGCGCCCGCGCTTAGCACCACGCCGCGCCGGGCCAGCAGGGTCTCGGACTTGCCGCCGCGCCGGACTTGCACCCCGGTAACGCGCTTCCCTTCGATCACCAGCTTTTCGACCAGCGTATCGGTGCGGACCGTGAAATTGCCGCTGCCGCGCACGGGTTCGACATAGGCGCGCGCCGCAGACCAGCGTTCGCCCTTGTGCTGGGTGACCTGGTAGATGCCGAAGCCATCCTGCCGCGCGCCATTGAAATCGGCATTGGTGCGCAGTTGCAGCGCGGCGGCCGCATCGACAAAGGCGTGGCTTGTGGGATTGGCGTGCTTCTGGTCCTCGACGAACAAGGGCCCGCCCGCGCCGTGGAAATCGTCGCCCCCGCGTTCGTTCGCTTCGGCACGCCGGAAGTAGGGCAGCACATCGTCATAAGCCCAGCCGGTGCAGCCTTGCGCAGCCCAGTTGTCGTAATCCAAGCGGTTGCCGCGGATATAGATCATCGCGTTGATGGCAGACGACCCGCCAAGCCCGCGTCCGCGCGGCTGGTATCCGATGCGCCCGTTCAGGCCCTTTTGCGGTACCGTTTCGTAGCGGTAATTCGACTTTTCGGGAATGAAGGGCATGAAGCCCGGCGTCTTGACCCAGACGTTGTCGTTGGTGCCGCCCGCTTCGAGCAGGCACACGCGGCGCGTGCCGTCCACTGCGAGGCGTCCGGCCACCGCGCTGCCAGCGCTGCCACCGCCGATGACGATGTAGTCGAAGCTTTCCATGTTCTCTCCCTTTGGCGGGAGATTAGGCAGCTTCCTGCTCGCCGGCAATCGGGTTTCGATCCGCTACCGAAGTTGCGAGTGGTGCAACAGTGCCGACCCGCGCCTGCCACTTCGCCCGGATCATGTCGCTCGTCTCGCGGCTGCCATCGTGGCTCCAGCCGGGTTCGCGCAGCAGATAGGACAGCTTGTGTTTCCAGGGGGCGCGCCAGATGTCGGTCAGCATCCCGATCCACTCGTGGAACACCGCCCACAGGAGGTTGAAGCTGCCCAATTGCTTGACGATCCCGTAGCGGATCTTCTCGTCATCGACTTCCGGCGTGAAGGTGCCGAACAGCTTGTCCCAGACGATGAATACGCCCGCGTAGTTCGTGTCGAGATAGCGCGGGTTGGTCGCGTGGTGGACGCGGTGGTGACTGGGCGTGTTCATCACCGCTTCGAACCATCGGGGCATCCGGCGAATCGCCTCGGTGTGAATCCAGAACTGATAGATCAGGTTGAGCCCGCCGCAGATCGCGATCATCGCGGGGTGAAAGCCGAGCAGCACCAATGGCACGGCGAAGAGAAAGCCGAAGGTCAGCGCCCCTGTCCACGACTGCCGCAGCGCGGTCGACAGATTGTAGTGCTGCGATGAGTGGTGGTTCACATGGCTCGCCCACATCCAGCGGATGCGGTGACCGGCGCGGTGAACCCAGTAATATTTGAGATCGTCGAGCACGAAGCACACCGGCCAGGCCCACCACACCGCCCACCATTGCGGGCCGAAATCGAAGATGCGATAATCATAGGCCTTGATGAACAACGTGAGCGCGAACCCGCCGAGCAGCGCGCCAGCCACGGTCGAGCCGAGGCCGAACGCGAGACTGACGAGCGTGTCGCGCGGCTCGTAGGCTTCGGGCGCGCGCAGCTTGGCCCAGATCATCTCGGCCAGCACTGCCACCACGAACAGCGGAACGGCGTATTGGGTGGGGTTGAAATCAGGCATCCGCCCGCGTCTTTACCCGATTGACTGCCTCGACCCAAGTCTCGGGCGCGGGGATATCGAGAAAGACGACGCCAAAACGCCGCTCGCCGCTGTCGATCCGCAGCGCGCGGTGGCCAGGATCCTGCCAGACACCGGCAGTGGCCTGCGGACCGAGCACGCGTCCGGCAAAGCGGTTGCCATGCCGCTTGATCACCATGATCCGCCCTTGCGCATCGCGCGTGATCGCGGCCTTCCCGTCAAACGCGCTCTCAACCGGATCGAAACCGTCTAGCGTCTCGCCCGCGGCGCGGCGCACCGCCTCCTCGCTGTCGAGCGCTGCCGATCCGCCAAGCTTCATCCACCACGCCAGCCCCGCGAGCGCGAGGATCGCGACAAGCGAGCCCGCCGTCTGCACCAGAAGCTCCACGCCGATGATGCCTCAGCGCTGGCTGAGCATGTCGACCATCGCGCGCACCGGGCCGATATCGTAGCCGGCCTGCGCGGCGCTGCGGGCGATGGTATCGGGGCTTTCGCCCTGCTTGGCGCTGGCGAGCGCCCACAGCAGCGTGGACCGCGTGCCCGATCGGCAATAGGCGAGAATCGGGCCCTCGGCCTGCTCCATCGCAGCGATCATCGCGTCGACCTGCGGCTCGCTGAACCCCGAATGGCCGACCGGGATCGCCAGATAATTGATGCCCGCCGCCGCGCTTGCGGCTTCGATGGCATCGCCTTGCGGTGCCGAGGGTTCCTCGCCATCGGGGCGATTGTTGACGATCAGGCCCACGCCGAGCGCGCGCGCCGCTTCGATGTCTGCAAGTTCAAGTTGTTGACTTACATAGATATTGTCGTTCAGCCGACGAAAATCGCTCATGGGGATGCCTGTCATTGTGCAAGGAGTGCGGCAATCTTCATGCCGAATGCCAGGCACCGGCACAAGCATGGCCGATCATGGTGCGCCACGGGGGCCGCCGAATGGTTCGGTAAATTCGTTCGCAAAGCAATCTTTTGTGCGCTATACATGATCCCACGTGCGCACCGGCCCACAAGCTCGGCGCGTCTGTGTCCGGTGCGGCTCACTGTCCACACACCGGCATCCTGGAAGGCGGGCAGTGAGGCAAGGTACGTACTGATCTATGGGTTACGATAGGGGACGCCGGCGCGGCCGCGACAAGCGCGACGGTTTCGGCGAAGACAATTTCGATCCGTTTGGTGGCGGCAACGATGGTTACTCGCCCCCGCGCGACTTCGGCGGTGATCGCTTCGGCGGCGGCGGCGATCGCTTTGGCGGCGGCGGTGGCGGTGATCGCTATGGCGGTGGCGGCGGTGCTCCGCGCGGCGGTGGCGGCTTCGGCGGCGGCCCGCGTGGTCCGGGTGGCCCCGGCGGCGGTGGCGGCGGTGGTTTCACCCGCATGCCCGCCCAGATCGTGGGCACCGGCAAGGGCACCGTGAAGTTCTTTAACAGCCAGAAGGGTTTCGGCTTCATCCAGCAGGATGGCGGCGGTGAAGATGTGTTCGTGCACATCAGCGCGGTCGAACGTGCGGGCCTCGAAGGCCTCGCCGAAGGGCAGGAACTGCAATACAACCTCGTGGACCGCGGCGGCAAGGTGTCGGCGCAGGATCTGCAGGTTGTCGGCGATGTCATCGCTGTTGCGGCCAAGCCCGCTGCTCCGCAGCGCGAGCTCACCGGCGAACGCGCCAAGGGCACGGTCAAGTTCTTCAACGCGATGAAGGGCTTCGGCTTCCTCGTCCGCGATGATGGCCAGCCCGATGCCTTCGTGCACATCAGCGCGGTCGAGCGTTCGGGCCTGTCGGCGCTGAACGAAGGCGAGCGTTACGAATTCGATCTCGAAGTCGATCGACGCGGAAAGCATTCCGCCGTCAATCTGGCACCGATCGAAGGCTGATCCAGCCGCTCCGGCTCCCCGCAAGTTTGACCACGGGCAGCCGGAAGATTACACGGTAAAGCGGATGGCGGCTCTGGTTCAGAGCCGCCATTTGCGTTTCCATCCCCTTCAGATTTCTCAATTTCAGGAAGTGATGCCCATGTCGATTACTCCGCTCATGCCCGTTTACCCGCGCTGCGGCGTGAGGCCGGTGCGCGGTGAGCACTGCCATCTGATCGGCGAGGACGGCACGCGCTATCTCGATTTTGCCAGTGGGATCGCGGTGAACCTGCTCGGCCATTCGCACGAAGGGCTGATCGGGGCGATCCAGAAGCAGGCGGCGACGCTGATGCACGTCTCGAACCTGTATGGCAGTCCGCAAGGCGAAGAGCTGGCCCAGTGGCTGGTCGACAAGACCTTCGGCGACACGGTGTTCTTCACCAATTCGGGCGCCGAAGCGGTCGAATGCGCGATCAAGACCGCGCGCGCGTTCCATCAGAACGCGGGCGATGCGGGCGACAAGGGCCGGTTCGAGATCATCACCTTCCACAACGCCTTCCACGGCCGCACGATGGCGACGATCAGCGCGTCGAATCAGGAAAAGATGCACCACGGCTTCTCGCCGCTGCTCGCCGGGTTCAAGTATGCGCCGTTTGACGATCTCGAGGCCGCAAAGGCGCTGATCGGACCGCAGACCGCGGGCATTCTGGTCGAGCCGATCCAGGGCGAAGGCGGCATTCGCCCTGCCTCGCAGGAATTCATGGCGGGCCTGCGCGCGCTCTGCGACGAGCATGGTCTGATGCTGATCCTCGACGAGGTGCAGTGCGGCGTCGCGCGCACGGGCAAGCTTTACGCTTACGAGCACTACGGCATCACGCCCGATATTCTGGCAACCGCCAAGGGCATCGGAGGCGGTTTCCCGCTCGGCGCATGCATCGCGACCGAACATGCAGCGCGGGGCATGACCTTCGGCACGCACGGATCGACCTATGGCGGCAATCCGCTGGCGATGGCGGCGGGGATGGCCGTGATGCAAGCGGTCGCCAACGACGACTTCCTTGGAGAGGTGGCGGACAAGGGCGAGCGCCTGCGCGCGCGGCTCGAGCAGTTCATCGGCAATTATCCCGAACTGTTCGAACTGGTGCGGGGCAAGGGCCTGATGCTCGGCATCAAGATGAAGATGGAGAGCCGGCCGTTTTACGTCCACCTGCGCGACAACCACCAGCTTCTGACGGTGGCTGCGGGCGACAACACGATCCGCATCATCCCGCCGCTGGTGATCGGGGATGCCGAAATGGACGAATTCTTCGACAAGCTGTCCGCCGGCGCGGCCAGCTTCAAGGTGCCCGAGGCAGCATGACGGCAGGATCGGGTGCGACCCGCCATTTCCTCAATCTCGGTGATGCCGGGGGGGATGGGATTGCGGCGATGATCAATGACGCGATCGGCCGCAAGGCCGCGCGTCAGGGCCTGCCCAAGGGTGCACCCGATCCCGATGCGCCGCTTCAAGGCCGCGTGCTGGCGCTGGTGTTCGAGAAGAACTCCACCCGCACGCGGGTCAGTTTCGACATCGCGATGCGCCAGCTTGGCGGCACGGTGCTGCTGCTCGATTCGTCATCGAGCCAGCTGGGTCGGGGGGAAAGCATCGCGGATACCGCGCGCGTGCTCAGCCGGATGGTCGATGGCATCATGCTGCGCACCGACGACCACGCCAAGATCGAGGAGATGGCCGCGCATGCGGCGGTGCCCGTCATCAACGGCCTTACCGACATGTCGCATCCGTGCCAGATCGTCGCCGATCTGCTGACCGTGATCGAACACGGCAAGGCGCTTCCGGGGCTGGAAGTCGCCTGGTTCGGGGATGGCAACAACGTGCTCCACTCGATCCTCGAGGCGGCCGGCCTGATGAAGTTCAACGTGCGCGTTGCAACGCCGGCGGGTTATGAACCCGATCCGGCCTTCGTCGCTCTGGCCCGCGCTGGCGGAGCGCGCATCACGCTGACGCAGGACGCGCAGATCGCTTCGCGCGATGCCGATGTGATCGTCACCGACACGTGGATTTCGATGGGGCAGGCTCATGCCGAGGCCAAGCTTGCGGCGATGGCTCCCTATCAGGTCGATGCCGCACTGATGGAACTGGCCAGGCCCGAAGCCATTTTCCTTCACTGCCTGCCCGCGCACGTCGGTGAGGAGGTCGCCGAAGACGTGTTCGAGGGCCCGCAATCGGTGGTTTTCGATGAAGCGGAAAACCGCATCCATGCGCAGAAATCGGTGCTCTTGTGGGCTTTCGGGATGTTGAGCGACTGACAGGGGGTTTCGCGGCGCGCCATGCATACCCATATGGCGCGCCATGATTGACACCAACGCTCCCGCCGAAACCTTTTCCGATACCCTGCTGGGGTTCACCCTGCCTGTGCGCAACGCCCGCGGCCGCATCGTCCGGATGGAGGGCGTGCTCGAAGAGGTGCTATCGGCGCACAATTATCCCGCGCCGATCACGCATCTTCTGGGGGAGGCACTGGTGCTGGGCACGCTGATGGGCGGCTTGCTCAAGGGGGAGGCCGCGCAGATGACGCTGCAGGCCCAGACCCAAGGCGGCATCGTCAGCCTGCTGGTGTGCGATTATCGTGCGGGCGCGGTACGGGGCTATGCCGATTTTGACGTCGAGCGGCTGGCCACGCTTGGCGCCAATCCTTCGCTGACGGCGCTGTTTGGTGAAGGCTATCTTGCGATCACCTTTGAAACCGAGGGCAAGCAGCGTTACCAGGGCATTGTCCCGCTCGAAGGTGAGAGCCTGTCAGAGGCCTGCGAAAGCTATTTCACCCAGTCGGAACAGATTCCAACGCTGATCCGCGTGGCCAGCCGCGCGGGCAAGAACGGGCGGATGGCTGCCGGCCTGCTGGTTCAACACCTTCCCGATGGCGAGGAAGGGCGCGAGCGGCTGCATGCCCGGCTCGACCACCCCGATTGGGAGCATGTCGAGGTGCTGTCCGGCACGATCAGCCATGACGAACTGCTTGATCCTGCGCTTTCGCTCGAAGCAATCATCTGGCGGCTGTTTCATGAGGAAAGTGAAGTGCGTGTCCAGCGAGGCGCGACGCTCTCGCGCGGGTGCCGCTGCACCGCTGCGCATTACGAATCGGTGATTGCCCGCTTCCCGGCGGCCGAGCAAGACGAGATGCGCGGCGCCGACGGGATTATCGCGGTCGACTGTGCGTTCTGTTCGAAGCGATTTGCACTCGATCTTTGATGCCCGGCGAAAATTCGTCGCCAGACATGCAACAAACACCAAAACATTCAATTTTCAGCAGATGAAATCTGCCTCAGGACAATCATGACGTATCGCCCCGATATCTCTCCACGCCGTGCAGCCTTTGCCGGGCTTGCTGTGATCGGCGCAATGCTGGGTATGTCAGCGCCGGTGATCGCACAAGGTAGCGGGCTTGCGATGCTGGGAACCCTGAACAAGGGGGAATGGACCATCAAGCAACGCGGCGTCCGGCCTGATCGCAAGATCTGCGTGCGATCGGGCGCCGAACTGATCCAACTGGCTCACCGGACGAGTGGGTGCAGCCGTTTCGTGGTCGAGGATGGTGTCTCGCGCGTGACGGTTCAGTATACTTGCCCCGCCAACGGCTATGGGCGAACGAGCATCAGGCGCGAAACGGGTGCGCTCGTTCAGATCGAAAGTCAGGGCATTCAAGCCGGAAAGCCGTTCGAGCTGATCGCAGAGGCGCGTCGCACGGGATCGTGCTGATCGGGGCCGATTGCGTTTGCCGGTCCGCATGATAGTGCGGCTCTATGTTGGATCGAGAAAATGGGAAGCCGCTGGCAGTTGTTCTGCTGTCGGGCGGGCTGGATTCCATGGTGACGGCAGCGCTTGCACAAGAGGCCGGTTTTGCCGTCCACGCGCTGACGGTTGATTATGGCCAGCGACACAAGCTGGAACTGCAATCAGCGGCAGCTATCGTGGAGCGGCTTGGGCTGGCGGCGCATACGCAAATCGCGCTCGATCTGCGTGCGTTTGGGGGATCGGCGCTGACGGACAGCATCGACGTGCCCAAGGGCGGGGTGGGCCAGGATATCCCGGTGACCTATGTGCCCGCACGCAACCTCGTATTTCTCGCACTGACCACGGCATGCGCCGAGGCTGCAGGCGCGCGTGATGTCTTCATCGGTGTCAACGCGCTCGATTATTCGGGCTACCCTGACTGCCGGCCGGAATTCATCGCGAGTTTCTCCGAAACGGCCCGATTGGGAACCAAGGCGGGCGTGGAGGGCGCTCCGTTCAGGGTGCACACACCGCTACAACATCTCACCAAAGCCGACATCGCGCGCGAATCCGCACGATTGGGCCTTGATCCGGCGTGGAGCTGGTCGTGTTACGACCCCACACCCGAGGGTCTTGCCTGCGGCCTGTGCGATTCATGCCGTTTGCGCAAAAAGGGTTTTGCCGAGGCCGGTATTGTCGATAGCACCCGGTATAACGCCTGACCGCCTGCACCGCGGTCAATTGCAAACAGACGGGTTAGGGGATTGATTTTGGTTGAGGAAGTCACCGCGGCGCAGGATCGCAGCGAACAGCCTGCGTCCGCGTACAGCTGGTACGTGCTTGGCGTCCTGGTTGTGGTTTATATCCTCAACTTCATCGATCGCCAGATCCTCTCGATACTGGCAGTCGACATCAAGCGGGATCTGTCTCTGACCGATGGCCAGTTGGGTTTTCTGGGGGGAGCGGCCTTTGCGGTGTTTTATGCGCTGTTCGGCGTGCCGCTGGGACGATTGGCGGATCGCTGGCACCGCGTGCGCCTGTTGACCATTGGGCTAGTGCTATGGTCGACGATGACAGCCCTGTCGGGCTTTGCCCGGAACTTTTTTTCTCTATCTCTGGCGCGGATGGGCGTGGGCGTAGGCGAGGCTACCGCAAGCCCGACCGCCTATTCGCTGATTTCCGATTATTTCCCGTCGAGGCAGCGCGCCACCGCGCTCGCGATCTATTCCTCCGGCCTTTATATCGGCGGCGGTATCTCGCTGTTCATCGGTGCGAAGATCTCGCAGGTTTGGGATGCAGCCTATCCGGGTGGCGGTCTTGGTGGTCTGGTCGGATGGCAGGCTGCATTTCTTGCGGTCGGCATCCCCGGGGTGCTGCTTGCGGCGTGGGTGGCGTCCTTGCGCGAACCAACGCGCCCGAGCGAGATGGCGCTGGATAGCCGTCATCCGCTGATCGACTTCTTCGTCGATCTTTCAATGCTGCTTCCGCCCTTCACGCTGTTACATGCAATGCGGCGGGGTGCTGCAGCACTCATCATCAACCTGCTGGTTGCTGCCGCGATGGTGGCGCTGGCAGTCGTCATGATCGGTCTGACCGGAAATCTGCCGCAGTGGTCTGCGATGGCCTTCGGCTACTATGCGGTCTTTTCATGGGCATCGACGCTTCGGCGGCATGATCCCGCGACGTTTAAATTGATATGGGGCACCCCTGCCTTCGTCTGCACCGCGCTCGGATACGGGCTCGTGTCGCTGGGAGCTTACGCCCTAGCCTTCTGGTCAGCTCCCTATGCGGAAACCGTTCTAGGCTTGCCAAAGGCAGAACTGGCCTTTGTCCTCGGTGGAAGCGGCGCCGTGTCTGGCTTTCTTGGTGTCATTCTCGGCGGTCGAATGTCGGACCGGCTGCGCAGCCGGAACCCTTCGGGCCGTATTCTTGTGGTGATGTTCGGCATTCTCGCGCCAGTCATTCCGATCTGGATCGGCTTCACCACGTCCAATCCGACACTGTTCTACATCATGAATTTCTTGGCCGGGATGTTTGCTGCGACCGCATTGGGAGCCGCGGCAGCGACGACGCAGGACCTCGTGTTGCCACGGATGAGAGGCACTGCGACGGCCTCTTTCTTCCTCGCTACGACGCTCGTCGGTCTCGCGATTGGCCCTTATATGGTTGGCCAGATATCCGAGCTCAGCGGGAGCATGCGGATCGGGGTGCTCTCATTGATCGCGGTTGCGCCAATTTCATTCGCGCTGCTGGTCTATGCCTACCGTACCCTGCCACAGGCAGAAGCAACCATGACCGAGCGCGCCGAGGCCGCTGCACGGAACTGACGCAGGCCTTTCCCGGCCATGCAGGCAGGAATGCCGATCTGATCATATGAAGAGCGCGATGTCGCGCTGCAGGAGGCTGCGTGTTGCGCGCTTTCGGGTCAGATCGTCATGGTGACGTAAAACGCCCCGGCGCTGTTGGGTAAGGTCGACAGGATATTACCCTGCAGGTTCAACTTCCGGCCCAGCAAAAGATAGTCACGCAAAGAAAAAGGGGCCGGATCGCTCCGGCCCCTCGATCTCGTGGTCTAGAAGGACGCGAGCTTACATGCCCGAACCCGGACCGTAGGTCACTTCCACGCGGCGGTTCTGCGCTTCGCGCACACCGTCAGCGGTCGGAACCCGCGGCTGAGTTTCACCGAAAGCCTGGCTCGTGATACGACCGGTGGGGATGCCACGGCCGGTCAGGTAGGTGCGAACGGCGGTGTTACGACGCTCTGCAAGGCCTTCGTTGTAAGTGGTGCTGCCCGCACGGTCGGTGTGACCTGCCAGCATGACGCTTGCCGTACCGCAGTTGCTGTAAGCAGTGACCGCGCTGTTGAGGATGCCAGCGGCTTCCGACGTGATGTCCGACTTGTCGAAGTCGAAGAACACGATGTACGGGCCGGTGTTGCAAGCAACCCGCGGCGGCGGCGGCGGGGGCGGCGGGGGCGGCGGGGGCGGCGGCGGGGGCGGCGGTGCCACTTCCGGCACAACCACGGGTTCCACACCGCCGAAGTTGTAGGTGAACGAACCCAGCAGCGAGTGCGTGCGGAGCGAGGTGCTCAGCGTGCGGCCCAGCGGATCCACCAGATCGACATCGGGAGCGTTGAAGAAGCGGTACTTCAGGCCGACATCCAGCGAGCGGCTGAGCGGTGCGCGAACACCCGCCAGAATCTGCCAGGCAAAGCCCGTGTCCGAGTCGTTCCAGACGCCGGGGCCGTTCTCGTTGACGCGGCCGTCCATATCGATGCGGGCAACGCCGACACCGCCGCCGACGAAGCCCTGCAGGCCATCGTCATCGCCGAAATCGACAAGACCATTCAGCATGAAGCTCAGTGCGTTGACTTCGCCAATCGCTTCACGGGTGTCGCCAGTGAAGGTGTTGAAACCACCCGGAGCAGTGCTGCTCGGATTGAGGACGAGACCCTGCGTGCCCGCCTGGACATCGCTGAGATCCGCAGCGCGGTAGCTGGCTTCAGCTTCGAGGCGGAAGCCACCGAAGTCGTGACCGACGGTAGCACCGAAGTCGTAACCGGTGTCGTAGTTGGCCTTGGCGTTGTCAGCCACGCCGTTGACGTCGAGGTCCTGATCTTCGACGATCATCACGCCGCCATCACCCTGGATATACCACTGGCCATCGCGGGCCATGGCGGGTGTGGTCAGCGCGGTCGAAGCCATCGCCATTCCAATGACGAGTTTGCGCATTTCGGAAATTCCCCTTTTTATTGGACTTGAGGCACCCTTTGTCTCTATCTTTTCGCCCACCACGAGGCAAGCCATCAATGGCTCCGAGGTGTTGCAAGAATGTCGCGATACGGGGGTCGCGATCAAAAATTCAACCGGAAAAGCCGCGCAAATCCGCCGATCCGCTATCGCGTCTATGGCGTGCCCAGCAGCCCTGCATTCCGCAACGCTTCGATCACGGCATTGATCGCCGCGCGCGCCTGAACGTCGACCACCGTTCCCCCAGCGGCCAACGCCGGCGCTGGCGCCACTTGCCACTGATTGCGGAAAACGACTGAACGTCCGATCGTGCGATCGAACAGAGCGAGACCTTCTGATGGCATGACAAAATGCCAACCGCCATTGATGCGGATCGCGATTGCGCCTTCCTTTCCAACCCATGCACCGCTTGCCGGGCTCGTTACCCGGTAGCACGCGCCGTCAGGTGCCGCCGCGGGAGGCGTTGCCTGCGACGCGGTAATGGCCCGCGCATGTAGCGCGTCCAGCACACTCAAGGCTTGATTGACGAAAAATTCCTTCTGCGCCTGACCTGCGACAATGGCTGTGCTGCGGGCCGCGCAGCGTTTCGGGTTCGGCGGCCGAGAACAGCTGTGCCTGCGCCCCGCTGGCAAAGCGGAGCCGGTGCAGCGACGGCTCGTAAATCGGTTTGTTTCCGGGGCGGCAGACCGCCAACAATCCGCTTTCGCCCTCGACCATCACCGCGCGTGCTTCCGCGAGAGACGAGGAAATCAGCGCGATCCGGGCGTCGGGGTGATTTTCGGCGATCATCCTGACCCATTCGGCGCCCGCCCGCGTCTTGCCGAACCCGCGCCCGGCCATGATCATCCAGATGCGCCAGTCACCCGGCGGCGGCAATTGCTCGCGCCGCGCCGCATATTCCCACACATAATCGAAGCTGTTGCGCTCGGCTTGATCGAGCTTCTTGACCAGTGTGCGGCGCAGTTTCTCGCCGGCCGGGGTGTGGTCGGCAATCAGGTATTCGTAGCTGCCGCTCATTCGCGTTTGCTTTCGGCCGCGGCTTTTTGGCGCGCGATGCGCCGGCGGATATCCTCGATCTTGCGGTCGATCGATGCGCGCACTTCGGCCGGGCTGACATCGCGCACCTGATTGTTGCCGCGCGCTGAACTATCGCGCTGGGCGGCAAGCAGGCGGATCACGTTGGCAAAGTCGAACTTGTCACCGTTGGACGTGATGAGGTCCCTTTCGCGCAGACGGCGGATCACTTCCATTTCGAGATTGAGGTAGCCGTCATTGATCGCCGCCTGCCAGGCGCGGGCGAATTCGGGTTCGTCGCGTCGGGCCTGATAGGCGCGCTCGATACCGACATTTGCAGCCGCCGCGGCGCGGGCGACGTTCGATGTGGCCGACAGCGTTTCGAGAAACAATTTGCGCCAGTGTCGGCCGGGGCAAGCGCGGGGGGAACGGCGAGGCAGTGCGGGGTCGACCATGCAAACCACTCCTGACCGGAAACGGAAAAGGGCGGCTCTCCGTGCTGGAGGGCCGCCCTGTGGCGAATCGCAATTTTTCGATGCTGTCTGTTTCTAACCAGAGAGCGTCACGATGTCAAGATAAATAACCGATCTGGTTAAATGGCCTGTGGTGTCCGCTGTTACCGCGCGTTTAGCAGCCAAATTAGATGATCCCGATCGCCGTGCCGGCACGCTCGAACATGCCGAGGATGGTTTGCACCTGCTCGGCCGAATGTTCGGCGCACAGCGAGCAGCGCAGCAAGGTCATGCCCGCAGGCGTTGCGGGGGGGCGCGCGAGATTAACGTAGAGGCCTTCCTTCAAAAGCGCCTCCCACATCATTGCGCCCTTCTCGAGATCGGGCATGATGACCGCGATGATCGCGCTCTGCGGAGTTTCCGTGCCGAGCTTGAATCCTAGATCGATCAGGCCCTGGTGCAGCGTCCGGCTGTTTTCCCACAGATGCGTGCGCTTGTTGCCGCCATGCATCAGCTTGCGGATCGATACTGCGCTGCTCGCCATCACTGACGGCGGAAGCGCGGCGGTGAAGACATAGGGCCGGCACACCAGCCGCAGCACTTCGAACTTGGGGTGGTTGGAAACGCAGAAACCGCCCACCGTGCCGACGCTCTTGGAGAAGGTGCCGATGATGAAATCGACATCTGCAAGCACGCCCTGCTCCTCGGCGACGCCGCGGCCATGCTCGCCGATAAAGCCCATCGAGTGCGCTTCGTCGACCAGCACCATCGCGCCGTTTTCCTTGGCGATGCGGACCATTTCCCTGAGCGGGGCGACGTCGCCCATCATCGAATAGACGCCTTCGAGCACCACCAGCTTGCCCGCGCCTTCGGGCACGCGCTTGAGCCGCTTTTCGAGCGCTTCGATGTCATTGTGCTTGAACGGCACGACCTCGGCATTGCCCATCGCGCAGCCATCCCAGATCGAGGCGTGGCTGTCGATGTCGAGGATGATGTAATCGCCCTTGCCCGCGAGCGTCGAGATGATCCCGAGGTTGGCCTGATAGCCGGTCGAGAACACCATCGCGTGATCCATGTCGTAGAATTCGCGCAAGGCGGCCTCAACATCGCGGTGATCGCGGAAGGTGCCGTTGAGCACCCGGCTGCCGGTCGTGCCCGCGCCGAAATCCTCCATCGCCTGCTTGCCTGCGGCGATGACATCCTCGTCGAAGGTCATGCCCATGTAATTGTAGGTGCCGAGCAGGATCGTGTCGCGCCCGTTGCAGATCGCGCGGGTGGGCGAAAGCACCTGTTCCATGACGAGGTTGAACGGATCCTCAACTCCGGCGGACAACAACTGTTCGCGGGTCTGGATGATCGGGTCGAACTTCGCCAGCAGATCGACTGCCTCTGCGGCGGTTTCGGTCGTGGTGCTTGCCATTCTCAGCTATCCTGCAGCTTGTGAACCGCCGCCACGAGCTGGCCCCAGTTCTCGATTTCGGCCTGCTGGTTCATCGAGATGATGATGTCGAACTCGTCCTCGATCGCGGCGACGAAATCCATCACGGTCAGGCTGTCGAATTCCAGATCGCCCGCAAAGGTGGTCGCATCCTCGATGGCGATGCCCTTCTTGTTGAACGGCTCGACGAGGGTGCGGATCGCGGTGTCGACTTCGGCGGGGGTCATGGCGTGGCTTTCATTGCGTCGGTGGTCGCGTGGCATGTGCCACGGATATACGTCTGCAAAACGGCGGATGATGCAGCTTGTCAAGTTTTCGCCGCTGCCCGCGATGCCAAGCAGGATCAGACCAGCGCTTTCACCGCATTCATGAAGGGGCCGATCGAGACGGGTTTGGACAGGTATCCTTCGGCCCCGGCAGCGCGAATCCGCTCCTCGTCGCCCTTGGCTGCAAACGCTGTGACTGCGAGCACCGGGATTGCCGACAGGCGCCGGTCGCGCTTGGCCGCTTCGATCAGATCGACCCCGGAAACCCCGCCAAGCTGGATATCCATGATGATGAGATCGGGCGAGGTATCGCGGGCCGTTTGCAGCACCTTGTCGCCATCGGCCACCGGCTCGACCTCGAACCCGTTGGCGCGCAGCACATCGCAGAACAATTTGCGATTGAGGTCATTGTCCTCGACAACCAAGATCCGCTTTGTCACTGCACGCCCCGCATAACGACAGCCTTACGACTAACCCCGCGTAAAGGATACCGCAATTCCGCATCAGCCCCCATCCCCGTCCGTCAATTCGCAAACGCTCGCGCTGGCGGCGCTCGGCTGGGTGCTGGAATGCGAGGACCGCGCCGCGCGCTACCTTGAATTGACCGGGCTCGATCCCGATTCTCTGCGCAGCGGGCTGGGTGATCCGATTGTGCTGGCTTCGGGCATCGAGTTTCTCGCCAATTACGAACCCGATCTGATCCGCGCGGCCGAAGCGCTGGCCGTCACGCCCGAGGAACTGATCGCCGCCAAGGATTTTCTGCAAGCATGACCCGGCCCCTCATCATCTCCGATTGCGACGAAGTGCTGCTGCACATGGTCGCGCCTTTCAAGGACTGGCTGGGGGCGAGCCGGGGGGTCGATTTCCATCTGGAGGGGCATAATTTCGCCGAAGCCCTGCGCTGGCAGGAAAGCGGCGAATTGCTCGCGCCGCCCGATATCTGGCGGATGCTGCGCGAATTCTTCGACACCGAGATGGATTCGCAGGCCCCCATCGCCGGCGCGGTCGAAGGCATCAACACGCTGGCCGAAAAGGCCGATGTGGTGATCCTCACCAATCTCACCGATCATCACCGCGACGCGCGCGCGCAGCAGCTGGCCAAGGTCGGGATCAATGCGCGGGTGTTTACCAATCAGGGGCCCAAGGGCCCGGCGCTGAAGGCGATCATCGACGAATATGCGCCCTCCCGCGCGCTGTTCATCGACGATCTGGCGCAGCACCACGCCAGCGTTGCCGAAATCACCCCTCAGGTTACACGCCTGCACCTGTGCGGCGAACCGATGATCGCCCATGCCATTGATTGTGCGCACCAGGCAGGCCATGCCGAGGCCCGGATCGATCGGTGGGACGAAGCCCTGCCGTGGCTGCTTGAACGACTGGAGAATTGATGATGACCGTTGCCGCCCGTCTTGCCGAACTCGGCATCCAGCTTCCCAAGGCCGCTGCGCCCGTCGCCAGCTATGTGCCGGTGGTGGTCGAGGGCGGTTTTGCCCATGTCTCGGGCCAGCTGCCCTTCGTCGATGGTCAGGTGGTCAAGGGCCGGCTGGGCGACGATGTCGATGTCGCGGGCGGACAGGATGCGGCGCGCGCCTGCGGGCTGATGATCATCGCGCAGCTCGAAGCGGCCGGCCTGCTCGAACGCGTCGGGCGGATCGTCAAGCTGGGCGCCTTCATCAACTGCACCGCCGATTTCACCGACCAGCCCGAGGTTGCCAATGGCGCATCCGATCTGATGGAGCAGGTGTTCGGCGATGCCGGCAAGCATGCACGTGCCGCCGTGGGCGTGCCCGCGCTGCCGCGCGGCGCGGCGGTCGAAGTCGACGCGATCGTCGCGCTGAAGGCATGACCGCTCGCGGCGCGCCCGACTGGCTGACGCGGTGGGAATATGCCCATCGCGGCCTGCACGGGCCGGGCGTGCCGGAAAACTCTCTGGCAGCAGCCAGAGGCGCTATTGCGGCGGGCATGGGGATCGAATGCGATATCCAGCGCAGCCGCGACGATCACCCGATGGTCTTCCACGACTGGGAGCTTTCGCGGCTAACGGGCGAGGGCGGGCTGACCGCGCAGTTTCCTGCCGACGCGATCGAGGCATTGCGTCTGCTCGGCACCGATCAGCGGCCTGTCGGGTTATCGGCGTTTCTTGCCGAAGTTGCTGGCCAAGTGCCGTTGCTGATCGAGATAAAGTCGATGCCCGGCTATGATGTCGAGCGGAGCTGCGCGGCCGTAGCATGGCAACTCGATAGCTACGAAGGTGCGGCTGCGGCGATGAGCTTCGACCCCCGCGTGCCGGAATGGTTCGCGCACAATGCCCCCAATGTGCCGCGTGGGCTGGTGGGAACCGATACGCTCGAGAACGGATTTCAGGGCGTGTGGCGCAATCCCGAGGCGTTGGCACAGGCAGAGGCGGATTTTCTCGCCATCGATGTGCGCGATCTTGCCCGGCCGGAAGCTGCCGCATGGCGCGCGGGCGGACGGCCCTTGCTGACATGGACGGTGCGCTCGCCCGAAACCCGCGCGCTGGGTCTTGCCCATGCCGATGCGCTGATTGCCGAAGGGGGCGGGCTGGCGTGACCGGCGGCGCGAAGGCCAGCGACCTTACCGTCCGGATCGCGTCTTCGGTGTCCGCGTTCGATGCTGCCGAATGGAATGCGCTCGGCGGGGCGGACAATCCTTTCGTCTCCTACGAATTCCTGACCGCGATGGAGGATTCGGGCAGCGTCGGCCCGGGCACCGGCTGGGAACCGGCACCGATTGCGATCACCGACGATGCCGCGCGCCTGCTTGCGGCGATGCCGGCCTATGCAAAAGGGCACAGCCAGGGCGAATATGTGTTCGACCACGCCTGGGCCGATGCCTGGCACCGCGCCGGCGGGCGCTATTATCCCAAGCTCCAGATTGCGGCACCTTTCACGCCCGCCACCGGCCCGCGACTGCTGTTGTCCGATGACAGCCTTGCCGCGCATCTGCTCAAAGGGGCCGAGGCGGTGTGTCTGCAAAACGCGCTGTCGAGCGCGCATGCGACTTTCATCGACCCTCAGCAAATCGCCTTGTTCGAAGAGGCGGGCTGGGCCTTGCGCTCCGACATCCAGTTCCACTGGATCAATCGCGGTTACGCCGCTTTCGACGATTTCCTCGCCGCGCTGTCCTCGCGCAAGCGCAAGGATCTGCGCAAGGAGCGCGCCGCGGCGGTCGAAGGCCTGACCATCCGCCATCTCACGGGCAGCGAGATCGGCGAAGAGCACTGGGACGCGTTCTGGGTGTTCTATCAGGACACCGGGGCGCGCAAATGGGGCAGTCCCTATCTGACGCGCGAGGCTTTCACCCTGCTGGGCGAAAGGATGGGCGACAGGATCGTGCTGATCCTCGCCTATGATGGAAGCGAGCCGATTGCAGGCGCGCTGAATTTCGTCGGCAAGGATGCCTTGTATGGCCGCTATTGGGGCTGCACACGCGACGTGCGCTTCCTCCATTTCGAGTTGTGCTACTATCAGGCGATCGACATCGCGATCACCCGCGGCCTCGCGCGGGTCGAGGCCGGTGCGCAAGGCGGGCACAAGCTGGCGCGCGGGTATGAACCGGTGCAGACCTGGTCCGCGCACTGGATCGCCGACCCGGGCTTTCGCGCGGCGGTCGAAGACTTTCTCGAACGCGAGCGCGAGGGCGTGGCGAGCGATCGGCTCTATCTGGGCGGTCGCACGCCCTTCAGGAAAGCCTAGGCTGCGCGCAGGCGCCCTTCGGCAAGCCACTGGCGCGCACGGCGCTGGGCTTCGGCAATCTCGCGTGCGGTCATTTCGTCCGAGACATCGGCGCGGCAGGACGCGGCATCCTCATGCCCACGGGCAGCGGCGATGTTGAACCACATGTGCGCTTCGATCAGATCGCAGGGTGCGCCGTTGCTTCCGGCAGAAAAGGCCACTCCAAGGTCATAGCAGGCCCCCGCGTCACCCCGTGCAGCCTCGGCCAGCCAAGTGCCAAGCAGGCCTTCCTGCGATGTTTCACGTGAAACACTGCCTCCGATCGCGATGATGGTCATTGTCGAATTTCCCCGTTTCACCGGATCGCCCCCATGCGATCCTTCCGGCGGCAAGGAGTGCGGCATTTATGGTCAAGAATTGGTTAACGCGGTTAGCGGCTTGGCAAACCGGCGTGATTCGGCGCGCCACCGCGCCAAACCGCTTGTGCGCCCTCGGGGCTGTGCCTATAGGCGGCGCACTGCACATCGCTTGCTGGGACCAGGTGAGCCAATGAAAAAATTCAGGGCGTCAGGACGCGACGGTCTTCCCAGCTTTCACGGGATGAGAGAGCTTGATGCCAACCACCGGGTCTGACGATATCGACATCCTCGAAAAGGCCAAGCGCCTGCTCGCTCCCGACTATGTGCCGGGTGACGACGAGGAATACATGAACGAGCGCCAGCAGGCCTATTTCCGGATGTTGCTGATCGAATGGAAACGCTCGATCCACTCGGCCGCCGGACAGACGCTGCAATCCTTGCAGGATGGGCCGATGCGCGAAGCCGATCTCACCGACCGCGCATCGAGCGAAACCGACTGGGGCATCGAACTGCGCACCCGCGACCGGCAACGCAAGCTGGTCTCCAAGATCGATGCGGCGCTGCGGCGGATCGATTCGGGCGAATACGGCTATTGCGAGGTCACCGGCGATCCGATCGGGCTGCGACGCCTGATTGCCCGCCCGGTCGCCACGATGACGGTCGAAGCACAGGAAGCGCACGAACGCCGCGAAAAGGTATCGCGCGACGATTGATCGCAGCACTGTCGACATGACCTGTGCCGCGCTGGGACGGCGCGCAACGCGGCACGGCTGCGCAGGGTGGATTTTACGATACGTTAACTGCAATTGCGGCACCACCGATGCACACCCGAACCACGGCGCTCGCGCAGTGACGGGGTGTGCGCAAGAGAACATTCGGCTAGGAGGCGACCCTCAAGATGACGGGAGTTGAGACACGCAGTGTCACACGCGACAGCCTGTTTTTGCTGGCCGATATTCGTGTCGAACACAGCGCCGAGCCGCACCGCGTGCGCGTGCGCAACCTGTCGGACGGCGGGATGATGGGCGAGGGCCAGTTGCGCGTCCAGCGCGGTCACCGCGTCTCGGTCGAATTGCGCCACATCGGGGTCGTCGGCGGAACCGTGGCGTGGGTGCAGGACAACCGCTTCGGCGTCGCCTTCGACGAGGAAATCGATTCGCAGGCGGCGCGCCGACCGGTGCAGGGCGCTGAAGATCAGATTGCCATCGTTGCCAAGCCGTCGTGGGCACACCGTGCACCGCCGCCGCCCGAGCGGGGCACGCTGCGCAAGATCTGATCCATCGGGTTCAGCCGCGCAGTGGCCGCAGGTGCCAGCGCGGATTGCGCAAGCTGACCTGACTGTTCGAAGCTGCTAGGCTGGCGCGTAATGCGATTCTGGCTGTCCCTGTGTGCACTTGCACTGTCTGCCTCCTGCAGCCCCACGGGCGGCGGAGGCCCACTCGAAGTCGCGATCATCGGTGAGCCCGACAGCCTGTTCCAGCAGGGTGTGCGCCTGTCGCCCGCAGCCCAGCACATCCGCGCCGCCACCCACGAAGGGCTGGTCGCGCTTGATCAGGGTGGGCAAGTGGTTCCCGCGATCGCCGAACGCTGGATCATCACCGATGACGGCTTGAGTTATATCTTCCGCCTGCGCGACAGCACATGGCCCGGGGGCGAGGAGATTGCAGCAGAGGATATTCGCGCCCAGTTGCGCAGCGCGATCGCGCGGCTGCGCGGCACCTCGCTCGGGCTCGATCTCGGCAAGGTGCGCGAAATCCGGGCGATGACCGGGCGGGTGATCGAGATCCGGCTGACCGCGCCGATGCCCGATTTCCTGCGGCTGATGGCGCAGCCCGAACTGGGCTTTGCGCGCTCCGGCAGCGGCGCAGGCCCGATGGCATTGTCGCGCGACGAGGAGACCGGGCGCGCCCGGCTGACCGCGCTCCCGCCCGAAAGCCGCGGCTTGCCTGCGCGCGAGGACTGGGAAGCCATGGCGCGCCCTGTCGAAGTTCGCGGGCTGGCCGCAGGCGCTGCGGTGCAGGCTTTTTCGCGCGGCGATGTCGATCTGGTGATCGGCGGCACGATCGTCGATTTCCCGCAAGCCGAAGCAGGCCCGCTGTCGCGCGGAACGATCCAGGTCGACCCGACGATCGGCCTGCTTGGCCTCAGCGTCCGCCGCGAAACGGGTTTCATGGCCGATCCCGCGCGGCGCGAGGCCCTGTCGATGGCGATCGACCGAACCGCGCTGATCCAGGCGTTCGGGCTTGGCGGCTGGCGGCAGGCAACCTGGATCGTTCCCCCCGATGCCTATGGCGCCGCGCCATACGGACCCGATCGCTGGAACGGCGCGTCGATCCTTGACCGACGCGAGGTCGCTGCGGCGCGGGTCGCCGCGTGGACTTCCGCAGCGCCCGGGCGCGAAGCGGTGGTGCGCGTCGCCTTGCCGGACGGGCCGGGCAGCGATCTGCTGCTGCGCCAGCTGTCCGAGGCATGGCGCAGCATCGGCGTCACCACCCGCCGCGCCGCACCGGGCGAGGCGGCCGATCTGGCACTGCGCGATACGCTCGCCCGGTTCACCTCGCCACGCTGGTATCTCAACCAGTTCAACTGCGCGGTCGCGAACGGGATCTGCGCGCCGGAAGCCGATGCGATCGTCCGCCAGTCGCTTGGCGAAAAGGACATGGGCCGCCGCGACGTGTTGCTTGCGGAAGCGCATTCTGCGCTGGTCGAGCGCGAGGTTTACATTCCGCTGGGCGTTCCGATCCGCTGGTCGCTGGTGCGCGCATCGATCCGCAATTACCTGCCCAACCCGTGGGCCTTTCACCCCTTGTACCCGCTTTCGCAGCCCACCACATAGAGGGCTATGGACAAGCCCATGCCCCGCCGCCCGCAACCGATCGGCTTTGCATTTCCCACCGGCACCGATGCCGCATCGGTACGCGCCCGCGTGGTTGCGATGGAGCGGCTGCTCGAACGCAGTTTCACCGTGCCGGGGATCGGCACCCCCGTCGGGCTCGATGCGCTGGTCGGGTTGGTCCCGGTGCTGGGCGATGTCGTGACCGCAGCAATGGGCGCCTATATCGTGTGGGAGGCCAGGAACCTTGGCCTGCCCAAGTGGAAGCTTGCGCGGATGGGGGCCAACGTCCTGTTCGACACCGCGATCGGGGCGATCCCGCTGATCGGCGATGCGGCGGACATCATGTTCCGATCGAACAGCAAGAACCTCAGGATCCTGCTGCGCCACCTCGACAAGCACCATCCCCACACCCGCGTGATCGAGGGCTAGTTTCCTCGGGCAGTGCGGCGCGCTAGGGATGGCGGCATGAACGCCGAAGTCACCTATGCCAGCTATCTCGATCTGGACCGAATTCTCGCAGCCCAGCACCCTGCCTCCGATGCGCATGACGAACTGCTGTTCATCATCGTCCATCAGGCGAGCGAGCTGTGGCTGAAGCTGTGCCTGCACGAACTTGCCGCCGCGCGCGATTGTATCGAGACCGACAACCTGCGCCCCGCTTTCAAGATGCTCGCGCGGGTGGCGCGCGCGCAGGCGCAGCTGATCCAGAGCTGGGATGTGCTTTCCACCATGACCCCGCACGATTACTCCGCGATCCGTCCGCATCTGGGGGGATCGTCCGGGTTCCAGTCCGCGCAATACCGGATGATGGAATTCATGCTCGGCGGGCGCGATGGCAAGCATGTGCGGCTGCATCGCAGCAATGCCGACTGGGCAGGCCGGCTGGAGGCCGAAACGCAGCGCGCGAGCCTTTACGATGCGGCGATCCACCTGCTTGCCCGGCGCGGTTTCGCGATCGATCAAGCGGTGCTGGCACGCGATCCGGCCATGCCCTATGCGCCCGATGCCAGCGTCGAGGCCGCATGGGCCGCGATCTACCGCGACCCCCAGGCACACTGGGACCTGTATGAACTTGCCGAAAAGCTGGTCGATCTCGAATACCATTTCCAGCGCTGGCGTTTCGGCCATCTGAAAACGGTCGAACGGATCATCGGCTTCAAGCGTGGCACCGGCGGTACGCCCGGCGTCCCTTATCTCGAAGGCGTCTTGAAGCAGGCCTTCTTCCCCGAACTGCTCAGCGTCAGGACCGCGATATGACCCCCGACACCCGCGCCCGAGAATTCGACGCCGCCGATCCGTTGGGCCATTTCCGCGCGCGGTTTCGCCTGCCCGAAGGGGTGATCTACCTCGACGGCAATTCGCTGGGCGCGCTGCCCAAGGCGACGCCGGGCACGCTGGCGCGCGTGGTGGAAAGCGAATGGGGCGACGGGCTGATCCGGTCATGGAACGATGCCAACTGGTTCGACATGGCCGCGCGCGTGGGCGCCAAGATCGCGCCGCTGATCGGTGCCCGCCCGAACGAAGTTATCGCCTGCGATTCGACCAGCGTGAACCTGTTCAAGCTGATCGCCGCCGCTCTGGCGATGCGACCGGGGCGGAAGGCGGTGTTGTCCGAACCCGGCAATTTCCCGACCGATCTCTACATGATCGCAGGGTTGGAAGCGCAAGGGTTGGCCCAGCGCCGGCTGGCCCCGCGCGAGCAACTGGCCGCGGCGCTGGACGGGGATGTCGCGCTGCTGATGCTCACCCACGCGCATTACAAGACCGGCGCGTTGCACGACATGGCTGCGCTGACCCGCGCGGCGCATGATGCGGGGGCGCTGGTGCTGTGGGATCTGTCGCATTCGACCGGAGCCTTGCCGGTCGACCTCGATGCAGTGGGCGCCGATTTCGCGGTCGGGTGCGGTTACAAATACCTGTGCGGCGGGCCGGGCGCGCCCGCGTTTGCCTTCGTCGCCGAGCAGCATCAGGCGGAGTTGCAGCAACCGCTGACCGGCTGGTTTGGCCATGCCGCGCCCTTTGCCTTCTCGGACGATTATGCCGGCGCTGCGGGGATCGAACGTCTGCAATGCGGCACCCCGCCGGTGCTCGGGCTGGCGGCGCTGGAAGTGGGTGTCGACCTGATCGCGGAGATCGGGGTCGACCGGCTTTACGCCAAGTCGCAGGCATTGTCCGAGTTCTTCCTCGAAAGCCTGATGGCGCATGATGTGGCGCTCGATCTGGTCAGCCCGCCGCGCGCCGCCGATCGGGGGAGCCAGCTGTCGTTCCGCCACCCGCAAGCCTATGCGATCTGCCAGGCGCTGATCGCACGCGGCGTGATCGGCGATTTCCGTGCGCCCGATGTGCTGCGGCTGGGATTTGCGCCCGCCTATCTGAGCTTTGCCGACATGGCCGCCGCCGCGCGCCATATCGCCGAAGTGTTGGCTTCGGGCGAATGGCAGCGCGAAGAGTTCAACCAGCGCGCCGCGGTGACCTGACGGCTTTCGGCCCGCAGGGCCGCGAGCGCACGCGCGCGAGCCGCAGGCGCCCCGTACCCCGGACTTGATCCGGGGGAAGGGAACAGCGCCGAGGAAGAAGGCGCGGAGGCGCCTTCCCAATCAAACAGTGCGCTCGGCCTTGTCCTTGTCGTTGGTGCCCTTGATCATGCTGCGCATCTGGTCCCACTCGGCATCGCCGAGACCCTGCAGCATTCCGTAGAACGTCCCGCCATTGGCCTGAAAGCCTGCGCCGTCGATCGCGATGGTCTGGCCATTCACATATTCCGCGCCCGGCCCCATCAGGAACACCGCAAGGTTGGCGAGTTCGTGCATCTCGCCCGCGCGGCCCATCGGGTTCATGCTGTTGCCCGAATTGCCGCCCGCGCCGCCCGGATGCAGCCGCGCGTTCATGCCCTTGGTCGGGAAGAGGCCCGGCGCGATGGCGTTGAACCTCAGGCCATAGCGGCCCCATTCGGTCGCAAGGCTCTGGGTCATGGCGTTGATCGCGGTCTTGCTCATCGCGGAAGGCACCACGAAGGCGCTGCCCGACCATACCCAGGTGGTGAGGATCGAGAGGAAACTGGCGCGTCTCTTCTCCGCGATCAGCCGCTTGCCGATGTCCAGCGTGACATAGAAGGTGCCGCGCATAACGATATCGGCGATCGCATTGAAGCCATTGACCGACAGGTCCTCGGTGCGGCTGATGAAGTTGCCCGCGGCGTTGTTGACCACGCCGGTGAGAGCGCCGCCATCGGCCCAGATCGCGTCCACCATCGCGTGGATCGCGTCCGGATCGCGGATGTCGCAGGCCATTCCGACGATCTTTCCGCCGTGAAGGGCAGTCAGTTCCGCCGCCGTCTCGTCGAGCTTCCCCTGCCGCCGCCCGCAGATATAGACGGTCGCGCCCAGTTTCAGAAAGGCTTCGGCCATCTCGCGCCCAAGGCCCGTGCCGCCGCCGGTGACGAGAATGCGCTCGCCCGCCATCAAGCCATCGCGGAACATCAGCTTCGATACGTCCATGGCAGTCCTCTCAGAGACCGAGCACGGTCTTGGCGATGATGTTCTTCTGCACTTCGTCCGATCCGCCGAAGATCGTCTGCGCGCGGTTGTTGAGATAGCGGCCCATCGCGGTCTGGGCATATTCGCTGCCCACCGGTTCGGGGGCCTCATTGCCGTAAAGCGGGCGTTCCAGCGGCAGTTGCAGCGCATCATTGCCCAGCAGTTCGAGCCGCAGCACATCGACCTTCTGCCCGATATTCGATCCGAGCAGCTTGACCAGCGAGGTCTGCGGGCCTGGCGCCTTGCCCTTGGCAAGTTCGGCGAGAATGCGCAGTTCGGTCACCTCCAGCGCCTCGGCTTCCAGCCGGACGCGAGCGAGCCGGTCGCGGAAACGCGGGTCGTGCGCCATTGCGCCGTTGACGCCCGATGGCTGGGTCTGCGCAAGGTTTTCGAGCCGCTCGATCGATTGCAGCAGTCGCGGCGCATAGCACGATCCGCCGCGCTCGTTTTCGAGCAGGAACTTGGCGATGCTCCAGCCTTGGCCTTCCTCGCCGATGCGGTTTTCCTGTCCGGTGCGCGCGTCGGTGAAGAACACCGCATTGACCTCGTGATCGCCCGACATTGAATGGATCGGGGTCACGCTGATCCCCGGCTGGTCCATCGGCACCAAGAGGAAGCTGATCCCCGCCTGCTTCTTCACGCTGGCATCGGTGCGCACCAGCGCGAAGATCCAGTCGGCGTGGTGCGCGTGGGTGGTCCAGATCTTCGATCCGTTGATGACGTACTCGTCACCCTCCAGCCGCGCGGAGGTCTTGAGGCTGGCAAGGTCCGAGCCCGATCCGGGTTCCGAATAGCCCTGGCACCAGTAATCCTCGCCCGACAGGATGCGCGGCAGGAAGCGCGCCTTTTGTTCGGGCGTGCCGAATGCGCAGATCACCGGGCCGACAAGGCGCAGGCCCAGGATCGCAAGCGAGGGCGCCCCGGCGAGCGCGCATTCCTTTTCGAAGATGAACTTCTGCGTCGGGCTCCAGCCGGTGCCGCCATCTTCTTTCGGCCAGTGCGGCGCAACCCAGCCTTGCTTGTAGAGGATGCGGTGCCATTCCATTCCGATGTCGGGTTCGACGAAGACGCCGGGCGTGCGGCGTGCCCCGTCACGCAGCCGTTCGGGAAGGTGATCCTTCAGAAAGGCGCGCACTTCCTCGCGGAAGGCGATGTCTTCGGGGCCAAAGTCCATATCCATTGCGTCGGATCCCAATCAGTTCCCGTCCCTCGTCTCGTCTCTTTGGGCCCAGCGGATCGTGCGCCGCAGCAGGTCATAATAGACGTCGTAGTTCCAGGCGCACATTTCCTTGTGCGGGTAGAAATCGGCCATCCCCGGCAGGTCGTGATGCCCCCGGCAATGCCCGAGCGCATTGTATACGATCTGCCCTGCGCCAAGGTCCCTCGTATAAAGGATAGGAACGCTGGTCATGTCCCACTGGCTTTGCGTGAACCCGGTCGCCTCGCCTTGGAAGGTGGTCTGCATCAGCGTTTCGATCGGCGCAGTGGTCTTGGACAGGTAGAGCTCGTCGACCACCTCGAAATCCGTGATCCCGCGGGTGAGTTCGTGGTCCTTGTTGACCACCTCGACCGGGAATTTGCCGATCGGCGGGTGGGCGACAAATTGCGTGCCGAGCATCTCCATCACATCGGGCCGCTCGTCGGGCGCGTCGACCAGGCCTTCGGCGGTGAAGACGAGGATCGAGTTGGTGCCGTGGAGCGCCATCCACTTGCCGCCTTTCTCCAGCCACGCCTTGAGCTGCTTGGCCTGCTCCGGGGTCGGCATCAGGTCGCAGGTGTAGGTGATGAGGAAACGGCACTGGTCGAGCCGCTCCAGCCCCGAGTAATCCGCCGCCACCGTGGTGCGGATATGCGGATGCTCGGCCATTAGCTTGAGGATTTCGAGCCGGGCGTAGTCGATATCGTGATACTTGCCCGCGGCGATGAAATGCGCGTCGATCCGGGTGGCGGGTTGCTCTGCCATGTCAGCTCCTGATGCTCCCGCCGCCGTCGACGGTCAAATCGCAGCCGGTGGTGAAACTCGCCTCGTCGGAGGCGAGGAAGACCACCGCGCGGGCGACTTCCTCGGGCTCGCCGATGCGGTTCATCGGGTGGGTGGCGGCGAAGTTTGTCTCGATGTTTTCGGGCGTGTCGGCGCCGGAGAACTTGTAGCGGTTGTACATCGGCGTGCGGATCGCGCCGGGGTGGACCATGTTGACGCGGATCGGCAGGCCCCGCTCAGCAAGGTCCAGCGCTACCGATTGCGTGAGGCCCCGGAGGCCGGTCTTGGAGGCGCTGTAAGCCGCAACGAAGCTTGCCGGGCGCAGCGCGATCATCGAGCCGATGTTGACGATGGCGCAGTGCTCGCCGCTTGCCGCCATCGCGGGGATGCCTGTGCGCATGCCGTAGAACGGGCCATTGAGGTTGATGCCGATGGTGCGTTCCCACACGTCGAGCGCGCCTTCGGGCACGTTGCCGGGTTCTGAAATCCCGGCGATGTTGCACAGCACCGTGAGCTTGCCGAAGCGCGCAAGCGTGGCGGCGACGGCGGCCTCCCACTGCGCAAGGTCGCGCACATCCAGCGGTGTCGCCGCCGCGCGCTCTCCCAGTTCGGCAGCGATGCCTTCCGCCTTTTCCAGCTGCACATCGCCCAGCATCACGCTGCCGCCCTCGGCCACGATCAGCCGCGCGACCGCTTCCCCGATCCCTTCCGCCCCGCCCGAGACGAGCGCGACCTTGCCCTGCATCCGCATCATCGTTCGCGCTCCAGAATGGCGACGCCCGACAGGCCCGGTGCGCCATAGACGTGGGAGTAGCCGAAGCGGGGCCTGCCCGGCACCTGTCGCTCGCCTGCACGGCCGCGCAGCTGGGTGACGTTCTCATAGACTTGCCGCAGCCCCGAGGCGCCGATCGGCTCCCCGCAGGCAAGGCACCCGCCATCGGTGTTGACGGGCAGCTTGCCCCCGCCGATCTCGGTCCAGCCATTGGCGAGCCATTCTTCCTGCTCGCCGTCCTTGCAGAAGCCGTTTTCGGCCATGTGCATGATCTCCGCGCCGCTTTCGGTGTCCTGCAATTGTGCGACCGAGATGTCTTCCGGCCCTACGCCCGCCTTCTCGAAGGCAGCTTGGCTGGCGAGCACGGTGGGCTTGCCGCCTTCCGCGATGCTGATTCCGGCCTGAAACACCTCGAAGGAATTGGGCGGGCGCGTCTTCACGGAAACGGCGCGGATCTTGACCCCGTCCGCGCCCAGCTCCTTCATCTTCTTTTCGGACGCGAGGATCAGCGCCACCGCACCCTCCGCCGGCGAGCAGAACATGTATTTGGTCAGCGGATCGTTGATCATGGGCGCGTTCATGATCGTGTCGAGATCGACCGGGCTGCGCCGCCATGCGTGGGGGGTGATCGTGCCGTTGCGGAAGGCCTTTTCGGCGACCCGGCCCAGCGTCGTGCGGCTGATGCCGTGCAATTGCATGTAACGCTGAATTTTCAGCGCAAAGAACTGCGTGGTCAGCATCATGCCGGTCTGGCCGTACCATTCGGGCAGGCCGTAGTCCGAAGGCTTGGCATTGAACGCGCCCCTCGGGTGCTTGTCAAAGCCGACCGCCAGCGCGAGGTCATACATCCCGCTCGCGATTGCCTGCTGCGAGGCGGCGAGCGCGCTGCCGCCCGTGGCGCAGCCATTGGCGACATTGGTGAAAGGCAGGCTGGTCAGCCCCAGTTCGTTGACCATGATGTCCGCATTGCCCGCCGCTGCCGAGCCGCCATAGGCGCATTCGATGTCGGGCCATTCGAGGCCTGCATCCTTGAGCGCCTCGCGCACGGCATAGACACCCTGTTCGCGGCCCGAGCGGCTGTCGGTGCGTCCGAAGGGATGGATGCCGGCGCCGATGATGTAGACATTCTCGCTCATGCGACGCGACTTTCTGCTGCGGCGACGGGACGGAAGGCGAAAGTGTCGTACCGCGCGTTGAACGGCACGATGCAGAATTCGAGCGCCATGCCGAGGTGGAGATCTTCCAATCGGGCATCGACGATCCGGCTTTCGACGATCACTTCGCCGGGCAGTTCGACATAGCCGATAAGGAAGGGCTGGAAGTCCGGGGGGCCTTCCCCGGGGCCGGAGCCGGGGCCTTCATAGGGTTCCTTTGGCAGGAAGCCTTGGCTGGTCCACGACCATAGCGTGCCGCGGCGCGAGAGCTTGTAGGGTTCCACGCTTTCCGCCGCGTCGCCCACCGGCATCGGAAAGACGATCTGGCCCGAAGGGAGCCTGCCGCCGATCAGATGCGGCGTTGTCCCGTCGCTCCACAGGTCGGGGTCGATCTTTTCGCGCATAGTTTCGTCCCCTCTGGCCCGCGTCACGCCGCGAGCGCATATTCCGCAAGCACGGTGTCGACGTCGCCGAACAGCCGTTGAAGCACCAGCACGCGTTTCAGCGCATGACCGATCGCAAGTTCATCGGTGATTCCCATTCCGCCGTGCATCTGCACCGCCTCGCGCGCGACGATATCGACATTGTCGCCGATAAACGCCTTGGCGCCTGCCGCCGCGCGCTGCCAGCGCACCGGATCGGCGCGATCGGTCAATGCTGCGCGGTAAAGCATTGATTTTGATTGCTCTAGCTGCGCGTAGCAATCGACCAGACGGTGCTGCAATGCCTGAAAACTGCCGATCGCCACACCGAACTGTTCGCGCTCTTTCACATAGGTCAGCGTATCGTCGAGCAGGCGCTGGCCAAGACCGACCATTTCGGCCACCGCATAAAGCCGCAGGTCGGCGATGATCCCGTCGAGCGCGGCGGCATCGAGCGAAAGCCGTGCGCTTGCCGGCGTGCGGGTGAGCCTGATTTCGCCAGCGATACTGCCGTCGGCGAGGCGATAGGCGCGCACCTCCAGCCCCGGCGCATCCTTGGCCACGAGAAAGCAGGCCGTCTCCCCATCCAGATCCGCGGTGACGATGAACAGGTCGGCGATCAGCGCGCCCATCACGAACGTCTTTTCGCCGGTGAGCGTGAGGCCGTCGCCGGCAACGTCCGCTTTCATCCCCTTGGCCTTGAGGCTGTAACGCTGGGCGCGCTCCGCCCATGCGAAGGTTGCGAGCGTGTTGCCCGCCAGCACGGACGCCAGCGCATCGCCCGCATCGCCGCGTTCGAGCAGCAGCGCAGGCAGGATGCCATGTTCCAGCAGCGGATCGGGCGCGTTGGCCTTGCCGATCGCCTCGCATACCAGCGCCAGATCGACTGCCGAGCCGCCCATCCCGCCCGCATCCTCGCTCGCGGCAAGCGCGATCAGGCCCATTTCGGCGAGGCTGTGCCAGCGCGCCCGGTCATAGCCGGTGGGCGAAAGGCGCAAACGGCGCCGGGCTTCGACATCGACCGGCGCGGCGAACCGCTCGACCGAGGTGACGAACATCTGTTGTTCTTCGGAAAGATCGAAATTCATATCAGGCCTTACGCGTAAAGGTGATCGGCAGATGGGTCACGCCGCGCAGCAGGATGTTGGGCAGGATGCGGATCGCGCTGTCATCGGTCACGGCAATGTCATCGAGCCGTTCCAGCAATTCGTCGAAGGCGACCAGCATTTCCTTGCGGCTGAGCATGTTGCCCACGCACATGTGCGGCCCCTTGCCGAAGGCGAGATGGGTGCGCGCGTTGGCGCGTTCGATGTCGAAGCGGTCGGGATCGGGGAATTTCGACGGATCGCGATTGGCCGCAGCATAGCGCAGCTGCACCACGCTGCCCGCCGGAATCGCCATTCCGCCAAGCTCGGTGTCCTGCTTGACGATGCGCCACATGCCTGCGGTCGGCGTTTCATAGCGCAGCGCCTCCTCGACGAGGTTCACGATCACCTTGGGATCGCGTCCGCCCGTCGCTGCTCTTGCCTTGGCCATCTGGTCGGGATTGCGGATCAGCTGCAACAGGCCCCCGGCAAGCGTCGAGGTGGTGGTCTCGTTTCCCGCGACCATGAACTGCTGCATCAGCGACATGATCTCCGCATCCTCGAGCGGCGTTTCGCCCTCGACCCGCGCTTCGACGAGATCGGTGAGCAGGTCATTGCCGCCATGCGCGCGGCGATCGTCGATCAGGCCCTTGATGTAGTGCTGGAACTCGACAAGGCTGCGCGCGCATTCCTTCTTGCGCTCGTGATCGACCATCTGGCTGAACCGGTCGACCGCCGCATCCGACCAGCGCTTGACGCGCCCCGGATCGTCATCGAGCCCGATCTGTCCCGCGATCATCGCCACGGGCAGCGGCACCCCGAATTCCTCGACGAATTCGCACGACCCCCGGTCGGCGAAGCCCTCGATCAACGCGATCGATTTGGCGCGCATCTCGGCTTCGATCGCGTTCACGCGCGGGGCGGAGAAGGCGAGGTTCACCAGCTTGCGGTTGCGGGTGTGAACAGGGGCATCGGCGGTGAGCAGCGTCGCAAGATCGGGCCAGCCTTCGGCAAGGATCGCCTGGATGTCCGCGTCCGCCTCGCGGCCCATGAGCGCGGTAAAATCGTTCGAGAAGATTTCCGGTCTGGCCGCCGCTTCGCTGCACAGGTCATAGGCATAGACGACCCAGGTGTTCATTTCTTCGAGATGCTCGATCCTGATTCCGGCATCGTGCACCGCGCGATAGTAATCGAACGGGTCGACCAGCGTTTCGGGCGCAAAGACATTGCCTTCGGGCTTGTTCATGCAAGGCGGCTCCAGACCCATCTCGATTTCATGCGGCAAGCCTAACCAAAGCGCCGCGGATGATGCGATGCGCGTTTGTGTTAGGGTTGCGCGCGGCGCATCATGCGCCCCCGTTGGGGGACGCGAATTCGCGCTGGAATTCGGCGCTGTCGAAATAGTCGCGCCAGCCGGTGATGCGGCCGTCTGCACCAATGTCGAAGGTGCCCATCACGCGGATCGCCGCGGTGCGCCCATCTTTGAACTGGAAGATATCGGTCCGCTCGGTCAGCACGGTATTGCCGCTCGCCGCGATCGCGTGGGTCTGCCAGTCGCAGCGGGCGATATCGCGCATGAAGCCTTCGACCACCGCGCGCATTTGCGCGGTGCCGACGACCGGATCCATCGGGATATTGTGGTAGATGATATCCACGGCGCACATCGCCATGATCGCGTCGGTATCGCAGGCATTCCAATGCGCGATGAAGGCTTCGACGGTTTGCTGCGGGCTCATGCTCTTCCTCCTGAGGTGTAGGCAAGCGCCTGTGCGATCATCTGGCGGACATGGCGGTTGGCGTAGGTTGCAGGGCCATCGCCGCATTGCAGATAGACCAGCGGCGCGGGGCACTTGCGGCTTTCCCAGACGATGCAATTGCTGCCCGGCGGGTGCTGCCAGCCCGCGTTGCTGAACATCGCGCCTGCAACCGCGTGGGCGGCGGAATGGAAATTGTCGGTCGTGAAGGCGGGCCCTTCCGCGCGGACGAGCGCCGTGATGGCGGCTTCGTCGATGGGGCAAAGGTAGAGTTCGTCGGTGACGGGGAAGCTGGCAGGCAGGCCGCGCGTCACCGGGTGATCGGCCACGACGCGGGCCTCGTAGGAAACATCGTGGCGGTATCCGGAGTCCGGCCCGTGCTCCCCCGGCTGGTAATGGAATGCCCCGCCAAGCCATGCGTGCCACTCCGGCCATTCCGCCCATCCGGCAAGCGCATGATGCATCGCGACCGCGCCCTTGCCGCTGGCAAAGCGCGCGGTGATCGCCGCGCGAAAGGCGGGTGAGGGCGCGCGCATAGTCACCTTGCCCTCGCCGAAGGAGTAGCCAGCCATGTCGTAGAACAGCAGCGCATCGGCGGCGAGGATTGCCTCCGCCGCATCCGCCTCGCCGCCATCGGGGTGGATCAGGTGGGTGATCTCCCGGCTCCCCAGCGCGGCGAGCAGTTCGTCGAACGGCCCCGCCGCGTAGGGGTGCCCCCCGGACAGAACCAGCAGCGAGCGCATCAGGCGATCTTGAGGATCATCTTGCCGTCATTCGTTCCCGCAAACAGCCGCATGAAGCTGTCGAAGGCGTGCTCCAGCCCTTCGTCGATATGCTCGTCGACCGCCAGTTTGCCTTGCGCGGCCCACACGCCCATCTGCGCCGCGCCCTCGGCGAAACGCGGGACGTAATCGGCGACCAGCAGCCCTCGGATATGCGCGCGCTTGACGATCAGTTGCCACAGGTTGCGGATGCCGCGCGGCGCCGTGTTGTATTCGCTGATCAGCCCGCACAGCCCGACGCGCGCATGAAGATTGAGGTTCATCAGCCCCGCATCGAGGATGATCCCGCCGACATTCTCGAAGATCACGTCGACGCCATCAGGGCAGGCCTCAGCGATGGCGGCAGTCAGTGCGGCCTCATCCTTGCCGCGATAGTCGATGGCGGCGTCGAAGCCATATTTCTCGGTCAGACGCGCGCATTTTGCGGGGCCGCCGGCAATTCCGACCGCGCGGCAGCCGTGGATCTTGGCGAGCTGGCCGACGAGACTGCCGACTGCACCCGCCGCGCCGGAGACAAGCACGGTCTCGCCCGCTTTCGGTTCGCACACCTCGAGGAAGCCGAAATAGGCGGTCATCCCGACCGCGCCGAAGATCGAGAGGTAGTTGGTGATGTTCGGCACCAGCGAAGGGTCGATCGGCTGGGTGAACCCGCCTGCCACGCCGATCGAATAGTCCTCGAGCGCATTCAGCCCCATCACCCATTGCCCGGGCGCAAAGCCTTCCGCCCGGCTTTCCTCGACCACGCCGATGGTGCTCGCGCGAACGGGATCGCCCAAGGGGATCGGCGGCATGTAGTTGCCGCCGGCATCCATCCACCCGCGCATCGCCGGGTCGAGCGAGGCGTAATGGTTGCGGATCAGGAACTGGCCCTCTTCCAGCGCGGACGTGGCTTCGGTGACGAGTGCGAAATCGTCCTGAACGGGTGTGCCGTTCGGGCGGCGCTGGAGGAGAAATCGGCGGTTCTGCGGCATGTCGGTCTTTCGGTTTGTGGAGATATCAGGCCGGTTCGAGCTTCACCGGGATCGCGCTTTGCAAGGACTGGCCGGTGATCGGGTCGTAATCGACCACCTCGCTCACCAGCCGGTTGGTGGAAGCGCCGCGGGTGCGCACATCGTCCTTTCCCGTATCGGCATCGCCGTAAGCATGCGCCATCGAGACGATCCCGCGCCGCACCTTGTCGCTCGCCTTGACGACCCCGTGGATCGTGGCGTGCGGCGAGGTGATCGCGACCAGCCCGCCTTCCTCGAGGCCCAGTGCCGCAATGTCGTCCGGGTGGATGAAGGCGGGGTTGGTGGTGGTCTTGGCCTGCAATTTCTTGAGCGGATGCCCGATCGAATTGAACCGCGTCTTCGAGCGGCGCGAGATCAGGCGGAAATCGAAGCCCTCGCGCGCGGCGCTGGCGGCGGCATACTTGCCGATCTCCGAAGGCATCGCCCCCATGGCAAGGTCGAAGCGGTGAAACTCGCTCTCATCGACCGGCTCCACCACCGGGTGCTTTTCGGGATAGAGCACCGCTCCCCCGCCATTGGCCGCGCAATCGGCGCGAACCTGGCTTGGGCTGACGAGGCAACCGGTCACCGCAAGATCGAGGAATTCCTGCTTGGTGGGTTTCCTGTCCATCGGCAGCGGGCCGCCCGCAAGGTTCATCCGGATGCCCAGATGGTGCGCCAGCGTCCAGAACATCTCGTATTCGTCGATGCAGTCGCCCGGCGCCTCGACCACCGCCTCGGTGTAGCGGGCATAGGGTTCCTCGTGCCACCATTCGGAGAGGCTGGTGATGTCCTCACGCTCCAGACACTGCGAGGGCGCGAGCACCACATCGGCACGTTTGGCGCTGGCGCTCATCCACGGGTCGATCTGCACGAACAGCTCAAGATCGTCGAGCGCGCGGGCCATTTTCACCTGATCGGGGAAGCCCACCACCGGATTGCCGCCGACCGAAATCAGCGCGCGCACCTGACCATCGCCGGGGGTAAGAATTTCGTCGGCCAGCACGTTGCAGGGCATCTCCCACCCCAGGTGGCCCAGCCCACGGAAGCGCGACTTGGGCATGCCTTCCGCGCCGAACATGGCTACCTGCGGCCCGACCTGCGCGCGGCGCGCGGTCTGGTAGGGGCTGAAGACGCCCGGGATCGCGGCTTTCTCCCCGTCCTGCTTGAAGCGCGCGCAGATCGTGTTGAGGCACACCACCAGATATTCGGTCAGCGTCCCGTTGCCCGCCATTTCGGGGCCAGTGCCGGTCACCGCGCAGCCCTTCGAACCCTGCGCGAACATCCGCGCGGCGGCGACCAGTTGCTCCGTGTCGAGCCCGGCACGCGCGGCGGCGACTTCGGGCGGGAAGGCCTTCACCGCCTCGGCCAGATCGTCGAAGCCGTCGACATGCGCGGCGACGAAGTTGCGGTCGTACAGCCTCTCGGAAATGATGACATTGAGCATCCCCGCCAGCATCGCCGGATCCTCGCCCGGCTTCACGGGGAGATAGATGTCGGCCAGCCGCGCCACATCGCTCTCGCGCGGGTCGGCGACGATCAGTTTCATGCCTTGCGCCTTCTGGTCGCGGATGCGGCGCGAGGGGCTGAAGGGCGGCACCCCGCCGACCGGCGAATAGTGCGAGACGATCGGATTGTTGCCGATGAAGAAGGCGACATCGCTTTCGCTAAACGTGTTCGGCCCCGCCATCCACTTGCCGTAGCGCGCGGTGGTGAAGACCTTGGCAGGCTGGTCCAATGTCACCGAGGTGTAGAAATTGCGGCTCCCCACGGCTTGCGCGAAGGAGAGCGAAGCCGACATGGCGGCGGAGTTCTGGAAGCCGCCCGATCCCATGAACACCGCCACCGAATGCGGGCCGTGGGTGTCGATGATCCGCCGCAATTCGCTCGCGACATGGGCAAGCGCCTGATCCATCGGGGTCGGGACGAATTCGCCCGTCTCGTTCCTCACCAGCGAGTGGTGCAGCCGGTTTGCCGAATTGTGGCTGTCGGGCAGTTCGCGGCCCTTCATGCAGGTGTAGCCGCCATAGGCCGGATCGTCCGGGTCGCCGCGCACCTCGACCACTTTTCCGTCGACCACATCGGCTTCCATCGCGCAGTTGGCATGGCAGAAACGGCAGAAGGTCTTGAAGGTCTGAACGCCCATCGCATTTCTCCCCGACACTGCGGCCAAGATTACCACAGGGGGCGGGGGGCTCGACTGATACTTTTGTCCGTGGAGGGTGGCGCCGCACACCCGCAATAGGGCAGAAAACCGCAGGAGAGAGACATGCCCACCACCACCCGCCAATGGCTCTTGAACGGACACCCGCGCGGTCGCGGCATCGAGATCGAGAACGACTTCAAGCTCGCCACGGTCGAACTGCCCGATCCGGGCCCCGGCGAAATGCTGCTGAAGACGCATTACCTCGGCTTCGATCCGGCGCAGAAGGGCTGGATGGAGAACATCGCCGATTACGTTGCCCCGATGAACATCGGCGACGTGATGCGCGGCAGCGGGATTGCCGAGGTGGTCGCCTCGAACGGCGGGCGTTTTGCCGTGGGCGACATGGTGTTCGGCACCACCGGCTGGACCGAATACCTCGTCACCGATGGCAAGGAGCTGACCAGGGTCGAAACCGACCTGTCGCCCACCGCCGTCCTGTCGGCGCTCGGGACGACGGGGCTGACCGCCTATTGCGGGTTGTTCAAGGTGGGCAAGCCGGTGGCGGGCGATACCGTGCTGGTGTCGGGCGCGGCAGGGGCGACGGGAAGCATCGTTGGCCAACTTGCGCGAATCGCCGGGTGCCGCGTGGTGGGCATCGCGGGGGGACAGGACAAGTGCGACTGGCTGGTGCGCGAGGCGGGCTATGACGCTGCGATCGATTACAAGGCTGGCGGCGTGAAGGAGCAGATCCGCGCGCTGTGCCCGCGCGGGGTCGATGTCATTTACGACAATGTCGGTGGCGCGATTCTGAACGATATGCTTGGCCAAATCGCCACCGGCGCGCGGGTGGTGATCTGCGGCGGGATAAGCCGCTACGAAACGGGGAGCCTCCCGGCGGGCCCCGAAAACTACTTCAACCTGGTCTTCCGCCGGGGCACGATGACGGGCTTCATCGTGCTCGACTGGGCGAGCGAATTCCCCGGTATCCGCAAGCGACTGGAAGGCTTCGTAAAGGATGGCCGCCTGAAATATCAGGAAGATATTCAGCACGGGTTCGAGAACGCGCCGCAGACCTTGCAGCGCTTGTTCACTGGGCAGAACCGCGGCAAGCAGATGCTCAAACTGTGAAGCCGCAGGCCGGAGGCAGGTCCTCCGGCCGGTTGACGGCCATCAGCTCAGTCGAACGCCTCGCTCGCATTGCCTTGAGCGTTATAGACCGGAGCTTCGGCATCGACGCGATACTTGTTGCTGACCGCGCCCGTGATCCCGAACTTGCCGATGTGATCGCGCATCCCGGTGTAGGCAGGGTCACGGAAATGCGCGGCGAGCGCATCTTCGCTTTCCCACTCTTCGAACACGTTGACCCGCGCGGGGTTCATCGCGCAGGCGCTCCAGTCGTAGTGGATGCACCCTTTTTCCGCGAGCGCGGCCGCGATATGCGGGCGCGCAGTGCGCAGCGCCTCCTCGCGCTGTGCGGGGTCGAGATCGATCTGTGCCGAGATGAGAATTTTCGCCATGGTTTTCAGCCCTCCACGCCGAATTCGGCGATGATCTTGAAGGTGCGGCTGGTGAACAGCCAACGGCCATCCACCTTGCGCAATTCATCCTCGTAAAGTCCGCCGACATGGCGCGCCTTGCCGTCGCGGGGCTTGAGGATCTCCTGCGTCTGCACCCGCGATTTCGCCGTGTTTCCGGTGACTTCGATCATGCAGGGGACGCAGTGGAAGCTGACCGCCTGCAATCCGCCCATCGCACCCTTCCAGAAGGCGACGATCGCGTCCCTGCCATGGGTCTGGTGGCCCATCAGGTCCCAGTCGGCATCCTCGGCCCAGACGCTCGCCCAGGTCTCCGCATCCGCCCGCACCACGCCATCGGCATAGGTGCCGTTCAGCTCGTGAATGGCGAGACGATCTTCGAGCGGTCCGGTGAACATGGCTCTCTCCCCTTGTTGGGCACGGCTATCGGCCCCGAGGGGCGCGGGCGGCAATGCCCACTTTTGGGAAGGGTGGGGGCGCATCGGCGCGTGATAGGCAGGGCGGCAAGCGAGGAGACGGGTGATGGGGCAGTTGCAGGGCAAAACCGCGGTGGTGCTGGGCGCGGGGTCGGCGGGGAATATGGGGCAGGCGATCGCGCGGCTGTTTGCTTCGCACGGCGCAAGGGTGATGGTGGCGGGCCGGAAGGATGTGCCGCTGGCGGCTTTGGCGGCTGAAATCGCTGGAGAATATGCGCTGTGCGATATCACGTCGCATGCCGAGGTCCACGCGCTGGCCGATCATGCGGCGGCTACCCTCGGCCGCGTCGATATCGCGGTCAACACCACCGGCTGGGGCCTGTTGGCGAGTCTCGAGGAGATCACGCAAGACCAGCTCGACCGGATTGTCGCGTTGCAATTCAAGGGGGTACATCATTTCCTGCAAGCCTTCGTGCGGGTGATGCGTGCGCAAAGCCCCACCGGGGGATCGCTGATCAGCCTGTCTTCGGCAACGACCAGGGCGATCATCACCAACCATGCGGCCTATATCGGCACCAAGCGCGGGAGCGAGGCGTTGATGGAATGTATCGCCAATGATTACGGGCACTTGGGCATCAAGGCCAATTCGGTCTCGCCCGCCTTTACCGACAGCCCGATGACGCATGACAGCTTTGCCGTGCCGGGGCTGACCGACGCTTTTCTGCCGCGTTATCCGCTGGGCAGGCTCAACACGGTCGAGGATGTCGCGCAGGCCTGCCTGTGGCTCAGCACCGATCAGGCGTTCGTGACGGGCGCGAATATCCAGCCCAATGGCGGGCTTACCCTGCGCGGCAATCCGCAGGCGGGCGATGTCGCCGCAGCGGTCAGCGCGGCGATGGCGAAAGGGGCGCAGTGATTGCGCCGGGCGCGCAGTGTTTCACGTGAAACATCCGCATTCGCGGTATGCTGGCAGGGGTCTGGAGGGGGCCTGAACCGGGATGCCGGGGGTCAAGCGCGCGTCTGAACCGCGCAAGACCCCGTTTATGCAGGGGTGAAATTCCCACTCCTGCCGCGCGCATCAATATTGCGCGGTGCCGCCGTCGACGCTGATCTGCTGGCCGGTGATCCCGCCGCCCGCCTCGCTCGCCAGCAGCACCGCGAGCGCGGCGACCTCTTCGACCGTGTTCGGACGCTTGATCGCGCTGTCGGCGGCAAACATCGCGATCATCTCGTCAAGCTCCATCCCCATCGCCTTGGCGGTGGCCGGGCCGTTGTTCCTGATGATGTCGGTAATCACGATCCCGGGGCAGATCGCATTGACCGTGACCCCGGCCGCGCCGACTTCGCGCGCGAGGCTTTTGGTCAGCCCGTTGACCGCGTGCTTGGCCGCCGAATAGGCGGTCAGCACCGCCTTGCCGTGCTTGCCTTCCATGCTGGAGATATTGATCACCCGCCCGTGCGCCTTGGCCAGCATCACGGGCAGCGCGCGGCGCGTTGCCCAGAAGGTCGAATAGACGTTCCATTTCATCGCCTCGTCAAAGGCGTGATCGGACAGATCGACCAGCGGCTGCAAATCGCCCGCGCCGCCCGCATTGTTGACCAGAATGTCGAGCGTGCCGAAATGGGCGATCACATGGTCGATGAAGCCTTCGAGATCGGACTGCTGCATCACGTCGCCCGCGACAAAGATCACGCGGTCGGGGCCAAAGCCCGCCGCGGCAAGTTGCGCGAGCACGGCTGCGCCCTTTTCGGGGCTGCGCGCGAACAGCGCGACGCTTGCACCTTGCGCCAGAAACGCCTCCGCGATCCCGCGCCCCATGCCCGCGGTGCCCCCGGTGATCGCCGCGATCTTGCCTGCCAGTGTCATGCCTGCCCTCTCCTTCGGCACCCACGACTAGCGGGGCGCAAAAGGGCGTGCACCTTCCCAAAATGAGGGGGCCTTTTGCCCGCCTGCGCGAGCTGCTGCGCCCGCAGCCGATCAGTTCACCGCGCGGTCCTTGCCTGCCCAATAGGGCGCGCGCAGTTCGCGGCGCAGGATCTTGCCCGAAGGGTTCCTCGGCAGCGCGGGGATGAAATCGACCGACTTGGGGCATTTGTAGCCCGCAATCTGCGTGCGCGCGTGGGCGATGATCTCGTCCTCGGTCATTGCCTCGCCCGGTTTCAGCACCACGCAAGCCTTTACCGCCTCGCCCCACTTGTCGTCCGGCACGCCGATCACTGCGACATCGGCGACCTTGGGATGCGAATAGAGCGCGTTTTCGACCTCGGCGGGATAGACGTTCTCTCCCCCTGAGATGATCATGTTCTTCACCCGGTCGTGGATATAGAGGTAGCCGTCCGCGTCGAGATAGCCCGCGTCCCCGGTGCGCAGCCAGCCATCGGGACCGATGGTCGCGCGGGTCGCGGCATCGTTGTTCCAATAGCCGCGCATGTTCTTGTCCGAGCGCGTCGCGATCTCGCCCACGGTGCCGGTGGGAACCGCGTTGCCGCCTTCGTCGATCACCTTGATCTCGACCCCGGCTAGCGGTTTGCCGACGCTGCGCATCCGCACCGATCCTTCGGCGACGTGATCTTCGGGATCGAGTGCGACGATCGTGCCGGTGGTCTCGGTCATGCCATACATCTGCACGAACCCGCAGCCCATCACCCGGATCGCCTCGCGCATCAGTTCGAGCGGGATCGGCGAGGCGCCGTAGGTGACGTATTTGAGGCGGCTGAAATCGACCTCGCCCACGCGCGGGTGGTTGAGCAGGATCTGCAAGGCGGCGGGCACGAGAAAGATTTTCGAGATGTTGAAGTTCTCGATCAGGTCGAGCGCCTTGGTCGGATCATATTCGGGCAGCACGATCGAACAGGTGCCCGCCACCATCGTGCCGATCCCGGTGCCGGTGCCCGAAATGTGGAAACAGGGCATCGCCAGCAAGGTGACATCGCCGGGGATCGGCTGCTGCCACACCCGCATCTCTTCGCCCGCTGCCGCGCCGTCGCGGCTCGACAGCAGCGACCCGTGGGTAATCACCGCGCCCTTGGGCTTGCCGGTGGTGCCGCTGGTGTAAAGCTGCAGCGCATCGTCCTGCGCAGCCACGCGGTGCGCGGGCGGGCTTGGCGAAAAGCCGTCGCGCCACGTGCGGTAATCGGTGCCCGCGTAATCGGGGGCGTCGATCCCGATCACCTGTTCGACCAGCGGGCAATCGCCGCGGATGCCCGCCAGCATGTCGGCAAAGCCTTCGCCCACGAACACCACCCGTGCGCAGCAGTTGCCCAGCACATAGGCGACCTCGGGCGCGGCGAGCCGCCAGTTGACCGGGGTCATCACTGCGCCGATCCGGTTCGCGCCCAGAAACGCCTCGAAATAGAGCGGGTGGTTCTTGCCGAGGAAGGCCACGCGGTCGCCCGGGCCGATGCCCAGTGCGGCCAGCGCGCTCGCCACGCGGTCGGCGCCCGCGTCAAGCTCGGCGAAGCTGATGTCCTCGCCCGCAAAACTGAAGGCGGTCACATCGCCCGATACGCGGGCATGCTCGCGGACGACGTCGCAGTATGTCTCTGCGGCCAGTGCTGTTGTCTCTCCCATGGGCCTGAGGGATAACCCCTGGGCGCGCGCATGTCATTGGCACAATTCATAGCCGCCGCTGATGGCCCTGGCCGAGCCACGCCTTGACCGCGGCGGCCGAAGGATCGCGTTCGTCGTGATAGCCCGCCGCGCCTTCGGGCGTGTCGGACAGGTCGGCGCCTTCGGCCAGCCGGAACTCGCGCCAGTCGTAAAGCCCGGTGCGCTGCGCGATGCGCCATTCGCCGCCGCGCCGTTCGAACCGGTCGACATAGCGCCCGGCGACGATCGCGGAATAGATCAGCCCCTTGTCGGGGAACACTGCGGTGAGCGGATAACCCGGCGGGATGGTGTGCATCGCGGTCATGTAGGTTTCGGTGTGGCAGGTGTCCGGCCCGTCGAAACCGAAGAGCGTTTGGCCAACCTGGTGCTGGGTCGCAAGGCAGGGGTCGATCACGCCGCGTGCCTGCTCCACGAAACCGCGCCAATCGCCCTCGATCACCCCGAAACGGAAGGTGGCCTCGGGGTGGAACAGGCGCGCCATCATCGCCCATTGTCGCCGGTCGATCGCGTGGGCATAGGCGGCGAGGATATCGCGGATCGCCTCGCGGTCTTCGAGCCGCAGGCTCATGCGCCCAGCTCGACGATGACCTTGCCGATATTCGCGCCGGTGAACAGCCGGGCATAGGCGGCAAGCGTATTTTCGAGGCCCCGCGTCACGTCATAGGGCATCACAAGTTCGCCCGCCTCGTGCCAGCTGCGCAGCCGCTGCGTCAGCGCGGCGCCTTCGTGCATGAAGTCGGGCGAGAAGAACCCCTCGACCCGCAGCCGCCGCATCAGCACCTGATCGAATTCGCGCGGCGCGGTGCGGGTGCCGCCGGTGTAGTTGGCGAGCAATCCGCACACCGCCACGCGGCCATAGTGGTTCATGCGGGTGAGCACCGCGTCGAGCAAAGGCCCGCCGACATTGTCGAAATAGACATCGACCCCGCCGACCCGATCGAGCTGCGCGCCAAGGTCTTGCGCCTTGTAATCGACCGCGCCCGCGATCCCCAGCGCGCGTGTCAGATAGGCGCATTTCGCCGCGCCCCCGGCAATCCCCCACGCCTCGCAGCCGAGCAGCCCGGCGATCTGCACCGCGAGGATGCCCGTCGCGCCGGCGGCGGCGGAAACCAGCACCTTTTCGCCCGGCTGCGCCGCGCCGGTGCGTTCGATGCCCCACAGCGCGGTCCAGCCGTTCATCCCCAGCGGGCCGAACCACGCGCGCCGGTCGGCCACCGCCGGGTCGAGCCGCAGCGCGCCCGACATCACGGCATCGACCGTGCTGACATCGGCCCATTGCCCGAAGGCGCGGACGAGATCGCCGGTGGTGAAGCCGTCCGCGCGGCTTTCGATCACCTCGCCCAGCACCAGCCCCGTCATCGGCCCGCCCACGGGGAGCGGCGGCTGGTAGCCATCCTCGCGGTCGGTCAGCCACATCCGCGTCCCCGCATCCATCGACAGGTGAGAGTTGCGGATGCGGATCTGCCCGTCTTCGAGCGGGGCAAGCCGTTCCTCCGCCAGTTCCAGCGCGGCGGCGAAATCGGTGCCAACGGGGCAGCGCGCGATGCGCCAGATGCGGTTGTTCATGGGGCGGTTTGTCCGGCGGCGCGGCGGCCAGGGCAACCCCGCCATTTGGATAGGGCTGCAAGGCACGCGGCTATCACTTTGGCGCGGTGCGTGGGGGGAGGGGGCTCCCTAGTCTTGTCCCCACAAGACGACGCGGGAGGAAGGACATGGCACGCATCACGGTGATCGGCGCAAGCGGGCGGCAGGGGCTTGCGCAGGTGCGGCAGGCGCTCAAGGCCGGCTACGACGTGCGCGCGATCTCGCGCCGCGCGGATGCGCTCGAAGGCGCGCCGGTCGAAGGGGTGGAGCGGGTCGAGGTGCGCCCCATGGACCTTTACGACACCGCGACCTTTGCCGATGCGCTCGAAGGCAGCGACTACGTCTTTTACACCCACCCGCTGCAGGCCCGCGCCGACCGCGCCTACCTGATCGGCGAAGTCGGCAAGGTCGCCGCGCAGCTGGGCGTCAAGCGCGTGGTCTGGAACACCTCGAGCTGGATCCCCGACCGGCCCGGCGATCCCTTCACCTATGGCGAGAACACCCGCGGGATCAACGCGCTGTGGCGTTCGGGCGCGCCGGGCACGGTGTTCGGCAGCGTGCTGTTCATGGACAACCTGCTGACCAACTGGGCGCGGCCCTTCATCATCGACGAAGGCCGCTATGTCTATCCCCATAACCCCGCGCTGGAGGCGAACTGGATCAGCCTCGACGATGTCGCGCGCTTCATGCTGGCGAGCCTCGAGAGGCCCGACATGGAAGGCGCCTGGCTCAATATCGGCGGGCCGGAGCGGCTGGTCGGCAAGCAGGTGACGCAATACCTGTCGGATGCGCTGGGCAAGGAGATCGCATACGATCCCTGCTCGCCTGCCGAATTCGGCCGCTACCTCGTCGATGCGGCAGGCGACACGATGCCCGCCGAGATGCGCGAAAGCTTCGCCAAGGGGATCGAGGATTTCTACGAATACAACAATTCCGCGCCCACGCGGCCCTTCGCGGTCGACATGGACCACGTCTACGAACGCTTCCCCGAACTCGCAGGCAAGTTGGAAACGATGGGCGAATGGACGAAAAGGCAGGAGTGGGGCGAAAGCAATTATCGCCCGGCCTTCGGATAGCCGCGCGGGCCCCTGCCGCCTATGACGCGCGCGGATGCAACCGGAGCAGGTGCCATGGCACCGCGCCGATATCGCACCGCCCCGAGGCGGCGATCATCACCAGCGGCGGATAGGATCTGGCGAGGCCCAGGGGCGAGAAATGCCGATAGCCGTAATAATCGATCAGGGGTCGCAGCCGCGGCGGTGCGGTCACGAACCCGTCGCGGTAGAACAGCGAAACGTTGCGGCTTTTGCCATAGCGTTGCCGGAAAAGGTCGAGCCCCTTGTCGGCCGAAGGCCCTGCCGAAACCGCCAGACGGCAATCGTCTTTCGCCGCCAGCACGGCATCCGGCCCGTCGCGTGTCTCGATCTGCGCGGTAAATCCCCGCAGTTCGAGCATCCTGACAGTATCGGCCAGTGCGCGGGGGCGGTCTTCTGCGGCAACCGAAGGCCCCGCCATCAGCCGCGGCACCAGCGTTACGGCAAGAAGCGGCGCAATCAGCCAGCTAAACCGCATGGCGCCTTTCCCGCAGGACAAGCGCGCTGCCGATGATGGCAAGGATCGCCAGCAGCGTCGCGTAGGAGAACAATGTCGCGCCTCCGCCTGCATGCCAATAATCATATTGCGCCGGATACAAGGCAATCAGCGCAAGCCGCATGCTGTTGATCATGATGACCGCAAGCGCGGCAAGCAGGCAGGCCAATCCGAGGCTTCGGTCGATCGCGGTGCCCAGCAATTGCGAAAGCGTTGCGGCCAGCACGAAGATCGGGGCCAGATTCTTGAAGGCAGAACAACCCGGCATGATCAGGACATCGGGCGTATCGCCCGGCACGCGGATCAGGTTGCCCGATGCGGTGTGACCCGACAAAAGCGCGGCGATGCTGGCATCGAAATCGAGCAATTCGGTCCCGAGCAGGTTGAGGATTAAGGGGCCCCACAGCAGCGGCCCGGTCAACGCGAGCGCGATGATCGCCAGACTGCGTTCTGCTTGCGTGTTTGCACTCAGCAACAGCCATGCCGAGACAAGCAACAGTCCCGCCAGCGCCGGCGCGGCGGACGGCAACAGGCACGCCGCCAGCAATGCGCCGCCGATCAGCCAGTCCGAGCGGCGCGGCCGGCTGTGTTCTGCGGGTTTGAGCCCGATCGCGATGAGAGCATAAAGCGCAAACCAGACGATGGCGCTGATCCCGAAAAGATCCGCCACCGCGTTGCCCCAGCCACGGCTTGCAACCTGCGTCTGCATCCGCAACGCCATGCCATTGAGCGCAGCGACAAACAGCGCCGCGGCGTAGAGTTCCGCCCGGCTTGGTTTGAACAGTCTGGTCAAGAAAAGCCCGAGGGAAAGCGGCCGGGCGGCGGTTCCTGCCCGCGCCCGGCCGAATCGCAAAAATTTATCCGCGACGCATCTTGCGGCGCAGGTAGGTGTAGCTCACGCCCAGCGCAGCCAGAGCGCCAATGCCCACACCGGCTTCGGGCCCGGGAGCAACATTCGTCTGACCGGCAGAAGCTGCGGTTGCGATCACCAAAGAGGCAAGACCGAAACCGATTGTCGAAAGGCGCATGAAAAATTCCCCGTTTGGATAGTGCAATTCCCTGGCACGTCACACGCGCCAGAGGCTTGTAATGCCCAGTACTTATACTTAACGCAAGCCACGATGGCTGGCCCGCGATCCGACCCCGCGCTCGACGCGCTTGGCACGTTTCTGGCCACCCAGGCCTTGCCCGTTTACGTCACCCTGCTGATTGCCTTCGCCGTGCTTGAACTGGTTCTGGCGCAGCCGGGTCGCAGCGTTCCATCCCCGTCGGGACGGTATGTCGTCAACTTCGGGTTGCCGATGATCGGGGCATTGCTGGCAATGGTCCTGCCGCTGGGTTCTGCCGGGGCGGCATTGCTGGCCGGCGCGAAAGGCTGGGGCCTGTTCAACAATGTCGATGCCCCGGCGCTGGCGGTGCTGGGGGCCGCACTGATTGCCCGCACATTGCTCGCCTATTGGCTGCACCGTGCAATGCACGCGGTGCCGGTGTTGTGGCGCATCCACAGGATCCATCACACCGATCCTGCGCTCGACATATCCACGAGCCTTCGTCATCACCCGCTTGAATTGATAGTGGGTGTGCTGCCAGCGCTTGCGCTGATTATTGCGCTGGGCCTGCCCTTGTGGGCCACTCTGCTGGTCGATGCGCTGATGCTGGCGGGTTCGTTTCTGAAGCATCTCGATATCGATCTGCCGCCGCGGATCGAGCGCGTGCTGGGGCGCGTGCTGGCGACGCCTGCCAACCACCGTTTCCATCATTCCGACAAGGTGGCCGAAACCGACAGCAATTTCGGCAATCTCGTGATCATCTGGGATACGCTCTTCGGGACCTATACCGATCCCAGGGGCACCCGGCCCGCGCGCCTTGGCCTTGGCGACCGCTATGACGCCGGGGCGCATGATCTGTGGCAGCAATTGCAGATCGGGGTGATCGAGCCGCGCGCACCCGTCACGCGGCCGACAGGGGATCGGTGAAGAGGGCGCGGGCGCGCGCTATTCCGCCGCCTGCCGCTGCTCCTGCGCGAAAATCTCCACCAGATCGTCGTCGCTGGCGCCCGCCAGCCGCTGGGTCCACTGGTGGAAGACCTGCCCGCCCTTCTCGTTCCTGCCGAACAGCACTTCCTTCATCAGCCCTGACGCGAGCGCCTGCTGCTGGCGCTTGCCGGTGGCGTAATCCTCGTCGCGGACCACCACTTCGAGGAAGTTGAACTGGTCGTGCGCGGCCTGGACCTGTTCCGGGGTCTCGGGCTGGTTTTCCATGACGTAGAACTGGGTGGTGTAGCTTTCCCCCACCTTCTCGCCCGGAAACAGCTGGCTGATCATCGCGCCGCGCTGGCCGCCGCCGTAGAAGCTGGCGATCGAGATGTGCGGGAAGATCGTCCACACGCCCTGCACCAGCACGTCCTGCGGCAGCTGGTCGTCGGCCATCGCTTCCAGATCCAGCTGCTGGTCGTCGTCCCCTTGCACCTTGATCGCGAATTTCGACGGGGTGCTGAGACGCTGGTGCGGGCCGAAGGCGAAGTAATTGGCGCGGTTGTAGAAATCCGCGCCGAAGGTGTCCTTGTGCAGCACCGGCAGGTGGTAGAAATCGAGATAGCCGTCATAGGCCGTCTTCCAGTTGGGACCGGCCAGCGTGCGCTGCGAAAACAGCGTCCAGCCCTCGAACTCGAAGGCCTTCAGCAGCTCGTCGTAGCCGCACAGGTAATCGGCGATCGAGAGCTTGGAATGGGGATCGAGCGTCACCCAGATCAGGCCTGCGTTCTCGTAGACCGGGAATTTGGTCAGGCAGTGCTGGCTCTTGTCGATCTTGCCGAAATCCTGCGGGGAAGCGACGCCGATCAGGTCGCCATCGGCCTTGAAGGTCCAGCCGTGATAGCCGCAGGTAAAGCGGCTGGCATTGCCGCAGCCCGCCGCCAGAGGATTGCCGCGGTGGGTGCACATGTTGAGGAAGGCGCCCATGCTGCCGTCTTTCTGGCGGGAGAGCAGCAGCGGCACGCCGCAGATGTCCATCGCCTTGAAGTCGCCGGGATCGGGCAGCTCGCACGACGGCGCGACCATCAGCGGCAGGCGGCGGAAGATGCGCTGTTTTTCCTGCTCGAACACGGCCGGGTCGGTATAGGCGCTGGCAGGAACGCGGACGATGTCGGCCGCATATTCCATCGTGTCGGCCGCGCCGTGGGCGACCAGATTGCGGGTCATGGCGACCAGCGTTTCGCGTGACATTGCGCTTTCTCCCGGGTGTCCTCGCCACGCACCATCCGCCTTCGCCAGGCGGGCGGCAATCATCACTTTTGGCAAAGCGAAAGGGGGCCGGCCATCGCTGGCGCGCCCCCCGCTTTCCCGATCGGCCAAGCGTGTCAGAACCGGAAGCTGACTTCGGCAAAGATCTGCCGCCCGCGGTTCTGCGTGAGGAACAGGTCGTCGCCCGTCGCCGAGAGGAACGGCCGCCCGCCCGAGGTGATCACGAAAATCTTGTCCGACAGATTCTGCCCCACCAGCGACAGCTTCCAGTTGCCGTCGGGATGCCCGATCGAAACGTTGGCATCGAACAGCCAGAAGCTGGGCTGGACATAGTCGTTCAAGGAGGTTTCGTCGGTGATGTAACCATCATTGTAGGCAGCGTTGCCCGACAGGAACAATTCGAGGTTGTCGCTGAGCGGGATCGCCCAGTCGGCGGCGATGTTGCCCGCCCATTCGGGCGCCTGGCTGCCGCGCCGGCCCTTGAGGTTGATGAAGCCGCCCTGGCCGCCCGGTTGAAGGAAATCGTCGGTGTATTTGGCATCGAGATAGGACAGGTTCGAAGTGAACGAGAGGCCCGGCACCGGGGTGCGCCACTTGGCTTCGATATCGACGCCCTTGGTGGTCAGTTCGCCCGCGTTGCTGGTGATGAACTGCACGGTCTGCGCGTTGAAGTTCTGCACCTGCAGATCCTTGAACACATACTGGTAGGCGGTCGCGTTCAGGGTAATGTCGCGGTCCGCGAATTGCGCCTTGAAGCCGATTTCGCCGCCGATCGCTTCTTCGGACTTGAAGATCAGCGAGCTGAAATCGCCGCTCGCCGCTGCATCGCTGAGGCTGTTCGAAGGCAGCGCCGAATTGTCGATCCCGCCTGATTTGAACCCGGTCTTGAACGAGGCGAAGACGTTGAAATCGGGGGTCGCCTGATATTTCAGCGTCACTTCGGGCGAGAAATTGTCATCGGCAAAGTTGATCGGGCCCGAGAAGAAGCCCGGCCGCACGAAGGTCGTCCCGCCGAGCAGGAACGAATGGACGTAAGGCACCGAGATCGTCTGCACCTTCTGTTCGTCGGTCCAGCGCACCCCGCCCGACAGTTCGAGCTGTTCGGTGATGTCGATGATCACGCTGCCGAAGAACGACAGGGCCTCGGTCTTGGTGACGTGGGTCTTGTCCCAGTCATAGGTGAACCCGGTGACAGGATCGGGGCCGAGGAACGAGATGTTCACGCCCTGTTGCGATGTGTCGAAGGTGATCGTGCGGTCCTCGTAGAACGCGCCGAGCATGAAGTTGAACGCGCCCCCCAGGTCCGAGGTGAGCCGCAGTTCCTGCGTGTATTGTTCCAGATTGTTGATCGGGTCGGACGAACCCGCACCGCCCGGCAGCCGCGTACCGTTGGGGCCGGGGATGTAGCCGCCATAGGAATAGCTTTCGAAGTCGACCGACTTCATGTTGAGCAGGCCCGAAACCGAGGTCAGGCGCAAGGCTTCGTTGAGGTCGAGTTCGAACTGCAACCGACCGAACCAGATATCGGTTTCGCCGAAAGGCACGCCGTTGCGCCCCGCCGCCTTCGACGGGGTCGGCACCCCGCCTGCCAGCGGCCCGGCGGTGTCGGTGAAGTAATACCGCTGGTCGTGGGTCTTGCAGTCGTAACCCGCGGGCAATTGCACCGCGCCGCCCAACAGGAAGATCGGATCGGCGATCCCGTTCGCGCCGCAGGACACCTCACCCGTGCCCAGCGCGCCGTCGTTTTCGTGACGGGTGTATTGCACCTTGAGATTGGCGCGGAACATGTCCGACGGCTGCCAGTCGAGCGTCAGGCGGCCGATGAAATCTGTCAGCCCGCGTTTCTGGTTGACCGCGGGCGAGCCTGCCTGCGCCAGCTGAAACTCGTCGATATCGTTGAACTGCGCCGCCAGACGAATCCCCAGCGTATCGGTGAGCGGGCCCGACAGATAGCCGCTGACGAGGTATCCCTTTTCCTCGAATTCGTAGCTGCCGCGCATCCCGACCTCCCACGACGAGGTGGGGTTGGCCGAGCGCAGCGACAGCACGCCCGCGGTGGCCGACTTGCCGAAGAACAGCGATTGCGGGCCGCGCAGCACGTCGATCTGCTCGACATCGAAGAAGCCCGCCTGCACCATCCGCATCGTCGACACGACGACGCCGTCATATTCGAAGGCGACCGCCGAATCGAACGCAGCCGAAATGTTCGACGATCCCACCCCGCGCAAGGACAGCTGCCCGCCCGAACCCGAACCGCCGACCTGCACGTTCAGGGTGGGCACGCGGCTGGTCACATCGGCGACCTGATCGATATTGTAGCGTTGCAGCGTTTCCCCGCCGATCGCGGTGACGGTGACGGGGACTTCCTGCAGGCTTTCGTTCTGGCGGCGGGCCTGCACCACGATCACCGGGGTGTTGTCAGCCTCGGCGGCGGCAGCGACAGCCGCGCTGTCCTGCGCCAGGGCGGCGTTCGGCACGGCGGCAAGACCGCCGATCGCAGCCCCGCAAAACAGCGCGCGGCGCATCGAACCCATGCGCGGCGATGCAGATGCAATTGTGGCATGAAGTCTCGACATGGCTCTCTCTCCCCTTGGGTCGCAGTTTCTCCGCGCACCCCTCGTTTTCCCCAATCACCGGGCATGTCTCCCTCATGCCTCTGGTATGCCGGCGAAGGTGTATGGGCGGGGCTTCGGGCGCCATCCGCAAAAGCGATAGTGACGCGGCCATCGCGCGACATATCCGCAACAGCGCCTTTCAAAAGCGCCATGCCGTAACGTCATTCGGCTGATTGCCGGTGCGCCGCCTTGCGCGCCATCTGGCCGCGGCGCGGGTCGGACGGCCAGATCCGGCCCGGGCCGATCACGGGCTGGGCGCGCGGCGATGGCGGCACGATTTGCGCACCGATCATCGCATCAAGGCTCTGGTGAAAAGCATGGATCCGCGCAGGTCGCCTTCGCCCTCGCGCTTTCGACAGTGGCCCCGCGCGGCGCGCCCGATAGGCTGGCGGCGACACGACAACGGCATTGGCGGGGAGGAAGGCAGTATGGCGGGACGGGTAGCGGGCAAAGTGGCGCTCGTGACGGGCGGGGCGATGGGGCTGGGCAAGGCCGATTGCGAGGCGCTGGCGCGCGAAGGCGCCAAGGTGATCGTCACCGACCGCGATGCCGAACTGGCGCACAAGGTCGCCGACAGCATCGGCGGCGACGCGCTGGCGCTCGATGTGACCGATGAAGACCAGTGGATCGAGGTGATGCGCGCGGTCGAGGAACGCCACGGCGGGCTCGACATCCTCGTCAACAACGCGGGCAACGTGATCTTCGAAAGCATCGAGGATTGCAGCCTTGCCCATTTCCGCCTGCATCTCGACATCCACGTGGTCGGCACGTTTCTGGGCTGCAAATACGCCGTCCCGCTGATGAAGCACCGCCACAAGACTGTCGGCGGGGGCGGATCGTCGATCATCAACATGGCATCGACCGCCGCGCTTCTGGGTTACGGTGCCATCCCGGCCTATGCCGCGTGCAAGGCGGGGATCGCGGGGCTGACCCGCAGCCTTGCGATGGACTTTCAGGACAAGGGCTACGGCATCCGCGTGAACGCGCTCGCCCCCGGCGGGATCGAGACCCCGATGGTGCGCGATATCTCGGGCCGGGCGGGGCAGGAATTGCAGGCCGTGGCCGAAGGTCCGCTCGATGCCAATGCGCTGGGCGCCCCCAAGGATGTGGCTGCCTGCGTGCTGTTCCTCGCCTCGGACGAGGCGCGTTTCCTCAACGGCCTGACGATCCCCGTGGACAATGGCCTTTATGCCCGACCCCATCACTGAGACCGCACGCAAGCCGGGGGCGTACCGCTGGTATGTCCTCGGCCTGCTCACGCTGACGAGCGCGTTCAGCGTAGCGGATCGGCTGGTGTTCTCGATCCTGGTGGAGGATATCAAGACCGCCTTCGCCCTCAGCGATACCGAGCTGGGGCTTTTGGGCGGCGCCGCCTTTTCGGTGGTCTACGTGCTGGCGGGCTTTCCCGCTGCGCGGCTGGCCGACCGTTCGACCCGCAAGAACATCGTGGCCGCCGCAATCGGCTTCTGGAGCCTGATGACCGCAGCCTGCGGGCTGGCGACGGGGTTCTGGACCCTGTTCCTCGCGCGCACCGGCGTGGGCGTGGGCGAGGGTTGCTCCGGGCCATCTGCCCAAAGCCTCGTGGCGGATTATTTCACCCGCGCCGAACTTGCCAAGGCGATGGGGTTCCTGACCATCGGGGCGAGCATGGGCACAGCGGGCGGCCTACTGATCGGCGGGCAACTGGCCGAGATGTTCAACTGGCGCTGGGCCTTCGTGCTGATGGGCCTGCCGGGCCTGCTGCTGGGCGCGGTCATCTATCTCACCATGCGCGAAGCGCCGCGCGGACAATATGCCCCTGCCGGCACCGACATGGCGCAGCGCCCCCTGGGCGAGACCATCCGCAGCCTTTTGACCAACCGCGTCTTCATGGGTCTGGCGCTGGGCTGGGCGGTGCAGATCATGATCGGCTATGCGCTCGCTTTCTGGATGGCCCCGGTGATGTTGCGCGAATTCAACATCTCGACCGGCGATGTGGGCCTCTATCTCGGGCTTACCTTCTTTCTGGGCGGAATACCGGGCCCGATCCTCGGCGGCTATGTCACCCAATGGCTGTGCCTGAAAGACGAGCGCTGGCGCGCGTGGCTGCCGGGCGCAACCAGCCTTGGCTGCGTGATCCCGCTGGCCCTCAGCCTGACCTCGGGCAGCTTCGGTGCGTTTCTGGGCTGGTTCGGCCTCGCCTATGCGATCTATGTCGCATCACAGGCGGGGATCATGTCGGGCATCCAGGCCGCGGTCGAACCGGCGAGCCGCGGCTTTGCGGTCGCCCTCGCCCTGTTCTTCAACAACCTCATTGGGCAAGCGCTGGGCCTTGCCGTAACCGGCGCCCTGAGCGACGCGCTTGCACCCACGCAAGGCCCGCAGGCGCTGGCGATTGCGGTGTTCGCGGTGTCGCTGGGGGCAGGGGCGGCGAGCCTTGCGATCTTCGCATGGACGGCAAGACAGATGGGGCCGAGCGGTTACCTGGAGCAGATGCGGGGAAGGTAGCCGTCCGCTATCGGGAAGGGCTGACGGCCTGCGTAATGGCTGCAATTGGGTGGTTTTCTGCCGATCCTCTCAATATTTGCCATTGCATTCGATGCGCTCAAATTTCCGTTCGCTAGGCAAATAGGAGATGGTAACGAGCGAACATCCTCCGCCGCTCGTCGCAGGAAGATCTTCCGGATCATCGAGCCAGAGGCTCTGCCCCGCTGCGACCAACCTAAGTCCCTCGCCACCTGAAGGACACGGGAAAGGGTCATCATCAAGGCCCCGGCAAAGTTTCAGCACCTGTCGGCGATGATCCGCAGAGTGAACGGTGTAGACACCCAGAATTCGGCCGTTGCCCTTGGCATAATATCGTTCGTAGCGGTCCAGTGGCCATGCGCCTTCGGGAAGTTGGAGGGCAGCTTCGATAGTTTCGCTCAACTGCTCTTTCTCGCTGCTCGCTACCGAACACGCGCTCAAGCACAGGATGCACATTGAAACAAAGGCAATTCGCTGCTCCCTCATCTTGCGACTTTGCGACGGAGGCTAGCCAGCAGCAAGGGGGGCGGAAGCCGAACGGCAGTTTTTTCTGCGCACCCGCAAAAGCTGCCGTTCATGCCATGCGTCATTCGCTGTCCTGCCACACCGCAGCACAAGCACGCTGGTTGTGCGCTTCGATAAAGCGCGCGAGGTTGTCGGTGCCTTCGGGCAGCTTCCAGCCCACGGTGAAGCCGAAATTGGCAAAGGCGAAGATCAGCAGGTCGGCAAAGGTGAAACGGCCCAGCGCGATGTGGTTGCCGGCGCCCAGATAGCTGTCGAACAACCGCCACTTTTCATCCGCCAGCGCGGAAAGTTCTGCGCCTGCTTCCATCGAGACCACGGTCATGCGCGGCTGGAACATCGGGCGGCCTGCGCCTGCGCGAAAGCCCATCGTCATCGGCACGACGACCTCCTGATCGAACAATCGCGCCCATTTGCGCACCTGCGCGCGCTCGACCGGGGTTTCTCCGAAGAGGTTGGGGGCGGGGTGCAGTTCCTCGATATATTCGCAGATCGGCCAGCTTTCGGTGAGGCAGGTGCCGTCGTCGAGTTCGAGCGTGGGGGTGGTGCCTTGGGGGTTGCGCGCCATGTATTGCGCATCCTGCCGGTTCTGGCCTGCGATGATGTCGTAATGCACGCGGGCAAAATCGCGCCCCTCCTCCAGCCCCTTCTCGATCATGAACATCCGCACGAGGCGCGGGTTGGGGCCGAGGCTGGAATGGAGCGTGGTCATGCGTGTCTCTCCCGGATGGCGATGGTGCGGCGGTTCTAGGGGGGCAGGGCGGCGCCGTCGCCCTCCTAAATGCGCTAGGCCGCGCGGCAAAAGCGCTTGCGCCGCGGTGCTGTATTGCGCAGATAAGGCACCATGGATCACACCCCGATTGCCCTGCCGCCGGAAGACGAGGGCGCGCTCACCAGGCTGCACCGCAATTATGCCCATGCGCTGCGGGTGCGCACGGCCCTGACCGCGATCCCCTTTCTTGCCGGGTCGCTGGTGCTCGAAACCGCCTTTCGCGACGAGCGGCTGTTTCCGACCGGAATCATCGCGGGCGCTGTGCTGCTGATCGCGATCGCGCTGGTGATCCGCATTCCGCAGTCGCGTTACAATGCGCGCGGGTATCAGATCGGTGCCGACCGGCTGCGCGTGGTGCGCGGGCTGCTGGTGCGCCGCGATACCGTGGTGCCGTTCGGCCGCGTGCAGCATATCGATGTCGACCAAGGGCCGCTCGAGCGGTTCTTCGGCATCGCCACACTGACGCTGCACACCGCGGGCAACCACAATGCCAGCGTCGCCTTGCCGGGGCTGGGCGAGGAACTGGCGCGCGACATGCGCGAGGACATCCGCAGCCACATCCGGCGCGAAAGCCTGTGAGCGAGGCGCGCCATACCGCGCCCACCAGCGTTGTCATCGGCGCGCTGGGCGCGATCCGCAGCGCGGTGATCCCCGCGGCCGCGATCGCCTTTTCGGGGATCGGCGATGGCGGGCGGTTCTGGGTCGCGGCCGCGGTGGCCGCAGTCGCGGTGACGATCGGCGTGGTCACGAGCTATCTGGGCTGGCGGCGGCTGACCTATACCGTCTCCGAGGCCGATATCCGCGTCGAAAGCGGGATTTTCAGCCGCGCGGCGCGTTCGGTCCCGTTCGAGCGGATCCAGGATGTCAGCCTCGAAGCCAAACTGCTCCCGCGCCTGCTGGGGCTGGTCGCGGTCAAGTTCGAGACGGGGGCGGGCGGGGGCGATGATCTGGCGCTGCAATATCTCACCACCGCCGATGGCGAGCGCCTGCGCCAGTTGGTGCGCGAACGGCGCGAGGACGGGGCGGCGATGGTGGCCGCTGCCGAACCTGCCGGCGATGCGCCCGAACAGGATAGCGGCGAGGTCTTGTTCGCGATGGGCCCGCGCCGGCTTTTCACCTTCGGCCTGTTCGAATTCTCGCTCGCGGTTTTCGCGGTGCTGGGCGGCGCGCTGCAATACATCGACGATGTCAGCTCGATCGATGTCTGGAATGTCGACCTGTGGTATCGCTGGCTCAAGGAGCAAGGCAGCACGGTCGCGACGCTTGGGCCCTATGCGCAGGCGCTGGGCGCGGCGGCGGGGCTTATCGGGCTGTTGCTGGTGGGTTCGGTAACGGGCGTGGTGCGCACCGTGCTGCGGGACTGGGGTTTCACGCTCACCCGCTCGGCGCGCGGGTTCCGGAGGCAGCGCGGGCTGCTCACCCAGACCGATGTCGTGATGCCCGCGCACCGGGTGCAGGGGCTGGTGATCGGCACGGGTCTGGTGCGCTACCGGCTGGGCTGGCACGGACTGAGCTTCGTCAGCCTTGCGCAGGATAGCGAGAGCGCAAGCCACGTGGTCGCGCCCTTCGCCAGAATGGACGAGATCGCGCCGATCGCGCGGTCGGCGGGGTTCCGGCTGCCCGATGCGGCGACCGACTGGCACCGCGCGAGCAAGCGGCATCGCACCGACAGGGCAATCATCGATTCAAGTGTGTTCGTGATTGCGGCGGGCGTGACCGCGGCCTTCGCGCCCTTCGGCCTGTTCCTTATCCCGCTGGGGATGGCGGTGATCGCGGTGGCGGCCAATCTTTATGCCTGGGAGTTTCGCCGCCACGCGATCGATGACGCGCAGGTCTATGCCAGCCACGGCTTTGCCTCGCCCACGCTGGGGGTGGCGACCCGGCTCAAGCTGCATTCGGCCGAGATCGTGCAGGGGCCGATCGCGCGGCTGCGCGGCTATGCCTCGGTGCACCTTGGGCTCGCAGGCGGAGCTTTCGCGATGCACGGGGTGCCGCTTGCCGAAGCGCGCGCGTTGCGGGCCGCGGTGCTCGAAACGATCACCGCAACCGATTTCTCGCGGCTCGACGCAGCGCCGCAGGCGGGCGCTCAGACCCTGAATTCGGCCCAGCCGGGGTTCTCTTCGAACTTCCTGGCGACATAGGAGCAATCGGGGCGGATCAGGAAGCCCTGCCGCCCGGCATCCTCGACCAGCCGGTCGACCAGCGCCGCCGCCACGCCGCGCCCGCCGATTTCGCGCGGGACGATGGTGTGCGCGGCGATCCGCACTTCGTTGCCGTCCTTTTCCTCGCCCGGTTCCCATTCGAGATAGCCCTGTTCGGTCGATCCCTCGACCGCCGCGACATAGCGGCCGCCCGCGCCCTGAACGTGGTGGGTGATGGTGGGCTGGGCGATTTGGTCGGTCATGATGCTATGCTCCCGCTTGTCACGCCGGAAAGTGCGGCTAGAGGCGAAAGCCTATGACCCTCGCCAAACCCTTCCTGTCCGACAACGCCGCCGCCGTCCACCCCCGCGTGTGGGACGCGATGCGCAAGGCCGACCAACCGGACAACCCATACGACGGGGACCGGCTTTCCGCCGAGCTCGACGCGCGGTTCACCGCATTGTTCGGGCGCGAATGCGCCGCGCTGTGGGTGGCGACGGGCACGGCGGCCAATTGCCTGGCGCTGGGCACGCTGGTGCAGCCACATGGCGGGGTGGTGTGCCACGCCGAAGCGCATATCGAGGTCGACGAGGGCGGCGCGCCGGGCTTCTTCCTCCACGGTGCCAAGTTGATGCTGGCGCAAGGCGAGGGCGCAAAGCTGACGCCCGAAGCCATCGCGGCCTTCGTCGATCCGATCCGCAACGACGTGCATCAGGTGCAGCCGCACGCGATCGCGATCACGCAGGCAAGCGAATATGGCCGCGCCTATACGCCGGGCGAACTGGCGGCGCTTGCCGCCTTTGCCAAGGATCGCCGGCTTGGCCTGCACATGGACGGCGCACGCTTTGCCAATGCCGCCGCCTTCCTCGGCGGTTCGGCGCAAACGGCGGCGCGCGCTGCGAGCGGGCCGGTCGACAGCCTCGCCTTCGGCTTCATCAAGAACGGCGGCATGGGGGCCGAGGCGGTGGTGCTGTTCGATCCCGAGCGCGCGATGGACGTGCGCTATCGCCGCAAGCGCGCCGGCCACCTGCAATGCAAGGGCCGCTATCTCGCCGCGCAGATCCTCGCGATGCTCGAGAATGACCTGTGGCTCGCTAACGCCGCGCACGCCAATGCCGCCGCGCAGGAAGTTGCCGCGGGCTGCGCCGACCGTCTGCTGCACCCGGTCGAGGCGAACGAGCTGTTCGTGCGCCTGACCGAAGCCGAGCGCGCGGCGCTGCGCGCGCAGGATTTCGCCTTTTACGATTGGGGCGCGGATTCGGCGCGCTTCGTCACCGCTTGGAACACGCGGCCCGAGGATGCGCAGGCGCTGGGCAAGGCGATCGCCGCATTGTGAGCGACGCATCCGCACCATCGATGCTCAGCCCGCGGGTGCTGTTCCCGTTTCTGGTGACCGGCACGATCTGGGGCTCGACCTGGTTCGTGATCGCCGGACAGATCGCCGATGTGCCCGCCGCGTGGGGGGTGTTCTTCCGCTTCATGCTGGCAACCCCGGCGCTGTTCGTGGTGGCGATGCTGATGGGCAACCGCCTGCGATTGAACCGCGCCGAACACCTGCTCGCGCTGGGCGTGGGGATCGCGCAGTTTTCGGGCAATTTCCTGTTCGTCTATCATGCCGAACAGCACATCACCTCAGGCATCGTCGCGGTGATGTTCGCGCTGCTGATGGTGCCCAATGCGCTGTTTGCCCGCGTCTTCATCGGCGAGCGGGTGCAGGGCGGATTTATCGCCGGCAGCATGGTGGCGATTGCGGGCGTCGCGCTGCTGCTCGCGCATGAATGGAACGCCGCCCCGCTCGGCGGCAGCGTGGCTTTGGGCATTGTGCTCGCGGTGGGGGGGATGCTGTCGGCCTCGATCGCCAACGTCGTGCAGGCCAACCCTACGGGCCGCGGCGTGCCGATGGTGAGCCTGCTGTCATGGGCGATGCTCTATGGAACGGTGTTCGACTTCGGCTTTGCGCTGGTTACGCAAGGCCCGCCGCAGGTGCCGGTGACGTGGCAGTTCTGGGCAGGAACGGCCTATCTCGCGATCATCGGGTCGGTGGTGACGTTCCCGCTGCACTACAATCTGGTGCGCGAGATCGGCGCGGGCAAGACCGCCTATAACGGGATCGTCACGGTGTGCGTGGCGATGCTGCTGTCGACGCTGTTCGAAGGGTTTGCGTGGGATGCGCTTTCGGGGGCCGGGATGGCGCTCGCGCTTACCGGCATGGGGCTGGCCTTGCGCGCGCGAAGGGTGAAGGCCGTGCAGGTCCAGCAATCGGGGGCGCTGCGGCGCTGATCAGACGAGCGCGGCGAGCCCTTCGACATAGGTCGGATATTTGGGCTGCCAGCCCAGCACGCGTCTGGCCTTGCCGTTGGCGACGCGGCGGTTCTCCATGTAGAACCCGCGCGCCATGTCGGACAGGTTGGCGCTCTCCAGCGTTTCCAGCGGCGGCAACGGCAGCCCGAGCAAGCGGCAGGCGTGCTCGGTCACGTCATTGCCGCTGGTGGGAAGATCATCGCCGAGATTGTAGGCGCCCGGCGGCGCGTCCTGCTCCAGTGCGGCGACCACCCCGCTGACGATGTCGGCGACATGGATGCGGCTGAAGACCTGCCCCGGAATATCCATCCGCCGCGCCTTGCCCTCGCGCGCGCGGTCAAGCGCGGAGCGGCCTGGCCCGTAGATCCCCGGCAGCCGGAACGCGCGCGCGCCTATCGCCAGCCATGCGGCATCGGCTTCGGCGCGCGCATTGCGGCGGCCTTCGCCGGCCTGCGCGATGGTGGGGGTCGCCTCGTCGACCCATGCCCCGCCGCGGTCGCCGTAAACGCCGGTGGAGGAAAGGTAGAACAATGCGCGGCCCTTCAGCGCCTCGGCATATTCGCTCAGCACCGGATCATCGCCATCGCGGCCCGGCGGGACAGAGGAGAGCACGTGGCTGGCATCGTCCAGCGCGGCGAGCACCGCGTCGGAATCGGCAAAGGCGATGTCGCCTGCGCTGCCCGTCGCGCGCACCTGCCAGCCGCGCCCCTGCATCGCGGTGGCGATCCGCCCGGCGGTGTAGCCGAGCCCGAAGATCAGCAAATGGGCCATCACGCAAACCTAAGCATTGGACGCCTGCACGAAACAACCTAAATCAGCAGGCATGGATATCGCAACCACCCCCACCACGCCCGAAGGCAACCCCGAAATCGCGGATGCCGCCCCCACGCCGCACGATCCGCCGGTGATCCGGCGCGAGGATTATGCGCCCTTTGCCTGGGCGGTGCCGACCACGCGGCTCGATTTCCGGCTTGCCCCCGATGCCACCCGCGTCACCGCGACGCTGGACGTCGAACGCAACCCGGCAGCCGATCCCTCGCCCGAACTGCGGCTCAATGGCGACAGCCTGACCGCGGAGAGCGTGACGGTCGACGGCGCGCCAGCGACATGGCGGATGGACGGGCCCGATCTGATCGTGACCCTGCCGGGCGAGCGCCACAGCGTCGAGATCGTCACGATCATCGACCCTTCGGCCAACACGCAGCTGATGGGGCTGTATGCCTCGAACGGAATGCTGTGCACCCAGTGCGAGAGCGAGGGCTTCCGCCGCATCACCTTCTTCCCCGACCGGCCCGATGTCTTGTCGACCTATGCGGTGCGGATGGAGGGCGACAAGGCGGCCTTCCCGATCCTGCTGTGCAACGGCAACCGCGTGGCCGAAGGCGACAACGGCGATGGCACCCACTGGGCCGAATGGCACGACCCCTGGCCCAAGCCGTCCTACCTGTTCGCGCTGGTCGCGGGCGATCTGGTGGCGAATTCGAAGCCTTTCACCACGGTTTCGGGCCGCAAGGTCGAATGCAACGTCTGGGTGCGGGCCGAAGATCTGGCGCGCACCGATCACGCGCTCGAATCGCTCCACCGCTCGATGAAGTGGGACGAGGAAGTGTTCGGGCGCGAATACGACCTCGATCTCTACAACATCGTCGCCGTCTCCGATTTCAACATGGGGGCAATGGAGAACAAGGGGCTCAACGTCTTCAACACCAAATACGTGCTGGCCGACCCCGACACCGCGACCGACGCCGATTTCGACGCGGTCGAAGGCGTGATCGCGCACGAATACTTCCACAACTGGTCGGGCAACCGCATCACCTGCCGCGACTGGTTCCAGCTTTCCTTGAAGGAGGGCTTCACCGTGCTGCGCGACCAGATGTTCAGCCAGGACATGCGCGGCGAGGCGGTCAAGCGGATCGAGGATGTGCGCATCCTGCGCGCAGCGCAGTTCCCCGAGGATGCCGGGCCGCTCGCGCACCCGATCCGGCCCGACAGCTACCGCGAGATCAGCAACTTCTACACCGCGACCGTCTACAACAAGGGCGCGGAAGTCATCCGCATGATGCGCTCGATGGTGGGCGAGACGCGGTTCCGCGCCGGGACCGATCTCTATTTCGACCGCCACGACGGCGAGGCGGCGACCTGCGAGGATTTCGTCCGCGCGATCGAGGACGGGGCCGGGGTCGATCTTGGCCAGTTCCGGCTGTGGTATTCGCAGGCCGGCACGCCGCGCATCGCGGTCTCGCAGATGGTCGAGGGCGACACGCTCAAGCTGACGCTCAAGCAGACGGTGCCCGCCACCCCCGGCCAGCCCGACAAGCAGCCCATGCCGATCCCGCTCAAGGTCGCGGTCCATTCGCGGAGCGGCGCGCTGGGTGCCGAGCAGCTGATCGTGCTCGACAGCGCGGAGCAGACGTTCGATCTGCCGCTTGCCGGGCCCGATCCGGTGGTCTCGATCAACCGCGGCTTTACCGCTCCCGTGGTGATCGAACGCAGCCTCTCGCGCGAGGATCTGGTGTTCCTCGCCGCGCACGATGACGATCCCTTCGCGCGGTCGGAAGCCTTGCAGGAGCTTGGCGTCGCCCATCTGGTCGGCGCGGCGCGCGGCACGCTTTCGGCAGAGGAACAGGCCGACGGTGAGGCGGCGATCATCGCGGCCTTCCGCGCGAGCCTTGCCGACGCGGCGCTCGACGATGCGATGCGCGGCGAACTGCTGGTGCTGCCATCCGAAACCTATCTGTTCGAAGCGATGGCAACGGGAACGCAGCTTGCCGATCCCGGCGCGATCCACACCGCGCGCGAGGGGCTGAAGGCCGCGATCGCAACGGCCCTTGCGGGCGAATTGCAGGCCGCGCACGCACGCACCAGCGCGATCCCGCTCGATGATCCTGCCGGCCGCGGCGCGCGCAAGGTCAAGACGCTTGTCCTCGGCCTGATCGCGGCTGCCGATCCTGCCACCGCAGCATCGCTGGCCGCGGCGCAGTATGATGCGGCCGACAACATGACCGGTCGGCAAGGCGCGCTGATGGTCTTGTGCAGCCTCGATGTGCCCGAACGCGAAGCGCGGCTTGCCGCCTTCTACGAGCGGTACAAGGACAACGCGCTGGTGATCGACAAGTGGTTCACGCTGCAGGCGCTGTCGTTCCACCCCGATGTGATCGCGCATGTTCGCAAGCTTGCCGAACATCCCGATTTCACGATCCGCAATCCCAACCGCGTGCGCTCGCTCCACATGGCGTTTGCGGGCAATCCCAAGGGCTTCCACAAGGCCGATGGCGAGGGATACCGGATGGTCGCCGACGTGATCCTCGCACTGGACCCTATCAATCCGCAGACCGCGGCGCGATTCGTGCCGGCGCTGGGCCGCTGGCGGCGGATCGAGCCGGGGCGTGCGGCGCTGATGAAGGCCGAGCTTGAACGGATTCTGGCCAGCGGTAACCTGTCGCGCGACACCTTCGAGCAGGTCAGCCGCTCGCTCGAAGGCTGACCGGGGGGTGGACTTCCAGACCGACACTTCGCCGCTGCTCGAAGGCGTGCCGCACGCCTTTTTCGGCAGCAATGGGGCCAAGCACCAGTTCGGTTTCGGCGGGCCGGGCGACGGGGCCGATGTGCGCGCCTTGCGCGCGGCGGCGGCGGCATCGCTGTGTCCGGGCGGTAGCCTCGCCGCACCGCATCAGGTGCATTCGCCCGATGTGGTGACGGTCTTGCAAGGCTGGGACGATGCTGCCGAAGGGCGCCCGGTGGCCGATGCGGTGGTTACCGCCACGCCTGGCATCGTGCTGGGCATCGTTACCGCCGATTGCGGGCCCATCCTGTTTGCCGACCGCGCGGCGGGCGTAATCGGCGCGGCGCATGCGGGCTGGCGCGGGGCGGTGGACGGCGTGCTTGAAAACACCATCGCCGCAATGGAGGCGCTGGGCGCGACGCGCGGCAATATCGCCGCGGTTCTGGGGCCCACGATCGCGCAGCCCAGTTACGAGGTCGACGCGCCCTTTCGCGCGCGTTTTCACGTTGATGCCGAACGCTTTTTCGCGCCCGCACCGATGCGTGAAGGCACCGCGCGGTGGCATTTCGACCTGCCGGGTTTCATCACGGCGCGGCTGACTGCGGCAGGCCTTAGCAAAACTGCGGATACGGCGCGGGATACATTCGCCGAGGTTGCGCGTTACCATTCGCACAGACGCGCCACACAGGCGGGCGAGGCAAATTATGGTCGGCAGATCAGTATGATCGCGCTACCATAGAGCGCGCTTGCACGGCTGTGAACGCAGCTTGACTAAAACACGGTTGGATTCTCGAAGGATTGCCGTTAATTGCCCGCCCGTAGTTTTGGGTCGAGGTCGCCGCGATGGCACCTGCGGGCCCGGAACGGGGACCAATCGACGGATCGGCCAGGGGCTTGACGGGCTCCGTATCGGAACATCACGCCGCGCAGGGCTTTCCGGCGCGGCAAAACGAGCAGGGTAAGACGAAATGGCACCTGAAACGGCCGCTACTACCGAACTCACCACCGCAGACGGCGTGCGTCGCCGCGACTGGATTCACGTCGCCGCCCTGGGCACCGCCGGTGTCGGCGCGGCATCGGTACTGTTCCCGCTGATTTCGCAGATGGCGCCGTCGCAGGACGTGCTTGCCGCGAGCACCACCGAGATCGATGTCGGTGCGATCCAGCCCGGGCAGAGCATCAAGGCAACCTTCCGCAAGCAGCCGCTGTTCGTGAAGCGGCTCACCCCGGAAGAAATCGCCGCCGCCAAGAAGGATGATGCGGTCGACATGCGCGACCCCGCCGCACTGGCCGAACGCACCAAGGAAGGGCACGAGGACGTGCTCGTGACGATGGGCGTCTGCACCCACCTCGGCTGCGTGCCGCTGGGCGCGGCCGAAGGCGAGAACAAGGGCGAATTCGGCGGCTATTTCTGCCCCTGCCACGGTTCGCACTACGACGTCGCCGGACGCATCCGCAAAGGCCCTGCGCCCAAGAACCTGCTGGTGCCGGAATACGAGTTCAAGTCCGATACGGTCATCCGGGTCGGTTGATCCTGCGTATCTGACACGCCAAACAATCGCCTGACTTTTCCCTTCGATCAAGCCGAGAGAACGCCATGAGTTTCGCCTGGGCCAAGCAATACGAACCGAAGACCGGATTGACCAAGTGGCTTGATGAAAAGCTGCCGTTGCCGCGTCTCGTCTACAACGCTGTCGGGGCCGGTTATCCGGTGCCGCGCAACCTCAACTACATGTGGAACTTCGGCGTGCTCGCCGGGGTCTGCCTGATGATCCAGATCATCACCGGGGTCGTCCTGGCGATGCACTACGCGGCCAATGGCCTCGTGGCCTTCGCCACCGTCGAACACATCATGCGCGATGTGAACTACGGCTGGATGCTGCGTTATGCCCACGCCAACGGCGCGAGCTTCTTCTTCATCGTCATCTACATGCACATCTTCCGCGGCCTGTTCTATTCGTCGTACAAGGCCCCGCGCGAGATGATCTGGCTGCTGGGTGTGGTGATCTTCCTGCTCATGATGGCGACCGCCTTCATGGGTTACGTGCTTCCCTGGGGCCAGATGAGCTTCTGGGGCGCGCAGGTGATTACCGGACTGTTCAGCGCGATCCCCTTGGTGGGTGAGCCGCTGCAGGTGTGGCTGCTGGGCGGTTTCGCGCCCGACAACGCCGCGCTGAACCGCTTCTTCAGCTTGCACTTCCTGTTGCCCTTCGTGATCGCGGGCGTCGTGATCCTGCACATCTGGGCGCTGCACATTCCCGGCTCGTCGAACCCGACCGGCGTTGAAGTGAAGCAGGAATCGGACACCGTTCCGTTCCACCCCTATTACACCGCCAAGGACGGCTTCGGTCTCGGCGTGTTCCTGATCCTGTTCACCGCGATGGTCTTCTTCCTGCCCAACGCGCTGGGTCACCCCGACAACTACATCGAGGCCAACCCGCTCTCGACGCCTGCGCACATCGTTCCCGAATGGTACTTCTGGCCGTTCTACGCGATCCTGCGTGCCTTCACCGGCGATCTCACCATCCCCTTCACCGGCATCACCCTGATCCCGGCGAAGCTTCTGGGTGTGATCGCGATGTTCGGTTCGATCCTGCTGTGGTTCATCCTGCCCTGGCTGGACAAGAGCCCGGTGCGTTCGGGTCACTACCGCCCGCTGTTCCGCAAGTTCTTCTGGTTCGGTCTGATCCCGACCATGGCGGTGCTGTTCTACTGCGGCGGCGCGCCGGCCGAGGAACCCTTCGTGGTGCTCAGCCAGATCGCAACCGCGTATTACTTCCTGCACTTCCTGGTGATCCTGCCGATCATCAGCCAGATCGAAGTGCCCAAGCCGCTGCCCTTCTCGATCACCGAAGCGGTGGTCGGTCAGGACCCGGCCCGGGAAGCGCCGCGTGCCGGTGTGGTGAATGGCGGCGACGCCGGAAACCTGCCCGATGGATCGCTGCAACCGGCCGAGTGATCGGCCGGTCGCAAGCCAGAGCAATCTGAACCGATAACGAGAAAGAGTTCGGACATGACTATTCGTCTTGGAGGCATCATCGTCGGCCTCGCCATCACTGCGGTGCTGGTGTTGTGGTCGCTGCTGCCCGGTGCCTACAACTACGCTTTCGGCCCGGCGCCGGAAAAGCAGCCCTCCTATGCCTTCTACGAGCATGGCGAAGGCCCCGAGGGCGGCTTTGCCTTCGACGGCGCGTTCGGCAAGTGGGACATGGCCCAGCTGCAGCGCGGCTACCAGGTCTACAAGGAAGTCTGTGCGGCCTGCCACAGCCTGAAGTTCGTCTCGTTCCGGAACCTGCGTCAGCTGGGTTACACCGAAGCCGAAGTCGATGCCGAAGCGAAGAGCTGGACCGTGCCCGGCATCGACCCGCAGACCGGTGAAGCCACCACCCGTCCGGGCCTGCCGACCGATGCCTTCCCGAGCCCCTATCCCAATGCGATTGCCGCAGCGGCCGCGAACAACAACGCGATCCCGCCCGATCTTTCGCTGATGACCAAGGCGCGTCACGACGGCAGCAACTACGTCTATGACCTGCTGACGGGTTACGGCGAACCCGACCCGGCCAAGGCGGCCAAGGTCGGCTTCGAGACGCCCGATGGCCTCTACTTTAACAAGCACTTCCCCAACGTGAACATCGCGATGCCCCCGCCGCTGAGCGATGGTCAGGTGACCTTCGCCGACGGTACGGCATCGACGGTGCCGCAGATGTCGAAGGACGTTGCCGCCTTCCTGACCTGGACCGCCGAGCCTTCGCTGGTGGAACGCCGTCAGACGGGCTGGTTCGTGGTCGGCTTCCTGCTGTTTGCGACCGTGCTTGCCTTCCTCAGCTACAAGCAGATCTGGGCCGGGCTGAAGCCCAAGAAGAAGTAAGCTTCAAGGTCCGCCGATCACGGCTCATTCGCGCCCCGTCATCCCTTGCGGATGGCGGGGCGCTTGTGCTTTGAGCACCACGAAAGGGGCGTTTGCCACATGACACCGCATCTCTCGCCGGAGGAGTTGAAGGGGCTGGTGCGCACCGTGCCCGACTTCCCGCACCCCGGCATCCAGTTCCGCGACATCACCACGCTGATCGGGCACCATCAGGGCATGGCGGCGAGCGTGCATCACCTTGCCGCCGCCGCGCGTGATGCCGGGGCGGACAAGATTGCCGGGATGGAGGCGCGCGGGTTCATCTTCGGCGCGGCGGTCGCGGTGCAGCTTGGCGTCGGCTTTGTCCCGGTGCGCAAACCCGGCAAGCTGCCGATCCCCACCATCGGCATCGACTACGCGCTCGAATACGGGACCGACCGGCTCGAAGTCGATCCGGGCGCGATCGGCGCGGGAGAGAATGTCGTGATCGTCGACGACCTGATCGCCACCGGCGGCACGGCACTGGCATCGGCCGAGCTGCTCCGCCGGGCAGGTGCGGCGGTGACCCATGCGCTGTTCGTGATCGACCTGCCCGATCTCGGCGGAGCCGATCGGTTGCGTCAGGCAGGGATTGCCGTCACATCCTTGATGGCCTTCGAAGGCGAATAGCCCAAGCGCGCGCATCCGCACCGCAGCGATGTTTCACGTGAAACACAGGCGCATGGGCGCTGCAAGACGGGGCTGAAGGGAGGCAGGACAGGGTCAGGACGGGGGCAAGGTGCGCGCAAAACGCGGCAAGGTCTGACTGCACCGCCGTGCCTCAGGCCATGCGCTCGGCGGAACATTGGATGGGGTCGGCGGGTTGTCCTGTTGTATCATCGTCGTCTATGGCCGCGGTCGGGGGGGGTGATGCGCGCTCCGCCCATGTATGCTTTTCCCGTGAAGGACCCGACGAGCCGCCTATGGCAACCGCCATGACGCTTCTGATTCTGGCCCTGATGCCGTTCGGTGCCGCGCTCGCGATTGCGCTGCTGCATGCTGCGCCGCGCGCGGTGCATTCGGGCATCGCGGGCGGCGCTTCGGCTGCGGGCCTTGCGCTGATCGCCAGCCTTGCCGCGCCGGCACTGTTCGGCACTGCGCCTGCCGCATCATGGGGCTGGGTGCCTGCGCTGGGGCTCGATTTCGCGCTGATACTCGATCCCCTGGGCTGGATGTTCGCGCTGCTGATCCTCGGCATCGGACTACTGGTGGTGATCTTTGCGCACAGCTACCTCTACGAAAGCGAGGACACGGGCCGCTTCTTTGCCAGCCTGATGCTGTTTCAGGGCGCAATGCTGGGGATCGTGATTGCGGGCAATGTCCTGCTGCTGATGATCTTCTGGGAAATGACGAGCCTTGCCAGCTTCCTGCTGATCGGGTTCTGGCAGCACAAGCCCGAGGCGCGCCAAGGCGCGCGCATGGCGCTCGCGATCACCGGGGGCGGGGGGCTTGCGCTGATCGGCGGGCTGGTGCTGCTGGGACTGGTCGCGGGCAGTTTCGATCTGGCCACGATCCTCGAACGCGGTGCGGTGGTGAAGGGATCGCCGCTTTACCCCGTGATCCTCGCGCTGATCCTCTTGGGCTGTTTCACCAAGTCCGCGCAGTTCCCGTTCCACTTCTGGCTGCCCCACGCGATGGCCGCGCCCACGCCGGTCAGCGCCTATCTGCATTCGGCGACGATGGTGAAGGCAGGCGTGTTCCTGCTCGCGCGGCTGTGGCCGGTGCTGGCGGGCACGCCCGAATACACGCTGATCGTGACGGGCGTGGGGCTGGTGACGATGGTGTTTGGCGCGGTGGTCGCGTTGTTCCGGCACGACCTGAAAAGCATCCTTGCCTATTCGACAATCTCGCAGCTTGGCATGCTGGTGATGCTGCTGGGTTTCAGCCTCGAAGCGGCCGCAATGGCCGCGGTGCTGCACATCCTCAACCATGCCGCGTTCAAGGCGGCCTTGTTCATGAGCGCCGGGATCGTCGAGCATGAAACCGGCACGCGCGATATCCGCAGGCTTGGCGGGCTGGCCAAGGCGATGCCGGTCACCGCGCTCGTCGCAACGCTGGCGGCGGCGTCGATGGCGGGGCTGCCGCCGCTGGGCGGGTTCATTTCCAAGGAGCTGATGCTCTACCAGACGCCCAAGTTTGTGCTGTTTGGTCTGCCTTGGCTGTTGCCGCTGCTGGCGACCCTGGGCGCGACCTTCTCGGTCGGCTATTCGCTCAGGCTGGCGGGGCACCTGTTCTTCGGCAAACCTCGCGAGGCCGAACCCTTCGCCCGCGCGCATGATCCCTCGCCCGGAATGTGGGGCGCGCCTGCATTGTTGACGGGTTTGGCGGTTCTGCTGGGCCTTGTGCCGATGTTGATCGCCGCGCCGCTGGTGGGCGCGGCGACCGGCGCGGTGACGGGGCTCGGCATACCAGAAGTGGAACTGTCGCTGTGGCATGGGGTCAATCTTGCGCTGATCCTCAGCCTCATCGCGGTCGCGGGCGGCGCGCTGCTGCTCTGGCAGCATGGCGGGCTGCTTGCGCTGTGGGAGCGGGCGCGCCTGCCCGATGCCAAAGCGCTGTTCGAGCGCGCGCTGGGCTTTGCGGTGGCGCGCGCGCGCAAGTTCATGGTCGCCACCCACACGCCCTCGCTCCAGAGGATGCTGCTCGCCAGCTTTGCGGTCATCATCGCGCTGATCGTTGAGGGAGCAATCGTCGGCGGCGGCAGCCTGACCGGCACGCGCACGCTGCTGCCCGCCAATTTCCCCGCCGTCGTCGCATGGGCGCTGTTGCTGGTCGCAACCGCGATCGTCACTGCCGGATCGCATCACCGCCTGCGCGCATTGATCGTGATCAGCGTGATCGGTCTGGTGGTCAGCCTGACCTTCGCGGTGCTCTCCGCCCCCGATCTCGCGCTCACGCAGATTTCGGTCGAGGCGGTGACGGTGCTGCTGCTGCTGCTCGCGCTCAACATGCTGCCCAAGAGCCCGCCCACCCTGTCGTCGCGCCCGCGGATGCTGCGCGACGCGGCGATTGCCGGGACGGGCGGATTGCTGGTGGGCGCGATTGCCTGGGCGATGCTGACGCGCGATCCGGGCAGCACGATTGCCGCCTATCATCTTGCCAATGCCAAGTCGGGCGGCGGCGGCACCAATGTGGTCAACGTGATCCTCGTCGATTTCCGCGCCTTCGACACGCTGGGCGAGATCATCGTGCTGGGCGTGGCGGGCTTGGGCATCTATGCGCTGCTCGACACTGCGGCGCGCGGCGCGGCGGGGGCGCGGCTGCGCGCATGGCGCGAGGATATGCCCCATTCGCCCGAGCGCCATCCGATGATGTTCGTCGCGGCGAGCCGGATCATCCTGCCGCTGACGCTGATGGTGGGGATTTACCTGTTCCTGCGCGGTCACAACCAGCCGGGCGGCGGGTTCATCGCCGCGCTGGTGGTGGCGGCGGCCTTCCTCGTGCAATATCTGGCCGCCGGGTTCGACTGGTCCGATGCGCGCAAACCCTTCAACGAGCATCGCCTCATCGCGTGGGGCGTGCTTGCCGCGATGGCATGCGGGCTGGGTGCGATGCTATTCGGCGCGCCGTTCCTGACCAGCTGGTTCGATTATTTCACTTGGCCTCTGGTGGGCGAGTTCGAGCTGACCAGCGCGATGATCTTCGATACCGGCGTGTTCCTGACGGTGCTGGGCGCAGTGATGCTCGCGCTCTCGCAGTTGAGCGCGATCGCCAAGCGCGCCGCGCGCGCCGCCGCCGCTGAACGGGAGCGCGGCCGATGAGCTATGAATTCCTCGTCGCGAGCGCGATCGGCGTGCTGGTTGCCGGCGGCATTTACCTCGCCCTGCGGGCGCGCACGTTTCAGGTCGTGCTGGGGCTGACGCTGATTTCCTATGCGGTGAACCTGTTCCTGTTCGCGAGCGGCCGGCTGGTGCTGGCGCGCCCGCCCATCTGGGACAAGGCGGTGACCGAATACACCGATCCGCTGCCGCAGGCGCTGGTGCTGACCGCGATCGTCATCACCTTCGGCATGACCGCTTTCGTGGTAATCCTCGCGCTGCGCAGCTTCCTTGAAACTGGCAGCGACCATGTCGACGGGGCCGAGGTGCCGTGCGATGTGCAGGACGGGCTTGCGGACGATACCGACGCTGCGGGAGACGCACCGTGACGCTGGCCGATCACCTGCCGATTCTGCCGATTGCGGTGCCCGCGCTCGCCGGCCCGGTCGCGCTCCTGCTGATGCAGCGCCGCCGGGCGCTGGCGGTGGGGATCGCACTGGTATCGGGCGCGGTGCAACTGGCGCTGGCGCTGGCATTGATGGCGCGGGTGTCGGACGGGACGGTGCTGTCCTATGCGCTGGGCGCGTGGCCTGCGCCTTTCGGGATCGTGCTGGTGGCCGACCGGCTCGCCGCGCTGATGCTGGTGCTGACTGCGGTGCTGGGGCTGATCGCACTGCTGCACGCGGTGCTGACCCGCACCGATCGCAAGGGCTGGCATTTCCACCCCTTGTTCCAGTTCCAGTTGATGGGTTTGAACGGCGCGTTCCTGACCGGCGATCTGTTCAACCTCTTCGTGTTCTTCGAGGTGCTGCTGATCGCGTCTTATGGCCTGATGCTGCACGGGCAGGGCGCCGCGCGATTGAAGGCCGGGGTGCAGTATGTGGTGGTGAACCTTGTCGGCTCGTCGCTGTTCCTGATTGCACTGGGGATGCTCTATGCGCTCACCGGCACGCTCAACATGGCCGACATGGGGCTGCGGATCGCCTCGATCGCGCCCGATGATCAGGGGATGCTGCGGATCGCCGGGCTGCTGCTCACCAGCGTGTTCGCGCTGAAGGCCGCGGTGGTGCCGCTCCACCTGTGGTTGCCGCGCACCTATGCGGCGGCGACCCCGGCGGTGGCGGCCCTGTTTGCGATCATGACCAAGGTCGGGGTCTATTCGCTGATCCGCGTGGTGCCGCAGGTGTTCGGCGAAAGCGCAGGCTTTGCCGCATTCGTGCCGGGGCCGTGGTTGCTGCCCGCCGCGATGCTGAGCGCAATTATCGGCTTCGTCGGGGTGTTCAGCGCGCGGTCCCTGTCCGAACAGGCAGCCTATGCGGTGGTCGGGTCGACCGGCACGCTGCTGATCGCGGTCGCGGGCTGGAACCCGGCAACGATGGGTGCGGCCCTTTACTACCTCGTCCATTCGACGCTGGCGGCGGCGGCCTTGTTCCTCGCAGTCGATGTCGCGGCACGGCGGCGCGGCAGCTACCGCGACAATGCAACGCCCGGCGCGGCCTTTGCGGGGCGCGGGCTTGCGGCAATGCTGTTCATGGCGGCGGCGATCGGGGTGACGGGCCTGCCGCCATTGTCGGGCTTCATCGGCAAGTTGCTGGTGCTTTCCGCGCTCACCACGCAGCCCGATTGGGGCTGGGGCTTCGGCGTGATCCTCGTCACCACGCTGATCGCGGTGATCGGCTTTGCGCGCACGGGCAGCGCGGTGTTTTGGAAAACCGCCGAGAACGCCGACATGCCCCCGCCGCGCGCCAACCGCACCGATATGATCGCGCCTGCCATCGCGCTTGCGCTGCTGGCCGCGCTGTCCGTCGGTGCCGGGATCGTCAGCGATTACACGTCTGCCGCCGCGCAGCAAATCTTTGATCCCGCGCAGACCGCCGCCGTGGTGCTGACGGAGCCGATGCAATGATCGCGCGCCTTTTCCCGCATCCGGGTCTCACCGCGCTGCTCACCGCGATGTGGCTGGTGATGGTGGGCGAGATCAGTTTCGGTGCGCTGCTGCTCGGCCTCGTGTTCGGGATCATCGTTCCCATCTTCACGGCCGCCTGGTGGCCCGGTCGCCCGCGCGTGCGCTACGTTCCCGCGCTGTTTTATGTCCTCCTCGTGCTGCGCGACATCGTGGTCGCCAATTTCGAGGTCGCCGCGATCATCCTGTTCAAACGCTCCGCCGATCTGCGTCCCGCCTGGCTGACCGTGCCGCTCGATCTCGACAGCATCGAGGCGATCACGGTGTTCGCGGGCACGATCAGCCTGACGCCCGGAACAGTGTCCGCCGATGTTTCGGCCTGCGGGAAATACCTGCTTGTCCACGCGCTCCACGCGCCCGACCCGGCAGGCGAGGTGACCAAGGTCAAGACGCGTTACGAGGCGCGGTTGAAGGAGATCTTCCGATGAGCGGCGCGGTGCTCGACGGCGCGATCCTGTTCGGCTTTGGTGCGCTCGGCCTGGCGCTGGCGATGAACCTGTGGCGGCTCGTACGCGGGCCGGGCGTGGCCGACCGCATCCTCGCGCTCGACACGATGGTGATCAATGTCATCGGGTTGATCGTGCTCGCCGGGATTGCGGGCAGCAGCGGCACCAGTTTCGAAGCCGCGCTGCTGCTCGCGATGGTCGGGTTCGTGGGCACGGTCGCCTATGCCAAGTTCCTGCTGCGCGGGGATATCATCGAATGAGCGACCTTGCCGTCCTGTCGCAATGGCTGGTCGCCGCGCTGATCGTGCTGGGCGGCAGCTTCGCGCTGATCGGCAGCTGGGGGCTGGTGCGCCTGCCAACGCTGATGGAGCGATTGCATGGCCCCACCAAGGCGACAACGCTGGGGCTTGGTGGCATTCTGCTGGCATCGGTGCTGTGGTTCCAGCTGGTGCGCGGCACGTGGACCACGCATGAATTGCTGGTGTCGGTGTTCCTGTTCATGACCGCGCCGATCAGCGCCAACATGATCGCCAAGGTGCACCTGCACCGGATGCGCGTGGGCGAGGCGGATGCGCTGCCCAGCCCTGCCGGGCCGCCCGCGCCGCCGCCGGGCGGGGTGGACTGGGCGACGCACGAAGCGCCGCACGAAGGCTCGCCGGGCGACATGGAAGGCGACTAGCGTTACACACGGCGCTAGGCACGGCGCCGCGGGGGCAAAACAGGGGTGTTTCACATGGCGGCGATCTATCGCAGCGCGCTTGCGGGCAGCGCAGCAGCACTTGTCTGTATTGTCGCGGCGCCGGCGGCTCAGGCGCAGCAGGCAGGGATCGCGATCACCGTGGTCGATCCGCAAGGCGCGGGCGTTCCGGGTGCCGAAATCAGCATCGAAAACCCCGCAATCGGCCTGTCGCGCAACGCGATCACCGATGCGCGCGGCATGGTGCAACTGGGCGGGTTGAGCACCGCGGGCGTATACCGCGTATCGGTGACGCGCGCCGAAGGCTTCGCCCCGCTCGCCGCGCAGGCGGTGGATCTGCGCGCGAATTTCACCCGCAGCGTGATCCTGCAACTGGAAGCCGCAGGCGAGCCCGGCATCGTCGTCACTGCCGCGCGCGCGATCACCGCGCTCAACACCGCCAATGCCGAAATTTCCGCCTCGCTCGGGAAGGCGCAGTTGCAAGCCCTGCCGATCGAGGGGCGCGATGTGACAGCGGCGCTGATCCGGCTGCCCAATGTCGTGGCATCGACCGGGTTCTTCCCCGAAGCGCCGGCGATTTCGATCAACGGATCGAACGGGCTCGACACCAATTATCTGCTCGACGGCCTCGACAACAACGAGAACTTTCTAGGTGGGATCAAGTTTCCCGTGCCGCTGGGCTTCACCCGCGAAGTCACCGTGCTGGCCAACTCCTATTCGGCCGCCTACGGGCGCACCGCTAATGGCATAGTCAATTATACCAGCCCGTCGGGAAGCAACGATTTTACGGGCGAGGCCTATCTGCTGGTGAGGCCCGGCAGGCCGCTGGATTCCCCCTCTGCCTTCCCCCGCCGCGACCTGTCGGGCAATTTTGTCGGCGAAAGCTTCGAACGCTATCAGGCGGGCTTTGCCGCAGGCGGCGCCTTGCAGCGAAGCCGCACCTTCCTTTACGCGAACTACGAATTCACCGCCGATCGCAACACGCAGGTGGTCGATGCGCCCTTGCTGGGCGTGGTGGGCAATGTGACGGGACGCAACCGTTTCCATCTGGGCTCGCTCCGGCTCGATCACCGGCTGACGGGCGACTGGACCTTGGGCCTGCGCGCCAACGTCGGCCGCGTGACGATCGACCGGCCGGGCGGCGCGTTGGGCGGCGGCAATGCCACCTTCCCTTCGGCAGGATCGCAGCAGGACCGGTTCTCGACGCTGCTGGCGGCCACCGCGAGCTATGCCGGGGCAAATTTTTCCTATGACGGCGCGGTGCAGTTCAGCCGCTTCCGGTGGGACTACGGCGAGGCCGCGGGCGCGCCGGGGCCGCAGGTGACTGTGCGCGGGCCATCGGGACTGGTCGCCGCCGTGGTCGGCAACCCGGGCTATGTCTTCGACAGTCTGGAAGAAACCTGGCAGACCACCCACCGCCTCACGCGCGAGATCGGCGCGCACCGCATCAGCGCAGGGGTCGATGTGATCGCGTCCGACTTCGCCTTGCTGGGCGGGGGCAATCCTTTTGGCAACTACACCGTCGATCTGACCGCGGCCGAAGCGGCAAGCCTTGCGGGCCGCGGCCTTGCCCTTGGCGCGCAGGATATCCTCGCGCTCGATCCGGTGGTGGCGAATTACGCGGTCGAACTGCGCCCGCAACGCTTCGGCACGGGGCAGGCGCTGGTCGCGCTCTATCTCGAGGATGCATGGGACCTTGCCGCCAATCTGACCGCGACACTGGGCGTGCGGTGGGATTACGATACGCTGACCGAAGCCGGGGCAGGGCGCGGCGATACCGACAACATCGCCCCGCGGCTGGCGGTGAACTGGCAGCCCGATGCGCGTTCGGCGGTGCGGTTCGGGGCGGGGATATTTACCGGCAAGCTCAGTTATGCCGTGGTCTCGGACGCGCTGCAGCGCAATACGACTGCGCCGGGGTTCGTTTCGCAATTGGCGCAATTGCAGGCAGCAGGGGCAATTCCCGCGGGCGTTGACCTTGCCGATCTGACCTTCGCGGGCAACCTCACCGTCTCCCCGCCCTGCGCGCGGGTAAGCGCATGTCCGCCGCCCGAAGCGGTGCAGGCCTTGCGCGACAGCGCCACCTTGGGCGAGGCGCGGATTCTGAGCCCCACCGGCTATGACAACCCGTGGAGCCTGCAACTGAGCGCAGGCTATCAATATGCGGCGAGCGATGCGCTGACGCTGTCGGTGGATGCGCTTTACAGCCGCTCGCACAATCTGGCGCGGCTGCGCGATTTCAATGCGCCGTCGCCCTTCACGCCCGATCTTGCCGCGCTGACCCCGGCGAATATCGCGCTGCTGCGCAGCCTGCCCGACAATGCCGCGCGGCTCGCGCTGGCGCAGAGCCTTGGGCTCGTCCGCTCGCAGGCCGATGCCGATGCCACGCGTCCGGTTGGACTGGTGCCGGGCGGCGCGCGGCAGATCACCGTCACCGAAACCGCCGGGCGGGCCGAATATCTCGCGCTGATCGTGCAGGCGATCAAGGCGCGCGGGCCGGATGATTATGCTTTCCGCGCCAGCTACACCCTGTCGCGGCTGCGCAACGACACCGACGACATCAATTTCCGCAGCAGCAATGCCAATGACTTCGCGGGCGAATGGGGTCCTTCGGCGAATGACCGGCGGCACGTTATCTCGCTCGTCGGCTATTTCTATCCCGCACCGTGCTGGACGCTGACCGCAGCGGGGCTGTTCCAGTCGGGCCAGCCGGTCAACCTCGTCCCCGATGCGGGCATTTTCGGGACGCAGGATCTCAACGGCGACGGGGCGAGCTTCGGTGAGAACTACCTCGGCAATTCGGATCGCTATCCGGGCGAGCGGCGCAATTCGGCGCGGCTGCCCTGGTCGGCGAGCGTCGATCTGGGGGTGCGGTATGCGCTGCCGGTGGCGGGCGGGCGGATCGAGGCGAGCGCGGATGTGTTCAACGTGCTCAACGCCAACAACCAGAGCGGTTTTGCCAATGCGGCGACCACGTCGAACCAGATCCAGCTTGGCGGCGGCGCGCCATTCGTGCAGCGCAATGCCGGACCGCCGCGGCAATTCCAGTTCGGGATTGCCTATCGGTTCTGACGGGCGCGGAGGAGACACCCGGAACGTTTGTGCTCCGGGCGTTGCCGGGTGGGTCAGGCGTCGGCTTTTTCGGCCTTCTTGCGGCGCTCGAAAACGCTCAGCAGGTGCTTGATGTCGGCATCGCTCAGGTGTTCCTCGGCAGCCACGAACTGCTCCTGCTCCTCCTCGCGGATGTGGTGCAGGTACTTGTCCTTGAGCTTGGCGAACTGCGCCAGCCAGCCCGGAGAGGCCATGTCGGCCTCCTGCAGTTCTTCGATCAGATCGTCGATCTGCTTGTGTTCGGCGACCGCGTGGCGCGCATCGTGCGTGGTGTCGGGATTGCGCAGCACCACCGACCACAGCGCCTGATCCTCGGCGGCGGCATGGGCGTGCATTTCGGCGACCATCGCATCGAACAACGCGCGCCGATCGGGCGAATCGCCCGAAGTTTCCTCGACCATCGCCAGCAATGCGCGGTGTTCGTCATGATCGGCAACCAGCCGGCCGAAGATGTTGGGATTGCCGCGGAAGGTGGTCGCCGGGGTGCTGCCGATGCGCGCGGCGATATCGGGGGCAATTGCCTTGGCGCGGGCGATCGCGGCCGCTTTGGCTTCGGCTTCGCTGACCGGACTGTCGGATTTGGTCATGACGGATTTCTCCATTCGCACAATGCTAGACGGCGATGGCCGCGCTCCCATCGGGGGGCAACCATCGCCGCAACTTGCGCGCCGGGCGGCTTACGCCGGATTGACGGGGGTGTAGGCCGACACCGGCTTGCTGGCGAGGGTGTCGCCGGCAGCCTGCTTTTCGCGGTGCTTCTTGAGCAGGTAGCCGCCCGCACCCACGGCAAGCATCGTCGGCAAGCTCATCCGGGCGATGACCAGCGGAGCGATCGAGCCGAGGATCGCGCCGGTGCCGTTGTCGACCTTGGGGGTGTTCTTGGCGAGCTTCGCGCCGACGACGGCGCCGATGATGTTCTTGATCATGTGATGTCTCCTTCGGCGGGGGTAAAGCCGCATGGGCCGGCGAATGTTCCATCGCCGCGGCCGCGCGGCACCATCAGTCGGGGACGCAATTCGCCTCGAAATGGAGCGTCGCGCGGGTGCCGCGGTCGCGCCGCGACAATTCGATCCGACCGCTAAGGCCATGCGCCAGCGCATCCATCACCTGCGTGCCGAGCCCTGTGCCGGTCGGCGTATCGCCGCTGATCCCGACGCCGTCGTCATCGACCTCGAGCCGCGCGACACCGCTATCGTCACACAGGATCCGCACGCGCACTTCGCCGCGCCGTTCGCCGGGGTAGGCATATTTGGTCACGTTGGTGATCAGTTCGGACAGGATCACGCCGATCGAGATTGCGCGGTCGGTGCTGACCGAAAGCGGCGGGCAGTCGAAGGTGATCCGCGTGATCGCTTTCTGGCTGGTGACGCTGCGATGCAGATCGCGCACCAGTTCGGCCAGATAGGTGTCGAGCTGGACCGCGCGGATATCCTGCGAGGTGTAAAGCCGCTTGTGCACCTGCGCGATCGCATAGACGCGGTTGGCAAAATCCTCAATTGCTTGCTTGGCTTCGCCCGGCGGGAGCGCGGCGGCCTGGAGATGCGCCATCGACACCACCAGCGTCAGGCTGTTGGCGACGCGGTGATTGACCTCGATCAACAGCACTTCGGCGCGTTCGCGCGCGGCGGCCACTTCGATCTGTGCGGCCTGTTCGGCGCGGCGCAGGCGATCGCCTTCCATCGCCTGTCGCAGGATTTCTGCAAGCAGATCGAAGAAGCCTGCGCCCATATCCTTGATGACATAATCCGCCGCGCCCGATTTCAGTGCGGATACGGCCACCTGCGTTTCGTCGGAGGCGGTGACATAGACGACCGGGGGCGGGGCGGGCATCGCGACGATCTTTTCGAGCGTCTGCTCGCCCGAAAGGCCGGGCATGTAGTGATCGAGCGCAATGACATCGAAGGTCCCGGCTTCCAGCCGCGCAAGCCCGCTGGCACCGTCGGGGGCGTGGGTGACGACAAAACCCATCCGGGTCAGTGCACGCGACAGCAGGCGTGCGAACCCGTCGTCGTCATCGATGTACAGCAGGCGCGGTTGAGGCGCCCGGTCGGTCACGCTCCGTCGTCCGGCTGCGGAACCTGCATCACCGCGAGGAACAGCCCGAGCTGCCGGATCGCCGTGGTGAAGGCTTCGTAATCGACCGGCTTGGTGATGTAGACGTTGGCGCCCAGATCGTAGCAGCGCTGGATTTCGCGTTCGTCATCGGTGGTGGTCAGCACGATCACCGGGAACCGGCGCAGGCCCGGATCGGACTTGAGGTGCTCAAGGATCGTCGTCCCGCTCATGTCGGGCAGGTTGAGATCGAGCAGCACCAGGAACGGGCGGTGCGAGGGGCCCATGCCCTTGCGCAAGTGATCGAGCGCGGTGGTGCCATCGGCAGCGTGGATAATTTCGTTCATCACGCCGGCGCGGCGGATGTTCTTCTCGATCAACCGGGCGTGGCCCAAGTCGTCTTCGACCATGAGGATCGTAACCTGATGATGGTCTCCTGGAGCCATGATTCCGTCCTCTTTTTTCTTAGTTTCGCGTGGCCATAGTCAGCGGCAGGGTAACGGTAAAGCAGCTTCCTTCGCCCAGCTCGCTCTCGACATGGATCTGCCCGCCAAGCCGGCGAACCAGTGCCTGCACATGGGCAAGGCCGATGCCTTCGCCGGGGCGATCCTGTTCGCCCGAGCGGCGGAACAGTTCGAACACGCGGCGGCGATCATGCGCGGCAATGCCCCGGCCATTGTCTTCGACGCGGATCACCACGCGCTTGCCGCGCTGTTCGCCGGTGACCTTGATCTCGCCCGGCACACCGGGGCGCAAATATTTGACCGCGTTGTCGAGCAGGTTGCCGAACACCTGTTCGAGCGCGGTGCGATCGCCCTCGACTTCGGGCAGGTCGCCAACGGTGATCGTCGCACCGGCAGCATCGGTCTGCCCCGAAAGGCTGTCGGCAATCCCCTCGAACAGCGCGCGAAGATCGATCGTGTCGCGGGTGAGCGTGCGGCGCCCCTCGCGCGAGATTTGCAGGATCGCCTTGATCAACCGGTCCATCCGTCCGGTCGCGGCGCGGATAAAGCCCATCGCTTCGGGCATGTCGGTGACGATCGCCTCGCGCACGTCGGGCGGCACGGCGCTGTCTTCAGCAGTGGCGTAATCGGCCATCGTCCGCTGCGCGTCTTCGAGTTCGGCGGTGAAGCCCATGATGTTGACCAGCGGGCTGCGCAGATCGTGGCTGACGATATAGGCGAACCGCTGAATTTCCTCATTGGCTTCGGCAAGGTCGGCGGTGCGTTCCTCGACCCGATGTTCGAGCGTTTCGGCCAATTGACGGACCTCTTCATTGGCCTTTTCCAGTTCGCCGCTGCGGCGCACCAGCAGCACGATCGAACCCAGGATCAACAGGCAGGCCATGACAAGGCCCGCAATGATCAGAAGATAGGCGCGGTCGCCCGCGGCCGTGGCGGCGCGCTGGCTGGCATATAATCGGTTGTAGGCTACCTGCTTGACCTTGCGCAGCGCATCGCGGACGTTGTCGGTGAACAGTCGTGCCTCGGCGGAATAGCGGCCCGCGCCCGCGACATCGTCGGCGGTCAGCATGCGGTTGATTTCGTTGAAGGCCGAAAGCCGGTCGTTCACCGCGATCTCGACTTCTTCCTCGAGCCCCTCGGGCAGATCGAGAACCGCATATTCGCTTTTCAGCGCGCGCAGATCGCGGTCGAGATCGGAACGCGCCTGGATGAAGCGTTTGCGAAAGGCCTCATCGCGGTTGAGGATGTAGCCGCGCTGCGCCGAGTTCATTTCGAGGATCGACAGCGTCACCGAGTCCGCTGCCCCCAGTGTCACCAGCGCACGGCGCACTTCCCGGTTATAAGTCTGCGATGCGGCAACGGTGAGGGTGGTGATGACGCCCACGCCCAGCACCAGTGCAAAGCCCAGCACCAGCGGGATCCACGGGCGGCTGGTCAGATAACCGAACATCTGCCGATTTTCCGAAGCCTGCATCGGCACGTCTTCGTCATAATCGGTAGCGGTCATCGCCCGGGTCACTTTGTCATGCGGCGCCGGCCTTTCAGCCGGCGCCCATCGGTTCCGCAAACTTGCGGAACGTTCGTCAGCAGATCAGTCCGCCTCGGCCATCGCCGCGGTCTCGCGGCTGACCAGCAATGCCTGCCACACGGTCGCCACGACATTGTCCGGGTTGAACGGCTTGCTGATGACATAGGCAGGCTCGTCGCCTTCGCCGGTCAGCAGCTTTTCGGGGAAGGCGGTGATGAAGATCACCGGCACGGTCATCGTGGTCAGGATGTGGCGCACCGCATCGATCCCGCTCGACCCGTCGGCGAGGTTGACGTCGGCGAGGATCAGTTCGGGCTCGACCTGTGCGGCGGTGGCGATCGCTTCGCTTTCGGTGCGAACGATCGCGGCTACATCGTTGCCCATCGACATCATCAGCGACTTGAGGTGCAGCGCGATGATCGCCTCGTCCTCGATGATCATGATCCGGGCCGACAGCATCGAATGGATCGCGCTGCGGGCCTGGGTGACGAAATCATCGACTTCGGCGGTGTTCATGTCGAGAATCTGCGCGGTTTCCTCGACCGAAAATCCTTCGATCGTGGTCAGCAGCAAGGCCTTGCGCAGACGGCGCGGAAGCGAGCCGACGATCGCGCCGGGCATGTCGATCGAGCGCAGCGACGAATCGCTCCAGATGCGGTGGAAGACCCGGTAAAGTTCCACGCGGACGGGGGCGTCCTCGTCGATCTCGTCGGGTGCGGCGATCATCGCCTGAAGCGTTTCGCGTACGGCGGAATCGCCGATCGATTGCGACCCGGTCAGCGTGCGGGCGTAACGACGAAGGTAAGGAAGTTCAGCCGCGATCGCAGCCTGGAATGACGACATGTTTTTATCTCCGATCTGGGCCCCAAGCGCAAATAGCGTGCAATTGTTCCAACACGCGGAACATTTTTCGCAATGAGTGCTTTTTGCTCGCAATGCACCCCGCTGGACGGGATCGACGATGAAGCTCGCGTCCGCTCCGACGTCCCCCAGCGTTTGACACATGGAATGGATAGTAGCAGGATGACGCAAGACAAGCAGTCAAAGTCCAAGCCGCTTCGGCCACCGGTTGCCTTCGACCCGGTTGAAGCGGCGCTCAAGCAGATTTTCAACGACGTTGCATCCGAAGACGTCCCTGACGATTTTGCCGATCTGGTCGCACAGCTGACGACCAAATCCACCGAGAAGAAGGACACATGATGCCCGAGCCCGATGCCGAGCCCCATGCCGAACCCTTGTCCCCCGAAGATCTCGATGCTTTCAAATCCCAGATGGTCGCCCTGATCCCGGCGCTGCGTGCGTTTGCCCGCGGCCTTTGCCGTGATCGCGTACTGGCCGATGATCTGGTGCAGGAAGCGATGATGCGCGCCTGGGCCTCGCGTCACACCTACCAGACCGGCACCAACTTCCGCGCCTGGATGTTCATGATCCTGCGCAACCACTATTTCTCCGGCTCGAAGAAGCGCGCGCGTTATACCGTGTGGGATCCGGAAGCAGCCGAACGCATCCTTGTGCAGGATGCGACGCAGGAATCGGGGCTGCACGTCGATGACGTGATGCGCGCGATCCACCGCCTGCCCGAACAGCAGCGCGAAATCCTGTTGCTGGTTGCAGGTGCAGGCCTGAGCTACGAAGAGGCCGCCGAGGTTACCGGCGCCAATATTGGCACGGTCAAAAGCCGCCTCAATCGCGGCCGCGCGGCGGTGAAAGCGATCATCGACGGGTCCAACGCCTCGGCCGCGGCCTGACCACGCTTTCGCCCAGCGCACATCACCAACACCAAAGGGCCGGTTCTCCGTCCCTTTTTTGTGTGCCCTGCCGCAGCGTGTGGGGCGTGACTATCGGAAGGGGTAAGCGCCGGCTGCGCAGGCATTCAGCGCCAGGCACAAAGAAAAACGGGCTCGCTGCAACAGCGAGCCCGTTTCAAGACATCGACCGGTGGTGCCTCTACCCGGTCAATACCCGTAAGCCGGTAGCGGGGCGGCGATTAACGCACGCGGCCACGACGGAAGAGGTTGATGATCCCGAGCAGGACAACCGCACCGATGAACGAAGCGATCAGCGAACGGATGTCGAAGGCACCGCTGGTGATCGGAGCGCCGCCGATGAGCGGGGTGATCAGGAAGCCGGCGAGCAGTGCGCCGACGATGCCGACGACGATGTTGAGGAAGATGCCCTGCTGGCCGTCGGTGCGCATCACGATGCTGGCGAGCCAGCCCAGAATGCCGCCGACGATAAGAATGATGATAAGGTTCATGTAACGATCTCCATGTTTGTATGCGATGGAAAAGCGGGCAAGTCGGACGATGTTCCATCCCGATTTGCATCTGCACGCAAAAATGTCTTTTGGTGACCGCGCGCTCTATTGCGGAATACTTCCGGCGCTGAATAAAGAATGGCCCCCGTCAGCGATTGCTGACGAAGGCCAAGTTTAATCGGGGCACGGCGGGTCAATGCCGATGCGAGACGTACAAGCGCCAATTTCGCAGAATGTTTCAGCCAGTCGCGAATTTTTCACGCGCTGGCTCAGGATGAGGTGATGCGCCGGGCAAAGGGGGCGCCCGCCCGATACCCATATTAATTCGGGTTGAAGCCTGCGCGCGATATGCAATTGTGAAAGCGGGCGTCAGCGGGGAGGGGCAGCCATGAGCGGCAAATGCAAGATCCTGATTGTCGACGATCACCGGATCACGCAAACCGGACTTTGCCTGCTGTTCGCCCCGCTCGAACGATACGAGGTGGTCGGCACGCTTGATCGTGGCGCGACGGTCAATGCCTTTGTGCAGTCGCAGCCGGTCGATCTCGTAATCCTCGATCTCAATCTTCCCGATGTCCACGGGGTCAACGTGCTCGCCGAAATCGTCGGATCGCGCGACATGACGGTGATCATCGTGACGGGCGAGACGCATCTCAACGAAATCCATTCGGCCCTCAAGCTGGGCGCGCGCGCCGTGGTGAGCAAGGGCGATCCTCCCGAACAGATCATTGCCGCATGCGATGCGGCGATTTCAGGGGAGCTCTATTTTTCGACCGCGATCAGCGAGGCGCTGGGCAAATACCAGCAGCCCCCCGTCGCCCTGTCGTCGCGCCAGATGGCGATCCTGCACTATCTTGCTCAAGGCGAAAGCAACAAGGAGATCGCCTACCGGCTGGCGATCGCGCCGCCGACGGTGTCGTTCCACATCGCCGAACTGCGGCGCAAGCTCGACGCGCCGCACAACCGCAAGATCGTCGAGCGCGCGGTCGAGCTAAACCTGCTGTAACGCGGGCACCAGCAGCGGGTGGTCGAGCAGTTCGCGGCAGATCGGCTTGATCGCGACCAGTGCCACGATCTCGCTCAGCCGTCCGCGCGTGATCGCGGTATCGTCATAGGTAATCGCGATCGCGCGCTGGCCCGCCTTGCCGTCATCATCGAGGCTTGCGGCAAATCCTTCGCGATCGTCGAAGTCGAGCACTCGCCACCCCTCGAGCCGGCCCTCCAGCTCGGCTGCGGGCATCGGCGTCGTTCGGGCAAAGGCCGATGGCAGCGTGATGCGGATCACCGTGCCATCGGACGCCGATGACACGATCCGGAGCGTCCCGTGCAGCAATTCGATGATCCGGCGGGCCGACCGGAAGCCTGACCCGGTGCCCGGCGCAGTTTCATCACCGCGCATCCGGATCGCGGTGCCACTATTGAGTTCGGCCATCACCGCCGCCGGCATGCCGCGTCCGGTATCGCGCACTTCGATCACCGCACAGGCCCCTTCGCGCACCAGCGTCACCCGCGCGCCGCCTGCGAGCGTGTGCTGGAAACTGTTGCTGAGCAGATTGGCGAGCGCGCGCATCAGCAGCGGCTTGTCCGAGATCAGGATCACGTCCCCCTCGACGCCGACATCCAGCGTCAGCCGCCTGCTTGCGTAAACCGTGCGGAACATCATCAGCAAGGGTTCGAGCAGGGCCTCGGCAGGGAAGGCGCCAAGCACGACGAAGGCGGTGTCGCTCGAAGCGATATTGGCGCCCGAAATCGTCGTCGCCACGATCTTGTTGAGATAGTCGGCCGAGGTTTCGAGCATCCCGATCAGCTCGCCGTCCTGCGGTGTGCGCGTCTGCTGCCGCAGCACCGCGACCGCGCTGTTCAGCGCCAGGATCACTTGCCGGCTGTCATGCCCGGAGGCGTGGAGCAGCGCGTTCTGGCTGTGTACGATCTCGAGCGCCTGTGCCTTTTCCTCGGCGAAGCGTTTGGCCTGTTCGGTGATTTCCAGTTGATCGATCAGCGAGCGCGCATAATTGGCATCCGCCGCCAGCTTGTCGTTCCGGATCTTCCTGAGATTGAGCCCGAGCGCGAGCGTGACCATCATCGTTTCAAACAAGGTGATGGGCCCGGCCAGATGCCAGTTGATCGGCAGCCAGGCAAAGATCCCCATCGAGGCAATCGCGGAATAGATGATGAAGCCGGCTAGGCTCGCCCAGCCGGCCAGCAGCGGCCACAGCTGGAACCCGAACTGGCGCATCGCGGCAACCGCGACAAAGGGCAGGAACAGCGCAACCGCGATGGCGACCAGCCAGCCGGTCGTATGCAGCGCAAAGCGCATGTCGGGCGGGTAGAAGGCCAGCCCCGGCTGCAAGGCGATCACCACCAGCGCGAGCCCGATGAGCACGCGCAACGCCCTGTCGCGGCGCGGGAAATAGGTCTTCGTCTTGACGAAACTGCGGGCAAACTGCGCCATTGCCGCAGCAAACCCGCATTTGAACAACTGCTCGACCGCGATGCTGGTGAGCGGCTTGTCGTAAAGCAGGAAGATCGTGAAATAGCCTTCCGAATGGATCGTGTTGAGTACCACGAAGGCCTCGGCCACCGCCAGCCACAGGAACTCGCGAAAGCCGGTGATCGAGAAGAACAGGAAGTTGAGCAGCAGCAGCATCGCCGCCCCCACCACCACCCCGGCAACCAGCGCGATATTTTCCCGCCGTTCCTTGAAGAAGGTGCGATAGGTCAGGATCTTGAACGGCATGTAGGTCGAATTTTCGGAGACGAATTCGATCCCGATGACCTTTTCCTGTCCCGGATCGAGCACGATTTCGGTGCTGAAAGCCTGATAGCTTCCCAGATTGGCGCGCGCCGAGGCCGGGTCGTTGCCATCGACCACCAGCGCGGTGCGATTTCCGTCGATTTCGAACATCCGGAAATATTTTAGCGAGCCGCGACCGGTGGTGAAGATCCAGCTCCCCGCGCTCCCTCCGACATTGCGCAGCCTGAGCAGAACCACCGTGCGCTCACCCGGCGGTCCGAAATGAATAGAATCGCCGCTGATGCGGCTGAGCGGTAACGCAAAGCCCGGTTCGGCGGCGCGCGCGGGGGTTGCGGAAGGGTCCTTGGTGTATCGCAGATAGGGCGCGACGTCGGGCGCATCACGGCCGGCTGTCAGCGCGATGGCGGGAATGGCGCTCGCTGCTGCGGGGAATGCCGGCACTGCGCCTGCCGGGATCAGGACTATCAGCCACAGCGCCGCGGCGGTGATCAAATGGCGCAGCGCGCGGATGCTGGCCGTGGCGGCTGTCGCCGGCCGTGCAAGCCTGGTTGTGCGTACCCCCACGCGCATGTCCCCCCGTTGTTTCCCGATAACGAACCTGGCTTTTGCGACCCTTGCGACCGCACCATTAGGTCCAAATTGGATTTAACAAACTAACCCTAAAAAACATTTGGGTAGACGTAAAGTCAAAGCATCTCCTAGTCATAGGTCCAAGGTCCGGAGTCTCATCGAGCTCACGGACAAGGGGGCTTGCAATCACTGCGGTACTATCCGGCTCGGGAACGCGTTTCGGCGATTTCGGGATGTAGACTGCTGCGCCCAATCGTCGAGAGGAAAAGCCATGACCACGATCACCAAGTCTCGTCTGCTCACCACCAGCGCCATTGCTGGTCTGTCGGTTGTCAATCTCGGGGCTCCGGCAGCCGCGCAGGATGCCTTCGGAATCCACAACGACACGACCGAACGGCTCAATATCGAAGTCGCGGAAGACGAGGAGGTCTACGGCACCGACATCGGCATCTATGCCGACAACGGACCGGTCACGGTAGTCAACGCCGGCACGATCCGCGGCGACGGGCTTTCGCTGTTCGGCCCCGACACGCGGCCCAGCGGCGGGATCGTGATCGCGCAGGGCGGTTCGATCGTTACCAACTTCGGAGCGATCATCGGTGCATCGAACGGCATCGCCACCAGCTACTTCTTCAGCGAGGACGTCAATGGCGACCCGCTTCCCCCCGAGGCGCTGGCAATCGGCACGCAGATCAACAACGCGGGATTGATCCAGGCCGATGCCGGGACGGGGGTGGCGCTTGCGGTCGGCAACGTGGTCAACAGCGGCGACATCATCGGGCTCAACGGCGCGCCGGGCAGTGCAGCGCTGGGCACAGGGGTGATCCTTGCCGAATTCCCCGAAGCAATCGATCCGGATGCGACCGGGGTGGGTTCGGTCGTCAATACCGAGGGCGGCGTGATCTATGGCGCGACCCGCGGCGTGCTGATCTCGGGCGGCGGAACGATCGATAACGCCGGGCTGATCACCGCCAATGATACCCCCGTGGGCGGTTTCCCCGCCCCGATTGCGATCATCCTGACCGCCAATAGCGCGCAGGAGGGCCGCACCGCGACGGTCGACAATTCCGGCGAAATCTCGGGCTTCATCGGCGTGGTCGCCGCCGGAACGCTGGAAAGCGTCGCGATCAACAACACCGGCGCGATTTTCGGCACGCAGGTGGCCATCACCAGCAGTCTGGTCGACGGCGTGTTGACCATCAACAATGCCGAAGGCGGAGTGATCCTCAGCAACGGGCCGACGATCGGCATGAATTCGGGCACGCTCGTACTCGACAATGCCGGCGAGATCCGCAGCAACGGCCAGTCGGCGATCAACATTTCGACCGCCAATTCGCTGATCGCCAATTCGGGTCTGATCCAGGGTCAGGTCTTCGGCATCGTCACCAACCTGGCGCAAGTCGCGCCGGGCGTGTTCGAACTACGTTCGACCAACACGGCCATCGACAATTCGGGCGCAATCGTCGGCCTGACCAATGACGGTATCCGTCTGCAGGGCGGGGGCAGCGTCACCAACAGCGGGCTGATCCTTGGCCAAGGCAACTCGCAAGTGGCCGACGGCATATCGATCTTCGCCGTCGATGGTCAGGATCTGACCGACTACATCTCGAGTGTGGACAACACCGAAGACGGCGTGATCGATGGCGCGCGCTTCGGCGTGATCCTTTCGTCGGGTGGCACGATCGAGAACGCGGGGTCGATTTCCGGCGGCCTTGGCGGGATCGTGTTGCAGGATGGGTCGGGCTCGCAGACCGCGTCGGGTACGATCACCAATTCGGGCGAGGTTTTCAGCAGCAACGGGTCGGGCATCAGCCTGACGGCGCTGGCCGAGGCGAGCATCGACAACAGCGGCGACATCACCGGTCTTAACGGCGATGGCATCATCGTGCGCAATCAGCTCGGTTCGACCACCACGATCAGCAACGCCGAAGGCGGCGAGATCACCGGTTCGCAATCGGGGGTCCACGTCGAAACGGGCGGGGTCGACCTCGTCAATGCCGGCACCATCCGCGGCAACGGGACCAACCCCGGTTTCGACGCGCCGCCGGATGCAGGGGTAACGCTCTCGGGCGGGGCTAGCACAGTCACCAACAGCGGCACGATCAGCGGTGCGGCGCTGGGAATCACCACCGCCTTCCTGTTCAACCCGGAAACCGGCGAACTCGAAGAACTTGCGCGCGATACGCAAGTCACCAACAGCGGCACGATCATCGGCGACAGCGACGATGGCGTGCGCCTGATCGGCGGCGGCAGCGTGGTTAACAGCGGCACCATCGAGGGCCGCGTTGGCGACTTTGCCGATGGCGTGTCGATGTTCCCCTACACGCAGCAGGACAACGCCGATTATTCCGCCAGCGTCACCAACACCGCGACAGGCACCATCGCCGGGCAACGGTTCGGCATTATCCTGTCCGCGGGCGGCGAGGTCGAGAATGCGGGCAGCATCGAAGGCGTGCGCGGCGGCATCTTCATTCAGGGCACCGCGCTCAACTCCGATCCCGACGAAGAACGCAGCGGTCTGACCGCATCGGTGGTCAACACCGGCACGATCGCCGGAACTGGCGATATCGTAGGGGACGGATACGGCGTCGGCTTCGGCAGCGACATGGCGACAGCATCGCTCGAAAACAGCGGGACGATCACGAGCGCCTTTAATGCCGGCGTCAGTTCGGCGACGCTTGCCGATGTCACGATCAACAATCTTGCCGGCGGCACGATTTCGGGCGGCACCTCGGGCGTCTATTCGGGCGGCGGCGGCACGATCGCGATCGTCAATGCCGGAACGATCCGCGGCGAGGGCACCTATGATGGCTTCGACGCCGCGCCCGATGCCGGGGTGACGGTCGCCACCCGCGATTCGAGCGTGGTCAACAGCGGCACGATCTCGGGCGCGGGTGCAGGGATCACCACGGCCTATCAATATGATCCCGACATCGACGGCCTCGTGCTGGCCGCGCAGGGCACGTCGGTAGTCAACAGCGGCACCGTCATCGGCGAAAGCAATGACGGGGTGCGGCTGATCGGCGGCGGCAGCGTCACCAACAGCGGCACGATCTCGGGCAGCGGCGGCGAGTTTGCCGACGGCGTCTCGATGTTCCGCGGCGAAGGGCAGGCATCCGAAGATTATTCGGCGGAAGTCACCAACAGCGCCGATGGCGAGATCACCGGTGAGCGGTTCGGGGTAATCCTGTCCGAAGGCGGATCGGTCGACAATGCCGGCGCGATCACCGGCACCGAGGGCGGGGTGCTGATCCAGCAGGGTCTGCTTCCCGTCGACGTGGCGCCGGTTTCGGCAACCCTGGTCAACAGCGGCACGATCACCGGGGTCGAGGGCTTCGGCACGGTCCTTGCTGTCGATGGCGCGATCGCAGTGGACAACAGCGGCACGATCGCAGGACAGACCTTCGGCGCGCTCCTCGACGGCGCCTCGGAGAGCGGCGAGCAGACCGCGACGGTCGAAAACGCGGGCACGATCAGCGGCGGCATCGACAGCGGCCTGATCGTCACCGGCGGCATCGTTTCGGTCACGATCGAAAATTCGGGCACGATCAGCAGCGACGAAAGCACCGCGATCTTCGCCTCGTCGGCGGTCAATCTCGACAACAGCGGGATCCTTTCGGGAGGCAGCGGTATCGCGGTTCAGCTCAGCGATTTCGACGATGTCGTCACCTTGCATAACGGCAGCGCGATCACCGGGGTGGTCGATGCGGCAGGCGGCTTCGATACGCTCACGCTTGAAGGCACCGCGCTTGCGCTCACGCAGGCACAGCAGCTGACCGCATCTGCCGGGTTCGAGGAACTGACCGTCGGGTCGGGCTTCTGGACCACCGCAGGGATGGTCGGCGCCTTCGACAGCGTGCTGATCAACGAAGGCGCGAGCCTGCAGGTCAACGAGGTCGAAGGGGCAGACGGGTTCGAATCCCCGATCCTCACCTCGCAGGTCGAAACCAACGGGCTGCTCGTGCTCAATTTCTCGCAGGACGATATCGTCTCCGAACTCGATGAACTTTCGATCACCGGGACGGGCCAGCTGCAATTGATCGGCGAGGCGGTGTTCACGGTCGACACCGACAGCGTGGCGCATACCGGCGGCACGATCGTCTCGAACGGCGGCCTGATCCTGACCGGCGCGTTGCAGGGCGACGTTCGCACCGAAGGCGACGGGTTCTTCCAGCTCGGCACCGGCGGCACCGAGGGCGAATTTGCGGGCGACATCGTCAACAACGGCCGCTTCGTCTTCAACCGGGTCGACGATTACGACTTCAACGGCGCCTTCAGCGGCACCGGCATTCTCGACAAGATGGGTGCAGGAACGCTCGTGTTCATGGGTGACTATTCGTTCGAGGGCGTCACCAACATCCTTGCCGGTGCGGTCCGCATCGGCGGGGTCATCGCGCCCGAAACCGATTTCAACCTCGGCGCCGTCGGCACGCTGGACATCAGCGGAACCGACCAGACCATCGGCGGCCTCTCGGGTGAAGGCGGCGCAACCGTTATCATCGACGAAAGCGAGCTGACGGTCGAGCAGGAGGAGAACACCGAATTCGCCGGCGAAATCACCGGCGAAGGCAGCCTGATCAAGGAAGGCGAAGGCACGCTCAACCTGTCGGGCGACAATACCTACACCGGCCCCACGACGATCAACAACGGGACGCTCGCCGTCAACGGGACGATCACTTCGCCCGTCATCGTCAACGATGGCGGCACGCTGGGCGGCAATGGCGCGGTCGGCACCACGATCGTCAATTCGGGCGGCACGCTGGCCCCGGGCAATTCGATCGGTCAACTGACCGTGGCAGGCAATCTCACCTTCGGTGCCGGTTCGATCTATGAGGTCGAAACCAACGCCGCGGGTGCGGCCGACCGGGTCGATGCGACCGGAACCGTCACCATCGCCAGCACGGCGCAGGTCGCTGTCTTGGCAGAGGCGGGCAATTACAACCCGCGCACCGATTACACCATTCTCACCGGTGCCGGCGGTGTCACGGGGACCTTCGGTTCGGTGACCAGCAACCTGGCCTTCCTCACTCCGCGCCTGCGCTATGGTGCAACCGCGGTGACCTTGTCGCTCTATCGCAACGATATCGATTTTGCAGATGTCGCGGCAAACCTGAACCAGGCCAGCGTTGCCACCGCGGTTCAGGCGCTCGGGATCGACAATCCGCTGTTCGAGGCAGTGCTGGTGCAAAGCGCACCCACCGCGCAGGCGAGCTTCGGCGAGTTGTCGGGCGAAATCCTTGCCAGCACGATCACCGGGCTGACCGATGACAGCCGTCATCTGCGCAATGCGCTGATGGGTATGCAGGTGCCTGAGGAAAGCGGCGTGTTTGTCTGGGGTGCCGGGTTCGGCAGCTGGGGCGATTTCGATGCGGGCGTCACCAGCTACGCGATGAGCACCGATCACATGGGGCTGGTCGCCGGTATCGGTCTTGGCGGCAACGGCTTTGCCGCAGCGGTTTCGGCGGGCATCGGTGGTTCGGACTTCCGCATGGACGGCCGCGCCGACCGCGCGGATGTCGAAAGCAAGTATCTTGCCGCACATGCCACCTTCGGCGGAGAGGGCGGCTTCAAGGGTGCGGTCGGGATTAGCTACGCCTGGCACGAGATCGAGACCGCACGCGGGATCACGATCGCTCCGCTGGTGCAGACGCTCACCTCGGCGCGCGATGGGGACACGCTGCAACTGTTCGGAGAGCTTGCTTACGAGTTCCTTGCCGGCAACACCTCGGTCACGCCGTTTGCGCGGCTGGCGCATGTCGACACGGGCAACGATGCCTTTACCGAAACGGGCGGAAACGCGGCGCTCACGGTTGCCGGGGCCGACCAGAAAACCACCTTCCTCAGCCTCGGCGCACGGGCGCAGTTCAACGCTGGCGAAAGCGGCTTCCAGCCCTATCTTTCGGCAGCCTGGAACCGCGCCTTCGATGATCGCTCGGGCGTGATTGCATCGCGCTTCACCGCTGGCGGCCCGGCCTTCGGTATCACGGGCTCGCTCATTCCCAAGAACTCGGCCGAAGTCGAAGCCGGGTTCGAATATACCGCAGGCAGGTTCAGTCTGGGTGCCGCCTACACCGGCACGCTCGCATCGGACCGCGAAGCCCACGGCGCAAGGGTAACGGCAACGATCGCTTTCTGATCGTGCCAGAACCGTAGCGCGGGGGGGCGCTATTCGGGAGGCCGGAGCGATTGGATCGCTCCGGCCTCATCGCATTTGCGAAGGAGGGCGAGCCACCGGGCGGGACGACCGGACCCCAAAGGAAGCCCAACTACGCATATCCGGATACCCTTTTAACCGTGCTGGTTCCGTGCACCGGCAATTCGGCCCGTTTGGTTCTTGCCGTTGGCAAGTTCCGAAAAAGGAGGGGTTTGGATCAACCGCACTTGATACGCGCAGGCTTGTGCCGATAAGCGTTGAAGGCAGGTATCGACCCAAGAGCTCGCGATTGACCAGAGTGCAAGAGGCGCTTTGAATCCCGACCTTCCGGCCGCGCGTGAAGGTTCGCGTATCTTCGGTCAGCGAAACCACAGCGCTCCGCTGATGATCGCGGCTCCTGCCAAAATCGCACCGGCAAGCCAACGCACCTCCGAAGGCGAAGCGTTGAGTGCGGACGCGGCAGGGGTTCGCGCTGATGGCTGGTTTTCCAACCGCTGTATCGCCGCTCGGATCAGCCGGGGCGCGTCGTCGCCAATCCTCACAAGCTCCCACGCCACAGCCTGCACAACAGGGCTCCAGTGTTCTGGCGAAAGCCGCGCTCTGGCGATCCTGAGCGAGGCGCGCTGCATGGCCTGTGTCAGGTCGAAATCCGGTTCGATCCTCGACAAGACGCCGTCGATCGTGACCAGCGCCTTGAAGATCAGCAAGAGATCGGGCGGCAGCGTCAAGCGTTCATCACGCATAAGGGCAAACAGGTCGGCGACAATCGCGCTGAGAACCAACCGCCCGCTGCCATGACGATGTATCAGGCGTTCTGCGGCAAAGAACATATGCTGCGCCGAAACGTCGCTGCCGGCCGACCATCGCATCAACACGTCGGCGAGCTGCGCCGAGCTGCCATTGCCGAGAGCCTGAACCAAGCTGATCAACTCTTCGCGGCGGCGCGGCGATACGTAGCCAACCATGCCAAGGTCGAGGAGCGCGATGCGATCACCCGGCAGGCAGAGCAGATTCCCGGGATGCGGATCGCCATGAAAGCGGCCATTCAGCAGCACCATGTCGAGCACCATGTCGGCCCCGAGGGAAGCAATCTTCGCAGGGTCGATACCGGCAGACCGCAGCGCCTGTCGATCGCGCGGCGGCACACCATCGACGTAATCCATGACAAGCAGCGTCTCGGACGTCCATTCCCAATGAATCGCCGGAACGACGACGTTGGCCTGGTTCTCGAAGTCTGCCCTCAGCCGATCGGCGTTGCGTGCCTCGGTGGTGAAGTCGAGCTCCTCGATCATTGCATCGGCAAGCTGGCTCGCCATCCTGGCGAGCCCAATGCGCCTTGCTTCAGCGCTGCCGCGCTCGGCCAGAGCTGCGACATGCGCCAGCAATCGCAGATCGGCCTCGATTTTGGGACGGATGCCCGGACGACGAATTTTGACCACGACGTCGCGCCCGTCGCACAGGGTGGCGCGATGGACCTGCGCCATCGAAGCGGCTGCCAGCGGCTCGGCATCAAAGCGCGCAAAGGCAGTTTCAGGTTCTTGACCGAGTGCCTCTGTGACCAAGGGCCGCAGTTCATCGAACGGGAGCGTTGGTGCCTTGCTGTGCAAGTGCTCGAATTCGTCGATCCAGTCGGCGGGCAAAAGATCGCCGCGGGTGGCCAATATCTGACCAAGCTTGACGAAGGTCGGCCCAAGCTCCTCCAGGGCGTGCCGCGCCCGCAGAGGCAAGCCTTGCGATTGGCTTTCATCGCCATCACCGGAGCCTGGCCGCTCGAGGCCGATCTGCACGAGAACGATGCCCAATCCGTATCGGGAGATCACCGACAGGATCTCTTCGAGACGCTTTCTGTCCCTGGTAGCGACGCGGAGAGTTTGAAGCATCTTCACCACTATTGTCGGAATTGGAAGGCAGGTCCACCGCGAACCCGCGCCTGCAGGAAAGCGGTCGCAAGATCGGACAGTTCCAGCCTTGCGCGTTCGTGCCGACCAGCTTCTGCCATATCGGCCTAGGGGGCGCCGCGCCGGAAGCGGCGCGAGCGTTTGCGCTGACGCCGGCGCTCCAGCTTGGCCTTCCACTCTTCCACTGCTGTCCCGCTATCGACCACATCGGCGAGGAAGGCGCCGCGTTGCCCGGCAGGCACGGCAGGGCCGGTCGTCGTGTCGACGGTCGTCTGGCGTTCAATCTCGGCGTTGAGCAAGGCGCCGGCAAGAACGCCGAACGCGCTGAGGAACAGCCACATCAGAAAAACGACGATGGCCGAGAGCGAGCCGTAGGTCGCGTTATAGTCACCGATATAGGCGACATAGAGCGCAAACCCGAAGCTGATCGCGATCCAGGACGTGGTGGCCAGCACCGCACCGGGCGCGACCCAGCGCCAGCGTGCCGGGGTGCGATCGGGGCCGTAACGCATGATGAGGGCGAAACCGATGCTGCCCAGAATTGTCGCAAGCAACCAGGCCAGTGTCTTGAAAAGCAATTCCCAGCCGCCGCCGATCAGGCCTTCGGCTTGCGTTTGAAGCCAAGCGAATGCGGCCGCGCTGCCTATGCCGGTCAGGGCGATGAAGATTGCGGCCACTGTCAACCCGGCGGCCCGCGCCGTGAGAGATATGATGTTGCGGGTTTCGTGTTCCTCATTGATGACATTCAGCGCGCCGATCAGACCGCTGGCCGCCCGCATTCCGCCGTAGATCGAAAATACCAGAGCAATCACCAGCGCGATGCCGGTGACTCCCGAACTGGTGGTCACAACCCCGATCAATTGCTCCTCGATCAGCAAGCGCGCTTCGGCAGGGAGCACGGTCGTCAATGACTGGAGCTGGCGGCGGACCATGTCGACGTCGCCGACCAGCCCATAGATCATCACCGTGGCGGCGATCAGCGGTGTGATCGCCAGAAAAGTGAAAAAGGCAACGCCCGCGCCCAGCAGGGAAAGATTGTGAAAGCCCCACATCGTGTAAACGCGCTTCAGGATGATCTTCCATGCGGGCCAGGGCATTGCCCAAGGCGAATTCGACGTTGCACCGGGGAGCTGTTGGCGTAAACAGGCTCCTTCGCGGTCGCCAACGCTTTCTTCCATGTCATCACGAAGAGCGCCGTTTGGGTATTTGTTGATTTCAGAGGCCAAGCCGGCTTCCCTTTGATGATGGATCTGGATGCAATTGTTGACAGGCTTAATTGGCCAAGGGACGCCATGTTCCGCTTTGCGCTCCAGCTTGGTTTTCGGAACTTCGCTGATGCTGGCCCTGCACGCGCAGGCGCTGCACGCCGCGGCTGCGACAGCACAGGATGCTCTTGCGGAACAGCCGGAAGTGCCCGCTCCGCAGCCTTCCGATAATCTTCCCGCCATCGACCCGATCATTACCGATGAAGAGTTCGAAGCCGCGGTTCCCGACATCGACCCGGCGGATGATCCGGCGCTCGGCGAACCGCTCGAATCGATCGAAGCGTTCGAAAGGCGTTTTGCAGATGAAGGGGCCGCAGCCCCGACGACTGAAGGCGCAGCCCCCCCATTGGGCGATCCGGCACTGGCCGATGGCGATCCGGTCGAGGAAATCGGCGATGCGCCGATCCGCGATGCCGAACTTGCCGCGCCCTTGCCGCCGCTGCAGAACTTCGAAGCCACCCCGGTCGAATTTGCCGACAATGCCGAGGACGATGCGATTGTCGAAGTCGCCTATGATGTGCGCGTCGAGGGGCTCGAGGCGGCCGACGCCGAAACCGGAACGGCCATTGCGGCGGCCTTCGACAATCTTTCGGCGCTTGAAGCAGGCGATGGCGAGGCGGCCAATGTCGCCCAGCTTGCTGCCCGCCTGACCGAAGACAGCGCGCTGTTGCAGCGCATGCTCGCATCGGAAGGTTGGTACGAAGCCGCGGTCACGACCCGGATCGACCGGTCCGATGCCCCGAGCGGCCAGCCCCTTATCGCGGTGCTTTCGGTTGCACCCGGCGACCGCTTCGTGTTCTCGGACATCGTGATCGATGCCGATCCGGTCGAGCCCGCCGATCTGATTGCGAAAAACTTCGCGCTCAAGGTCGGCGAGCCGATTATTGCCGAACGGGTGCAGGGGGCCGAAGCCAATCTGGCGGTCCGCCTGCCCGAAAACGGCTACCCCTTTGCGACGGTCGGCCAGCGCGACATTCTGCTCGATCAGGACACGAATGACGGGGTTTACACACTCCCGATCGATATCGGGCCCCGGTCGCGCTTTGGCGGTATCGAGACCACCGGCAATCAGGCCTTCGATGCCGCGCATATCGCGGTGCTGGCCCGCTTCGAGCGGGGCGATCTGTACGACAGCCGCGATATCGACGACCTGCGTCAGGCGCTGGTGGCTACGGGGCTGTTCAACACGATTTCGGTCGTGCCCCAGCGCACCGGCGAAGCGGTCGGTGACGGCACCGAATACACCACGGTTCTGGTCGAACAGGACGCCGGCCCGCCGCGCACGCTGGCAGGCAGCGCCGGATTTGGCACGGGGCAGGGCTTCCGGCTGGAAGGCAGCTGGACCCACCGCAACCTGTTCCCGCCCGAAGGCGCTTTGATCGCCAATGTGGTTGCAGGGACGCAGGAGCAGGGAGCAGGGCTGACATTCCGCCGCGCCAATGCCGGCCGCCGCGACCGTACCTTCCAGCTGCGCGCCGATGCGCTGCGTTCGGACTTTGCTGCATTCGAAGCCTTCACCGGCCAGCTTTCGGCGCTGATCAGTTACGATTCGACGCCGATCTGGCAAAAGCCGCTGACCTATGCCTATGGTGTGCGCCTGATCGGCACCAACGAGCAGGATTACGATTTCGACCTCGGGCAGCTCAATCGGCGGACATTCTTCATCGGCGGCCTGACCGGGCAGCTCGGCATCGATCGCACCGACAGCCTTGTCGATGCCACGCGCGGTTTCCGGGTCACGACGCTGGTCGAGCCCGAAGGATCGCTGCAGGGCGGCTTCACACCCTATGTCCGCGCCCGGCTCGATGCGTCGGCCTATTATTCCGCCACGGATTCCATCGTGCTGGCAGGCAGGGTCAGGCTCGGAACGATCCAGGGGATCGAGCGCTTCGATCTGGCGCCATCCCGGCGGTTCTACGCAGGCGGCGGTGGTTCGGTTCGCGGCTTCGGTTTCCAGGAACTCGGGCCCAAGGTCGAGATCGCCAATCCCGATTTCGACCCCGCCGATCCGGAGGACAAAGACAGCCCCACCATCTTCCGCCCCATCGGCGGCCTCAGCATGAACGAGCTTGCCGCAGAGGTGCGCTACCGTTTCGGGAACTTCGGTGTCGTCGGGTTTGTCGATGCGGGGCAGGTCTACGAAGGCACAACGCCCGATTTCTCCAGCCTGCAATACGGTGCAGGCATCGGCGCGCGCTACTACACCAACTTCGGCCCCTTGCGGCTCGATGTCGCCATTCCGCTCGAACGCCAGCCGGGTGAAAGCAATATCGCAGTTTACGTCTCGATCGGGCAGGCATTCTGATGACCGGGGAGCCCGATGCCATTAGCGAAGAAACGCCGCCCGTGATCGGCCAAACGGCCCCGGACCGGCGCCGCAATCCCGGCCTGACGGTGCTCAAATGGACAGGGATAGTCCTTGCCTCGCTGCTCGGCCTGATTGCCGCTGCCGTCCTGCTGCTCGACACCGGCCCGGGCCGACGCTTTGCGGTCGATCAGATCGAAGCTCTCGAATTCGAAAATGGCATGAAGATCGGGATCGGCCGGATCGAGGGATCGCTTTATGGCGAAATGATCCTTCGCGATTTCCGCCTGTCGGATCCTGCTGGCACATTCCTGACGTCGCCCGAAATGCGGGTGGACTGGCGGCCGCTGGCCTATCTCGACAATCATATCGATGTCCGCTCGCTGATCGCCCGGCGCGTGACATTGTTGCGGCTGCCGACTTTCAAAGAGACGCCGCCCAACAACGATCCCCTGCTTCCCGATCTCGACATCGACATCGCGCAGATGCAGATTGCGCGCTTCGTGGCAGAGGCGCCGGTCAGCGGCGAACAGCGCATCGCGAGCCTTGATGGCACGGCCCATATCGCCAGCGGACGTGCGCAGGTCACGTTCAACGGACGCACGATCGCAGGGCAGGGGCGCAGCGGCGGTGACCGGGTTGCCGTGAAGCTTGATGCGGTTCCGGACGCCAACAGGCTCGATCTCGATCTCGCGCTCGATGCGCCCGGTGATGGGGTAATCGCCGCGCTCGCGGGGCTGCGCGATCCGTTGCAGCTGCGCGTGGCCGGCGCGGGGACGTGGGCCAGCTGGAACGGCCGGGTCGACGCCAATCTTGCCGGATCGGAATTTGCGCGGCTCGGATTGACCGCGCGTGACGGCACGTTCGCGCTGAAAGGCCCGACACGGGCGGCAAGGCTGTTCGACGGGCCGACTGCCGCGCTGCTTGACCCCATGCTCGACCTCGATATCGTCGCGGCGCTGGACGCGCGGCGCGCGACCCTGTCGGGCGGCATTTCGAGCGATGCTTTCCGCCTCACCACCAACGGCGTCGTCGATCTGGGCGAGAGCACCTTTGACGAATTGCGGCTGGGTTTCGTGCTGCTGAAACCTTCGGCGATCGCACCCAATCTGTCGGGCAGCGGGCTGCGCGGCCAGTTGCTGCTCGATGGCGATTTTGCGACGCCCGGCGTGCGTTACGAGTTGAACGCGGCGCGGCTCGTGATCAACGACATGGGTGTGCAGAACCTCGCCGCTTCCGGCGCAGCCGAAGTCAGCGCGGATCGCATCCTGATCCCCGTGCAGGCACGCGCGGCGCGGATCACCGGGCTCGATGCCGTGGCGGGCGGGTCGCTTGCCAATATCCGGCTCGATGGTGACATCGCGATCGAGGGCACGCGGATCCTGTCCGACAACATGCGCCTGCGTTCGGACCGGATCGATGCCAAGGTGATCCTTCTGGCCGACATGTCGACCGGTCTCTACACCGGCGCGATCGACGGGCGAATCGACAATTACCGGGTCGAAAGCGTCGGCATCTTCGATATCGAAACCGATGTCGACTTGCAGACCGAGCGCAACGGATACGCGCTGGCCGGCAGGGTTCGCGCGCGGTCGACCAACCTGCTGAACGAAAGCGTGCGCGACTTTCTCGGCGGCAATCTGGTTGCCTCGGCCGATGTGCGATACGGCGGCGACGGGATCGCCCGGTTCAGCCGCCTGCGCCTGTCGTCGCCACTGGTGCGCATCACGCAAGGCTCGGGCAGCTATGCGCCCGGCGGGCAGATTGTCCTGAACGCCGATGGCCTGACACAGCAATACGGCGCGGTCGGCGTGCGGGTGGCCGGCACCATCACCAACCCACGTGCAACCGTGACGGCGGAGCGGCCCGGCTTCGGGATCGGCCTTGCCAACCTGCGCGCCACCATCAACGGCGCCGCCAACGGCTATAGGCTCGATGCCAGGGCAGACACCGATTATGGTCCGCTGACCGCCGATGTGCTGCTTGGCACCGGTCGGCAGCTCACCCTGGATATCACGCGGGCGAACCTTGGCGGGATCGGTTTTTCCGGGTCACTCCGGCAGACCCCCGCGGGCCCCTTCGCCGGACGCCTCGCCGCCAGCGGTCAGGGTGTCAACGGCGTGGTCCGGCTGGAGGCCGAGGGCCGGTATCAGGCGGCGCTGGTCAATCTGCGCGCATCGAACACGGTCCTGCCGGGGCCGGCACAGCTTTCGATCGGCTCCGCGATCGTCGATGCACGGGTGGTTCTTTACGACACGCCCTATGTCGTTGCCGATGCACAGATCGCGCAGACGCGGTTCGGCAGCCTCAATCTCACGGCGGCGCGGGCCAAGATCAATTACCGCGACGGGCGCGGAACGGCGCGGGTGTTGGCCGAGGGGGTAAGCGGGGTTCCCTTCCGCGTTGCCGCAAACGCCGAGCTTGCCCCCGAATTGTGGCGGGCAGCGTTGCAGGGGCGTGTGCGCGGCATCGATTTCCGCACGGTCAATCCGGCCCGGATCGTGCCCGGCGACAACGGCTACGAACTCATGCCGACCACGATCGATTTCGGGCAGGGCAGCATGCGTCTGGCCGGAAATTACGGCGACGGGATCAAGGTTCAGAGCCGGCTGGAATCGCTCGATCTCGAAATCGTCAACGCCTTCGTCCCCGGCCTCGGCCTCGATGGAACGGCCACGGGCAGTCTCGACTTCGAGCAGGCCGATGCGAATGCCTTCCCCCGCGCCGATGCACGTCTCCGGATCAACGGCTTCACCCGCACGACGGCGGTCTCGGTCAGCCAGCCGCTCGATATCAGTTTCGTCGGCAAATTGCTCGCGGACGGGGGTGAGGCGCGTGCAGTGATGCGTCGCCGGGGCAGCGTCGTGGGCCGGATGGTTGCCTCGCTCAACCCGCTTCCGCCGGGCTCGGGCGACTGGCAGACCCGGCTGCTTGCAGCGCCGCTTTCGGGCGGCATCCGTTACAATGGCCCAGCCGACACGCTGTTTTCGTTCGCCGGTCAGCCGGACCAGCGCCTGTCCGGACCGATCGGCGTCGCTGCCGATTTTTCCGGCCGGGTGCAGGATCCCGAACTTGCGGGCGTCGTGCGGGCAAGCAACCTGACCTATGAAAACCAGACCTACGGCACGCGGCTGTCCAACATGGTCTTGCGCGGCCAGTTTGCCGGCGACAGGTTCGAACTGGAACAGCTCAAGGCAACCGCTGGTGAGGGCACCGTGGCGGCGCAAGGCTATATCAGTCTTGCGGCAGACCGGGGTTATCCGATGGACCTTTCCGCGAGCCTCGACAACGCACGCCTTGCCCGCAGCGATGCCCTAGCCACATCGGCGACAGGCCAGTTGCGGCTGAGAAAGGATGCAGGACAGGCAGCGCTCTTGTCCGGCCGTCTGGTTCTGCCGGAGACGCGTTACCGCGTCATTCGTCAGGGTGCAGCCGAGGTGCCCGAACTGACCGGGGTGCGCTTCAAGCCGCCCAAGGGGCCGCAGCGCATTACGGGTGACGAGCCGGTCGTGCCTTCGGGCGGCCTGTTCGACCAGCTTCGGCTCGACATCGCCTTGTCGGCGCCCGAGGAGCTTTATGTGTCGGGCATGGGTCTCGAAAGCGAATGGCGCGCAAACCTCAATCTTGCCGGAACCAGCACCGCACCGCGTGTCACCGGGACTGTCGAACTGGTTCGCGGGACACTGGGCTTTGCCGGACGATCCTTCGATCTTGACGAAGGGCGGGTGCGGTTCACGGGCGGCACTGCGATCGATCCGGTGATCGCGATCGCGGCAAGCGAAACCATCGAAGGCGTCAACGTCACGGTCAACGTGGCGGGCCGGGCGATGGACCCGCAGATCACCTTTGCCAGCGTGCCCGGCCTGCCGCAGGATGAAATCCTGTCACGGATCCTGTTCGGCAGCTCGATCGGCAATCTGTCGGCACTGCAGGCCGTCCAGCTTGCCGCCTCGCTCAATTCATTGCGCGGCACGGGCGGCGGGCTCAATCCGCTGGGCAAGCTGCGTTCAGCGGCAGGGATCGACCGGCTGCGCATCCTTGGCGGCGATGAAGCACAAGGCCGCGGCACTGCGCTGGCCGTGGGGCAATACATCACCGACGATATCTACGTGGAGTTCATCACCGATGCGCGCGGGTTTACCGCAACCCAGCTCGAAGTTGCGTTGACGCCGACCCTGTCGGTGCTCAGCCAGGCTGGGGGGTCGGGTGCGACCAATGTCAACGTGCGGTATCGGAAGGATTATTGATGCGCCGCGTCGTTGCTGTCGGACTGATGTTTTTGTCGGCATTGCCGGCCTGCCGTGACGAGCCGTCTTTCGACGAGAGATATGATGCGGCGCAGAAAAAGATCAGGGTTTCTGCCGACCGGATTGATCGGGATCTGGAAGCGGCGCCGACACCGGCGGGGTCATCACCGCCGGAAGGTCGTGTTGAGATTGAGGACTGAGAATCGCCGGATTTACCGGTTCGCGAAAGACGATGGCGCGCTTGCAAACCGCGCCAGAGACTGCGCCCGCGAAGGCCCCCTGGGCGCGCGTCTTGCGGTCTGCCGCCTCACGCTTTAGCAGGTGCGCTCCTGCCAGTGCCGCAGCTTTTGCGGGTGAACCGGACATTTCACGATCATCATGTCGAACCAATCTGCCGAAGATGAGCCAATCCCCGGCAGTGAGCCTGTCGCCTTCACCGATCAGGGTTCCCCCGAAATCGTGGAAACCACGGACAATGACAGCGCCGGCAGCTTTGGCGAGGCGGTCGCCGAGGTGGGCGAGGGGTCGATGCTGGGTTACAGGCTTACCCAGCAAGCAATCCTTTCCGACTTCGGCCTCAACGCCTTGAAGCAATCATCGCTCGCTGATCTGCTCGGCGAAGCGGTGGTGGCGGCATCGGAGGGAATGCGCACAGGCCTTGCCAAGATTCTCGAATTCCGGCCCGCGCAAGGCGATCTGCTGATCGTCGCAGGTGTCGGCTGGCGCAGCGGCGTCGTGGGCAACGCGGTGATCGGCGCCGATGCCGGTTCGCCGGCGGGTTACGCGTTTCAGACCGGATCGCCGGTGATTTCGAACCACCTCGAAAACGAAGAGCGCTTCCGCACCCCCGGCGTCATGGCAGCGCATGGCGTGCGGCGCGCGATCAACGTCGTGATCGCGCGCATCGACGGGCCGTGGGGTGTCCTCGAAGTCGATAGCCCCAATGCAGGGGAGTTCGAGGCTGCCGATCTGGCGTTCCTGCAAGGCCTCGCCAATCTCGTCGGCGTCGCCTCCGACCGGATCGCGATGGAGCAGCAATTGCGTCATTCGATCGAGCAGCAAAAGATGCTGGTCAAGGAAGCGAGCCACCGGGTCAAGAACAGCCTCGCCATTCTCTCCAGCCTGATGCTGATGCAGGCCCGCAGCGTCAAAACCGGCGAAGCGGCAGCGGCTCTGGGCGACGCGTCGGGGCGGATCATGGCGGTCGCCGCCACCCACGACCAGCTGTGGCGCCAGAACATGGGCGAGACCGTCGATCTGTCCCAATTGCTGCCCAAACTGTGCGAACAATTGAATGCGCAGGCACCCGCTCACAAGATCCACTGCAAGATCGACCGGTTCGAAGTCGAAACCTCGGCTGCAACATCGATTGCTTTGCTGGTATCCGAAGCGGTCACCAACGCGATCAAATATGCCTATCCTTCGGGTAGCGGACCGGTGGAGATCATTCTGCAGCGCGATGGTGACACCGCCAATCTCATGATCCGCGACCACGGCGCCGGACTGCCGGAGGATTTCGATCAGAACATGGCACGCATGGACAGTTTGGGCATTCAGTTGATCATGACACTGTCGGCGACCGTGGGGCAGCAGGCCCGCTTCGAAACCGGCGGCGGCACCCGCGTTGTCATAGATGCCATCAAGGGCAGCCCCTCGCTCTAGCCCTTGAACACCTCGATGGGACGCACGGTCAGCGGGTCGACCTCGTTGAAATCTGTCCACCTTCACGGCCGGCGCGTTCCTGATGTTCCTGCTGACAGTGCTGGGGCCCTATGTGGGGCAAGTGCCCATGCCCGCACTGGTGGCGATCATGATCATGGTGTCGATCAGCACCTTCAGCTGGAATTCGATCCCCAACCTGCGCCGCCATCCCTGGCCGTCCTCGGTCGTGATGCTGACCACGGTTGCGGTGGTGGTCGGCACGCACGATCTGTCGCTTGGCGTGCTGGCGGGCGTGCTGCTGTCGGGCATTTTCTTCGCCGGCAAGGTGCAGCAGATGTTCGGCGTGGAGCGGACGCTGTCAGGCGATGGCCAGACCGCGCATTACCCCAGATCTTCTTCGCTTCGGTCGAGCGGTTCGTGGCCGCGATGGACGTGGCCGAGACGGTGCCCAACGTTGTCATCGACATGACCGCGGCGCATTTCTGGGACATCTCGGGCGTCGCCGCACTCGACAAGATCATCGCCCGTCTGCGGCGCGACGGGCGCATTGTCGAAGTGGTCGGCTATAACCGCGCCAGCGCCGACATCATCGACCGGTTCGCGCTGCACGACAAGGCCGAGTTCGCGCTGGGGGCAAGCCCGCATTGATCCGACAATGATTAAGACAGGGTCGATGCCTGAAAGGCACGTTTCATCAGAGAAGCGCGCATATCAGCCCGTCCGGTACGGCGCATGCAGCAACAATAGGAGACTTGCCCGGGCAGATAATTGCGCAGGTGGCTGCAATCGCGCGACGGGGATTGGCGAGGCGGATGCACCAGCCGTCGGGACCACAGCTGGCGGTATTCCCACTTCCGCGAAAGCCTGGTCCCGCCGCTCGCCCTTGTGACGGCTTTTAAGCCAATGACAAACCCGTGATTTCCCCTCGTTTACTCCTTGCCAAGCGCATCCGGCGATGCGAAGCATCGGGTCTGTCAGGGGAGACGAAAAAAATGGGTCGCGCTGCTTCGCGGGGGCTGGTCGCCTCCCTTCTCGTGCTTGGTGGATTGTCCGGCTGCGGCGGCGGCGATAGCGGTGGCCAAGCCCCTGCGCCCATCAACAAGGCCCCATCTTTCACCTCGGCAACCACCGCTTCGGTAGCCGAGAATTCTGGCGCGCCGTTCTATAGCGCCGCTGCTGCAGATGCCGATGGCGATACGGTTACGATTGCGATTACCGGCGGAAGCGATTCTGCCGCATTCTCGTTTGTCGGAGGCGCGCTCAGCTTCGCCAGAGCGCCGAACTTCGATCAGCCCACCGATGCAAATCTCGACAACACCTACGAAGTCACATTGACCGCAACTGACAGCAAGGGCGCATCCACCAGCCTGGCCTTGCCGGTCAGGGTCACAAATGACCGCGAGGGGGTCAATTTGACCCGGCTGACCGGCGGCCTTGGAACCGATGCGGTAATGGCCGCGCGCACAAGAGGCTCTGACGGGCTGATCGTAGTCTCGCAAGATGGCACGGTTCGTGAATTCTTTGGCGGGAGCGGCGCGGGCAATTTGACGGGCAACGTCTTCCAGCCCGGGGAGAGCGGACGTGTGCTCGCGGTTGCCCACTTCAACGGATACGGCGTGGTCATGCTCGACATCAGGGGCGTGGGCGTGATCGTGCGGACCATCGTCCTTCAGGATTCCGTCCTGCAATATTCCGTCTCCGACGAGCTCGCTGGACCTTCAACCGGCGCAGAGCGCGGCACCCTGTTCATTGGCGGCGACGGCTTTCTGTTCGGCGCGCTGGGTGATCCTTCGGGCAGTCTGGCGCAGGATGCTGCGTCGGGGTACGGCAAGCTTTTCCGGGTCCAGGTCGACCCCTTCTGCGGCGCCTCGGTCGGTACCTATTGCATCTTTGCGGAACTGTTCGGGGACGGGATCCACTCGCCGGCCGGGGGCGGTGGCTATGCCACGCGCAGCTTCCTGCTCGACAGCGGTACGGACCAGCAGGAGGAAGTGAACTACTTCTTCCAAGACGCGCGTCCGCTCGATTTCGGCTGGCCGTTTCGCGAAGGCACCTTCGCCCGGGTCGCCAACCCGCCGGCAGCTGTGATCGGTCCGTCGGTCACATACACATATGGGAACGGGTTCTTCCAAGGCCAGAGAATGACCGGTGGGCTCCACTATACCGGAAGGATCGCCAGTCTCGATGACCGGATCCTGATCACCGACCGAAGCGGAAAGATTTTCGCTTTCCGGGCAGGCTTCCTCAGCGATGGCATATTGCATACGGCGAGCGAAATGGAGAACCGGACCGCCGATTTCGCCCCCGCGGACGGAGCGATCGAACGCCCTGTCGCGATCGTGCGCGATACTGCCGGTCGCCTCTACGTACTCGACGGCGACGGCGAGCTTTACTCGGCTGGCTGAGCGGAGATCTGGTGATCTCCGCACCCGGAAGGACGGCGCTTGGCGAAGTTCTCAGTCAAGCTGTCCGTCCGGTAATCGGGTGTGAGCCGCCCCGGCCGTGAAGCCCGAAAGTGGGTGGGAAGACGGATAGTGGCTTTCAGCCTGCAGAACTGCGAACCCAGCTTGTTGTTCGGATCAGAGCCTTCACCGAATGCTAACAACGAATGCCGTGGATGACGTCTAGGTATCGAACCTCGTTCGAAAAACAACAAAAACCAGCAATCCGACAATTATCGAAGACGTAACGATGTCCGATAGGAGGCTGTATTCATTTCCAAAGAGTAAATCGTCTACTTGTTTGGAAAGAACAAAAACAAATGTGAAAAGGAAAAAAGTCGCAAATCTGCTTTTGCGAATTCTTTCCAATCTATTGCCCTCCATCAAAGCCGCTGGATCTTGCGGCATCTCCGCTCCCATGGCAAGGCAAGCGAAGATTGATCCGATCCGCTACTTGCGATTCCGGCCAGACGTCAACAACGGGGTCGATTGCTGGCGCATGGGTAAGCCCCCCCCCCCCGTTCGGCGAACGCGTTCGCCAAAGCAGATGGCGCCACCACACAGAGGTCAGAGCCGGCCGTGTGAGATACTATGTGCTCAACTGCTGAGGAAAGGGTGCCCATGCCGCCCGCGAAGTGGCGGTTTTCTGCGGCTTTTGGGGAATTATGGAGCGGGTAGCGGGAGATTGCGCTGGTTGTCGATTGGATTCCCGATTTGGGTGACGGTTTTCAGCCGTTTCGGGATCGTCTGAGTGTGACGAGGTAGCGGGAAGCCAAAAAATGGCTTAATGAATTGATGTTAAGATATAATTTTGGCCGTTTAAATTTGCCTGGCCCCCAACCGACGCCCCAATTTTGCTGGATGCATGTGGAAAACTTGGGACAGTCCGGTTCGAATCTGAAGTTGGGAATCGTCAATCAGGTTCGGATGACTGAACTTGTCAGGGTTGTGACGCTTTGAGTGGCATCATCTTATGCAATGCCGTGGGGGCCGGGCCAGCGGAGTGCTGACGAAGCGGGAGGTGGCCGCTATCAGTATGCTGAAGCCTGCGGCAGGAGGCCCCATTGCTTCGGCTGTGTTGCTCAATTGCTCGCACCAAGAGCTAGTTAACCATAAGGACTGACAGCTTCAGTTTCGCATGGACAGCGTAGGCATGTTTCCGCCAAAGTCGTTGAATGAACGAGGCCAACCCTACCTCTCTGATCGGATCTGTCTTTCAAGTCGATGGCACATGGTACGTGCGCCTTGTAGGCGAGGGCGGTACCTTGATTCCGCTACAGGTTGACCATGAGACGCGCAAAGGACTGCGCAACGGACAGGTTGTTACGGTCATTGAAGGGTATGTATCGCGGGACCAAAATGGCCGCGCGCAGTCCTGCATTGCACGTAAGATTGCAGCCACTGAAGAAAATGGCCACGATAGTCGCGCTAAGAATACTGACCCGATTCCGGCGTGGGTGTCAGAAGTTGGCGATGAGTTAAAAAAAGAGAACCCTGATTGGCGGGTCATTGAGGCCGCGAGCCGCGCAGCAGTCGACAGTGATCCGGATGCGATTCGCTTCTCGGTCGACGCGGCCCATATTCAAAGACTCGGCGAGCAGCTCGTGAGTAAACAGGAGACAGCGCTCTCCGAACTAATCAAGAATGCGTATGATGCAGATGCGACAAGGGTCACGCTCGATTTTACCGGGCATGGCAAAATCGGTGGATCCTTACGTATCGCTGACAATGGTACGGGGATGACCGAAGCCGTGATCCGGTCATCTTGGATGCGCATTTCGACAAATTTGAAAGAGGAAGAACCTCGTTCGCCGATCTTCGGCCGCACTAGAGCTGGACGGAAAGGGATTGGCCGTTTTTCGGTTCAGCGGCTTGGAAGTCGGCTGCACTTTACGTCAAAACCAGCTGGCGAACCGGTTGGATATCGGGCTTACTTTGATTGGGACGAAGCTTTTCGACCTGGCATATCGCTTTCAGATGTCTTCAGCCGTATCGAGCGGTTCGACAAGGACCCGAGCGATCAGGGTACTACTCTCGAGATCATCGACCTGCGCGATGCGTGGTCGCAAGCGGCGATCGAGCGGGTGTGGAAGGCGGTCGTTCTGCTGCAAGCGCCGTTCCCGCTTGCAGCTCCAGCGCCACGGCGAAATGATCTGACCGAGACATCGTCCCCCGACCCAGGCTTTCATGTCGTCATTAATGACGTAACGCAGAGCAGGCAAACGGAGATCTTTTCGATTGAGCGCTCCTTTCTTGATAGGGCAACCGCGACAATCGAAGCTGAAGTCGATCAAGACGGACGAGGTTTTGTTCGTCTTCGGTCTGACAAGCTCGGTATCGATGAAACAGAGGAGTGCCCTGATCAATATTTAACTGTCGGATCATTCAAACTTGAAAGTCGGTACTTCATTTATGAAACCTCGCTACTAGGCGGCATTTCTCAGGCGGCTGCAGCGGCGATGGGACGAGAATTTGGCGGTGTCCGCATCTACCGCAATGGCTTCAGGGTCCAGCCATATGGCGAGCCGAGTGATGACTGGCTCGCGCTTGCTTATGACACTGGGCGGCGGAATCTGCTCGTTCCGGCCAACAACTTCAACTTTTTTGGGCATGTGGTCCTTTCCGCTGTCTCCAATCCGTTGCTTGAGGAAACGAGCAGCCGCGAAGGCCTAATTGAAAATGAGGCTTTCGAGGAACTTAGAAGCTTCACTCGCTGGGCGCTTGAGTGGGCTGCGTTACGCGTTGCGGCGACCCGCAAACGCAAGCAGCGTGCTGGGGAGAAGGGCTTTACCTCAACACGGGTTCGTCCCTCCACAGTAGTGGACGAAATTTTGCGCCGACACGATTCCACTCACAACGCAACGGGCGCCGAGGGGACCTCTCGCCAAGATGATCTGCGGCAACTTGCTCAGGTTGTTCGCCAGTATGAAGCCGATGTCGAAGCCAAGATTGCAGCGTCGATTGAATACGAGGAAATGCTCCGCATTTTGGCTTCGCTGGGTCTGTCGATCAGCGTGTTCGGTCACGAAGTGAAGGGCGCCGAAAGTGCATTGTTAGCCAACCTGCTCCTTCTTGAAGACATCATCGGTGAAGTGCCAGATAACCGCCTCCAGCACGATCTTCGCAGTCAGCACGCCGATCTGCAACGGTCGGCAGAACGTTTGTTCGACATCGGAGGTTACATCGGCGCTCTAATGTCTCGCACCGAAAGTCGCGAATTGCGCGACTTGTCGGTGAAGGGGGCGATTGATCGCTTCACCCGGCAGTTTGAGAATTATATGGCGAAGCAGCGGGTTATATTTGATATCGACGTAGAGCCGGAGGAGCTGCGGACCACGCCCATGCATGCTTCAGAACTCGATTCCGTTTTGCTCAATTTCCTGACCAATGCGATTAAGTCGATGAAGCGCGCAAAAGTCGATGATCGTCGTATCCGCATTGAGGCAAGGCGGCATGGGCGCCATATCGTAGTTGCTTTCGAGGACAATGGTATGGGCATCCCCGAGGATCTGCAGGATCGAGTTTTTGATCCTTTCTTTACGACAACTATGGGCGAGGATGATGGTGTCGCTGGGCCTGGCACTGGCCTAGGGCTCAAAATTGTCTCCGATGTCGCGGAAAGTTACGGCGGCACGGCCAACGTCGGTATTCCTACTGAGGGGTATGCGTGCAGGATGGAGTTCAGCGTGCTGTCGGCAGAAGGAGCGGCGTGACGATGCCCGCAAAAGGAATTTTTGTCGATGACGAGGATCAGCAATTCGCCGCTCTTCTAAGTACACGCGGTGTGCTTGATTTTGATTACCATGCGGTAGCGCCACTTACCGATCAGGCGCTCGCCATCAGATTGGCACAGCCGAATGTCGTTGCGCTAGATTACCGGCTCGACGAGGTGACCCCCAATGTCGAGAATGGCCATACCTTTAAGGGTAGTGGCCTTGCTCAATTGTTACGGGACGAGGCAATCGTCAATCCGGACCATGATTTCGGGATCGTTCTTGTCAGCAACGACTACAAGTTGGAGGCATATTTCGCTCCAGACCGGACTGCACATGATCTGTTTGATATTGTATATGCAAAAGAAATTGTAGTTTCCGAGCGCGCGCGCGTTCGGGCAGAACTATGCGCTTTAAGCAACGGCTATCAATTTCTACGTGAATTGAACAAGAAATATGATCCAGTTGTGCTACTCAGTGCCTCGGAGGCGGAGGTCGACCGAGTCCGCATTCAATCCATCGCAAGCGTGCTCAGCGACGCCTCGGCCCCACATTTGGCGGCGAAGTTCGTTCTGAATGCCATCATTAAGCGACCGGGCCTACTCCTCGATGATGCGGATGCCGCATCGCTGCTGGGCCTAAAAATCGATAGCTTCTTCAAGCTGGTGCCAGCACTTACAGCTGATGATCTGTTGTATACCGGTATATTCAGCGAGGGCTGGCGTCGTTGGTGGGCCAATCGGCTAGAGGAGTGGGGCGAGAACATCACAGGCAAGCCGCTGCTTGATCTGACGGCGCAGCAGCGTGCGGAGGCACTGTCAGTTCGTTTCGGAGAAGCACTCGAGCCGGCAGCATCACCTTGGAACCATAGTAGTGACGAGTATGTCGGTTTCGCCTGTTGCAGCTGCCGACGCCCAACCGAGTTACGTCACTCACTCGCGGTGTTTGAGAGTAGAGCTCCGCGGTTCGCAGCTCGTCGACGCATCTGCTGGGACTGCATCCAGACCGACCGTTATCTGAATGACGGCCATCCGTGGCAAATCGAAGAGAGCGACGCCTCACTGATCGTGGGCATCAAGACGCGTCAGCGAAAGACCTGAACCAGCAATGGCCTACCTAAATGCGGAAGAAGCGGGGCATGCGCTCCGTGTGATCGGAGAGAAGCTGCAGGCTGCCGACATTTTGACCGTCGAAGGAGCAGCGGCGCTGCGCGACGAATCGTTTCGGTTAGCGAAGCTCAAGAAAGAAACGAGCTGGACAACGCGGATAGCGCGGGAACGTGCGATTACCTTCGAGCGAGTGCAGGACAAGGACGGAGCGGAAATCTCAATCGCCCTTTCGGCCGAGCGCATCGTAATCGATCAAGATGTTGTCAGCCATCCTCCGTTTGTCACGCTTGATGTCGCTGTCGCCATTACAAACGCCGCAGGTGAACCCGTCTGCCGGTGGCATCTTGATCGGGCCAACATCGGCCAGCAAGGGCCATTATTTCATCTGCAGATGGGCGGCCACTTGCCTGGATTCCGGGACCGCGAACTTCCGATCGCGGAGCCGCGTTGGTGTCATCCACCTTTGGAGCTTGGCCTTTTATGTGAGGTCTTGGCTGCAAATTTCTTTCCAGCGAAGTGGGCGCGGTCGGTCCGCGATGATCCAGCATGGTGTGATGCAATACGCCGCCTGCAGAAGCTGTGTTTTACGGACTATGTCGCTCGGCTCACGCAGTCTCTCGCGGTGAGCGAGTCTACGGCTTTGGCGCGAATGTGGAACGGAAGCTGGGTTTGACCCGGCGGTCCGGACGACGACGCTCACGCATGGCATCCAGTACATTGTTCAGCGTTCCCCGCTGACTGCCGGTAAGCACAACGCCAGACCAGCGCCAGAGCGCCTCATCGGCGATTGAACGAGCGCCTTCTGCATCGCCATCACGCAGTCGCGCATCGACCTGCAGATAGATGCGATCGAGGTCATCCAGATCAACAGCCGCCGGCATCAACAAGCTAATGCGTTCTGCATCGCGCGGTTCGTGCTTGAGGACGCCTGATCCGTAACGCCGACCACAGAGTTCTGCTGAGATTTGGCTGTATGTCGTCAATATCGACAGGGCCGCCAATTTCTGCCGCGAAGTCGAGAGCTTGTCCGTGAAAAACACACGGTGAATCGTGTTCGTACAGTGTAAATTGCCACTGTTAAGGACAAGCCGCGGCCCGTGATGGTGCATGACTGGGAAAAAGGCGTGCGGCGTTTTTCCGTCGCTAATCATTGACCAAACCGGACGCTTCTTGAATGTGCTGACGCTTTCACGGCGTGCAGCGGGATAGCGATCAAGATAGGCTCGGACCGCATCACTGGTCGCCTCTCCGTCAGATTGGACTAGGAATGATTTGCCACCGAGAGCGTCATAGATATCGAGGTCAGCCACGCTCAAGCTGATGCCAGTAGCCGCGCGAAACTTGGAGAGCACACGTGTACAATCGCCGTTGGCGAGACCAGCGGCCACACAGGCTTTACCGTTGAGCACAAAGAAGTTGTTGTCGCCCGTAACAAGGCCGATCTGGACCTTCGCAAGCTGGCCGAGCAGGAAGGCGTCGGGCCGCGCTGACAAGGTGTCGTAAATCGCCTCCGCGTCGGTGGTAAAGCTAAGCTTGGCCGGCGCAATAGTGCCAGTCCGGCCGACCCAAGTATGCGCACCCCATTGCTCAATTAACGTGGCTAGCTCATCGAGTGTTCCTGCTTCGCCCACCTCCAGGCCGTCGCCGAGGCTGGGCAATCCATGGCCATCGGCCAACAAAATAACTGTCTCTTCATCTGCACCTTCGGCCAGAAACAGTCGCTCATGTATGACGAAAGCCGCAGCGCGAGCGAACCGCTGTCCGATGTACGTGCGGATCGGCGCGGCATAGTCTGCCTGAAGAAAGGCGCCGGGCAAGACCCACGCCATGCGACCGCCGGGCTTTAACAGGCTTACGGCATGGGACAGGAAATACGCCCATAAGCTCGAGCGTCCTTTAACTCCGGAAATCCCCTGCGGCCTTTGCCAGAGTTCACGCACCCGCGCTTTACCGATGCGCTGGTGAGGAATGTAGGGGGGATTGGCCAGAACCACCGAGAATCGTTCGGGCCATTCCTGAACTGCATGACAATCGAGAAAGTCGCGCTGTATAAATCCGCTGATGTCGGCATCGTGGCCGAACACGCCTGCCAGATATTCGAATGCAACCGGGTCAATGTCGCAGCCGAAGATCTGGCGGATCGGTTCAGCATGGCCGAGACGCGTCAGCGTATTGTGGGCTGTGGATAGGAAGCCGCACCCGCCAAAACTGGGTTCAAGGACAATGTCTGAAACGTCCCGGATCGCCCAATCGGCTAGCAACTGACTAAGGCGCTCGGGCGTATAGTAAGCTCCTAGAATCCGGCGCTCCTGCAGTGGGCGACTGACGCCTAGCTGCTGACCCTGTGGCTGGACGCCACCCGCGCAGGGGTTTGGGGGTGCATTCATTGGAGAGTTTTCGACCAGTGCATCGACGCTGTCCTACCGAATTGACGCCGGCACGCAAATCGCAAGATTTGGCGACCGACCATTGGGTGCCGATCAGCCAGATTTTATGTGCGAAAGGCCGAGCGATTGCAGGATCCCAGGTCGCCTTGCCAATTATATGGTTCGCCACCCGGGAATAGTCATTCAGCATGACCCTGCGTTCCAGACCAAACCATGAGGGAAGAGGCTCGCCTGGACATTGACTCGATGCCCTTGCCTGCCTGCCGAAGGCTCCGCTCTGGAGGATTGTTCAAGACCTCCAAGCCTGAATCGTCAAAGCCGTGGAATCCGACACACGTAGCTGGGGAACAGTGAGCACACCCTACCCCGCGAATTCGGGTTGCATATTTCTGATATTTCGATGGAAACACGGTTTGTGCACAAATGATCCGCCAGAGAGTTATGCGGGTTTGCGGCGAGTTGTAGGCAACTCGCTTGGCCATAACAAGTTGAATAGAAATCGAAATTCTTCGATTTAATGCGGGCCGTAAACGAGTTGCGGCTTTAATCTCCGGTCACCGCTTTCCCGCCTTGATCGGCACAATCTCGGCCCCCTTCCGCAGCTGGTCTAGGTGGTCGCTCCACCATTGCGCCATGGCTACGCGCTCCTTCCAGTGTGCGCCGCGATGGTAGGCAGCGCGGACTCTGTCGCTGTCGCCGTGAGCCAGCGCGCGCTCGATTGCGTCGGGGTGCCACTTGCCGCTTTCGTTGAGGAGGGTTGAGGCCATCGCGCGGAAGCCGTGGGCGGTCATTTCGTCAGTGGAGTAGCCGAGGCGGCGCAGGCCTGCGTTGATTGTGTTGTCGCTCATTGGGCGCTTGCGGGAGCGGATCGAAGGGAAGACGTACCCGTCGGGACCGGTCAGGGCATGGAGGTCTTTCAGGATCGCAATCGTCTGGCGCGAGAGCGGGACAAGATGATCCTTGCGCATCTTCGTCTTGCCCGCCGGGATGGTCCACAGTGCTCCCTCGAAATCGAATTCGTTCCATTCGGCGTGGCGCAACTCGCCTGGGCGGACGAAGACATGTGGGGCCAGTTGCATCGCCAGCTTGGTGATCGGCTGGCCTTCATAGCCGTCGATAGCGCGCATCAGCTCACCCACGCGCGCCGGGTCGATGATCGCGCCGTAGTGGGTGACGGTTGGCGCGGTCAGCGCGCCACGCAGGTCACGCGTGGGGTCTGAAGCGAGGCGGGCGGTGGCGACCGCATAGCGGAACACCGCACCCGCCAGCTGAAGGGTGCGGCGGGCGCTTTCCAGTTGGCCTTTGCGTTCGATCTTACGGACGGCAATCAAGACGTCAGCGGGTTCAATATCCGTGATGGGTAGCTTGCCGATCGATCCCTTGAGCAGCGACAGCAGATATTCGCTGCGCGTGGCCGTGCTCACCGCCCAGGCCTTTTGACCATCACGCCTGCGCTTTTGGCAGAATTCGGCGGCGATGGCGTCAAAGGTAGTTTCAGCCTGGATGCGCGACCGCACCTTCTCGCGCTGCTTCTCACGGCCAGGATCCTTGCCAGCAGCGACCAACTCGCGGGCGGCATCACGCCTGCGCCGCGCCTCCGCGAGGCCGACCTGAGGGTAGATGCCGATCGCCAGCTTCTTCTCCTTGCCGTCGATGCGATATTTGACCCGCCACAGCTTTCCGCCTGACGGCTGCACCAAGAGGAACAAGCCCAGAGTGTCGCCCACCTTGTAGGGCTTCGCTCGCGGCTTGGCGTTCCGGATCGCAACATCTGTCAGCGGCATGGCCCTCGGTCCTTTCCCAGCTCGTGGCCCCCACGTGGGGGCCAGTCCAAATGCCCGAAATGCCTTGGCCCCGCGATGTGGCCCCCAAGGGCCCCGGATGCAGCGGGAAGAATAGGGACATTCTCGGACGACCGAGGGTCTAAATCCCTCGGATTTCCAAGGGTTTTATAGACTTTCTGGGGCTCTTTGGGAAGGGAGGGCTGGAGCGGGTAGCGGGAATCGAACCCGCATAGCCAGCTTGGAAGGCTGGAGCTTTACCACTAAGCTATACCCGCTCACGCGATGCCAGCGCCCATGCCACCGTTGGGGCGGGCGCGTCAACATGCTGGCGCGATTGTGCGTGCAATCAGTGCGGCACGGCCATGTTGTCGATCAGGCGCGTGCCGCCGATCCGGGCGGCGACCAGCAGGCGCGCAGGCGCGTCGGTGAGCGTGTCCAGCGGCGCGAGCGAAGCGGCATCGGCCAGCACCGCGTAATCGACGCTTGAAAAGCCCGCCGCCAGCAGCGCCGCCTGCAATTGCGCAAGCGTCTCGTCGACCCCCGCGCCGGCGGCCAACGCCGCGCTCGCCGCCTGCATCGCGCGCGGCAAGGCGGCGGCAGCGGCGCGGTGTTCGGGCGAGAGATAGCGGTTGCGGCTGCTCATCGCCAAGCCATCGGTCTCGCGCACGGTGGGTACGCCGATGATCCGGTCGGCATGCGGCGCGGCAAGATCGAGATCGCGGGCCATCGTGCGGATCACTGCGAGCTGCTGAAAATCCTTTTCGCCGAAGAACGCCATGTCGGGCTGCACCTGGTTGAACAGCTTGCACACCACCGTCGCGACACCGTCGAAATGGCCGGGACGCGCTGCGCCGCACAGCCCGTCGCTCACCCCGGAAACAGAGATATTGGTGGCAAAGCCCGCAGGATACATCGCTGCCGCGTCAGGCGCCCAGAGCAGGCCCACGCCTTCGCCCTCCAGCATCGCGGCATCGGCCGCAAGCTGGCGGGGATAGGCGTCGAGATCCTCGTTCGGCCCGAACTGCTTGGGGTTCACGAAGATCGAGACGACCACGTGATCCGCCTCGGCCCGCGCGCGGCGCACCAGCGTGAGGTGGCCTTCGTGCAGTGCGCCCATCGTCGGCACCAGCGCGATCCGCGTGCCCGGCGCCGCCCGCAGCTGTGCCAAAGCGGTTCTCAACATATGCAGCGTCTTGACCGTTTGCACCGCTCGTCCTCCAAGGATACATGAAGGCAGCGCCCTAGCGGTGCTTGCTGTCCCATTTCAAGCCGTCCGCGCTGCCCCTTGCCCGGGTTGCGCCCGACCGGCCCCGAGAGACCTTGTCATGCCTGCCGCCGCCTTCGATGAACCCGCCAGCATCCGCACTGTCCGAGAGGGTCAGGCGCACCGGATCGTGTTCGCCAACGAAAAGGGCGGCACCGGCAAGTCGACGACCGCAGTGCACGTTGCGGTGGCGCTATCCTATCTGGGCGCGCGCGTGGCTTCGATCGATCTCGATCCGCGCCAGCGCACGGTGCACCGCTATGTCGAAAACCGGCTGGCCACGCTGGAAAAGCGGGGTCTGACGTTGCCGACCCCCGAATGCGAGGTGTTTCGCGGCGATACCACCGGCGATCTGGTGGCGATGATCCGCAGGATCGAGGCGACCTGCGATTTCCTGATCATCGACAATCCTGGGCGCGACGATCCCTTTGCGCGTGCGGCGGTCGAACAGGCCGATACGCTGGTGACGCCGATGAACGACAGCTTCGTCGATTTCGATCTGATCGGTCAGGTCGATGCGGAAACCTTCAAGGTGCGCAAGCTGTCGTTCTTTGCCGAACTGATCTGGGAGGCGCGGATGAAGCGCAGCCGCATGACGATCGAGCAGCAGCGCCCCGAAATGGACTGGATCGTGGTGCGCAACCGCACCGGCCACGTCGAAGCGAAAAACCAGGCGCGTTTGCACAAGGCGCTCAATGAGATGTCGAAGCGCGTCGGTTTCCGCGTGACGCAAGGCTTGTCCGAACGCGTGATCTACCGTGAGCTGTTCCCCTCGGGCCTGACTCTGCTCGACAAGGGGCATCTGGGCGAACTGGGCACCAGCCACCTTGTCGCGCGGCAAGAATTGCGCGCGCTGGTCAAGGCGCTCAACCTGCCCGAATTCGACCGCGCCGATGCGCAGCTGGAAGTCGCCTGATGGTCAAGCTGCTGTATGTCGCGGCGGCGATCAGCGTGGTGTGCCGCTGGGCTTTCGGCAAATGGCCGTGGGAATTTCTGGCGCCGGGTTCCGCGCGCGGTCAGGCAGCCGCACGCGCACGCCGGGTGCTAGGCGTGGATGCGGGCGCGGACCGTGACGAGATTATCGCTGCCCACCGCCGGCTGACGGCGCAGGTGCATCCCGACCGCGGCGGCAGCAACGCCGCGATGCAGGAAGCCAATGCGGCGCGTGATCTGCTGCTCGGCGAATTGCCCGACCCGCAGGACATCGCGCCGCGCTGACGCGAACTGCCGGACGAACCGCGAGCGCGCAGCAAGGAGAGTGTTTCGATGATGCAACACCGGTTCCACCCCACGATCCTGCGCGAATACGACATTCGCGGAGTCATCGGTGAGACGCTGGGCGCGGATGATGCGCGCGCGATCGGCTGGGCGTTCGGCACGCTGCTGCGCGAGGACGGGGGTCGGACCGTGGCGGTGGGGTATGACGGGCGGATCAGTTCGCCGATGCTCGAACACGCGCTGGTCGAAGGGATCAATGCCAGCGGCTGCGATGTCGTGCGGATCGGGCTCGGCCCGACGCCGATGCTCTATTATGCCGAAGCGTCAGATGAACAGATTGATGGCGGCATTCAGATAACTGGCAGCCACAATCCCCCCAATTACAATGGCTTCAAGATGGTATTTCGGGGCCGCCCGTTCTTCGGCGGCGATATCCAGAAGCTCGGGAAACTGGCAGCAGACGGGGCGTTCACCAGCGGGATTGGCAGCGTGGCCACGCTCGACATCCTTGGCAAGTATATCGAGCGCCTGCTCGAAGGCCTCGCCGGTATCGAACCGGCCAAACTCGAAACTCTGCGCGTCGGCTGGGATGCCGGCAACGGTGCCGCCGGCCCCGCGCTCGAAGCTCTGGCTGCCCGGCTGCCGGGGGAACACCATCTGCTGTTTACTGACGTTGATGGACATTTCCCAAACCACCATCCTGATCCCACCGTCGAAGCCAATCTGGCCGATCTGCGGGCTTTAGTCGCAAGCAAGAACCTTGATTTCGGAGTGGCCTTTGACGGCGATGGCGACCGGATCGGAGCAATCGACGGCACGGGCCGGGTGATCTGGGGCGATCAGCTTTTGATGATCTACGCCGAGGATCTGATCAAATCGCGCCCCAAAGACCAAGAGAGCGTTACGATCATCGCCGACGTGAAGGCCAGCCGCGCGCTGTTCAACCGGGTGGCGGAGCTGGGCGGGGAGCCGCTGATGTGGAAGACTGGCCATTCGCTCATCAAGTCCAAAATGAAGGAAACTGGTGCGCCGCTCGCGGGGGAAATGAGCGGGCATGTGTTTTTCGCTGATGAGTATTACGGGTTTGACGACGCGCTCTACGCAGGAATACGGTTGTTGGCCGCTACCGCCCGACTGGGCCGTTCGGTGACCGAACTGCGCGGAAGCATCCCGCCGATGCTCAACACCCCGGAACTGCGGTTCCAGGTCGACGAGGCGCGCAAGTTTGCCGCGATGGAAGAGATCACGCAGCGCCTCACCACCGCGCCCGGTGCGGAGGTGACGAGCGTCGACACCACCGATGGCGTGCGCGTCGACACGGCCGACGGCTGGTGGCTGCTGCGCGCATCGAACACGCAGGACGTGCTGGTCGCGCGCGCGGAAAGCGATACGAGCGAAGGCCTCGACCGCCTGTTGGCGCAGATCGACGCGCAACTGGCGGCATCCGGGTTGGACCGGACACAGAGCGCCGCGCACTGATCGGTTTTGCGGTGGCAAATCCAATTGCCTGATGCGCGGCCATCGTTATGGTTTCGCGCATGCTTGTCGGAATTGATCTTGGCACCACCAACAGCGCGGTTGCGCTGTGGGGCGATGGTGCCGCGCAACTTGTCCCCAATGCGCTCGGCAAGGAGCTGACGCCGTCCGCGGTCAGCATCGACAAGGGCGGGCAGACCTGGGTGGGGGAGGCCGCGCTCGACCGGATGGCGACCCATCCCGCCGACACCGTCACCAGCTTTAAACGGATGATGGGCACGGCCAGCACGGTGACACTGGCGGGGCGGACGCTTGGCCCCGAAGACCTTTCGGCGATGGTGCTGCGCAGCCTTGCCGACGATGTCGAGGCTGCGACCGGCGACCGGCCGACCGAGGCGGTGATCACGGTCCCGGCCTATTTCAACGAACGCCAGCGCCGCGCCACGCGCCGTGCGGGCGAGATCGCCGGGCTCGAGGTGCGCCGGCTGATCAACGAGCCCACCGCCGCCGCACTCGCCTTCGGGCTTGCCGATCGCGGCGACCGCGAACCGTTTCTGGTGTTCGACCTTGGCGGGGGCACCTTCGATGTCTCGATCGTCGAGATGTTCGACGGGATCGTCGAGGTTCGCGCCTCGGCGGGGGACAACCGGCTGGGCGGTGACGATTTCGACGAGGCATTGGTCCGGCTGGTCGAGCCGCTGCTCAGGGAGAAAGCCGCCGCGGCGCTCGATGCCTTGCGCACCGACAGCCGCCGCGCGCTGCTCAATCTTGCGGCCGAGCGCACGCGGCGCGCGCTCACCACCTCGGAAGAGGCCGATTTCAATGTGGTGGCGGGTGGCACACCGATCAGCGTGCGCGTTTCGGCCGAGGCATTCGAAGAGGCCGCAGCAGGCCTCGGCAAGCGGCTGCGCGATCCGGTGATCCGGGCTTTGCGCGATTGCCATATCGATGCCAAAAGCCTGTCGGACATCGTGCTGGTGGGCGGCGCGACGCGGATGCCGGTGGTGCGCAAGGCGCTGACCCGGATGTTCGGGCGCTTTCCCAATTCCACTGTCCACCCCGATCATGCGGTCGCGCTGGGCGCGGCAATCCAGGCCGGGCTCTTGTCGGGCGGGGAGGGGCTGGAGGAAATCCGCATCACCGACGTCGCGCCCTTCACGCTTGGCGTGAACACCGCGACGCGCGATGCGCAAGGGCGCTATCACGACGATATCTTTGCCCCCATCATCGAACGCAACACCCCCGTGCCCGTCAGCCGGATGGAGCGGTTCTGGACGCTGGGCGACAACCAGAAACAGGTCACCTTCGCGATCTACCAAGGCGAAGCGCGCGACGTGAAGAAGAACGTCAAGCTGGGCGAGTTGACGATCCCCGTCCCGCCGCGCCCCGCGGGCGAAGTGTCGGTCGATGTGCGCTTCACCTACGACACCAGCGGGCTGCTCGATGTCGATGTCGCGGTTCCCGAAACCGGGCTGACCCGCAACCTCGTGATCGTCGACGAGGACGACCGCCGCAGCCAGAAGGATGTCGACGCGCGGCGCAAGGCGCTCGAGAAGCTGAAGGTGCACCCGCGCGACGAGGCCGAGAACGTCGCGATGCTGGCACGCGGCGAACGCGCCTATGAAGGCTTCACCGGCCATATCCGGGACCTCATCGGTCATAGCCTGACCGAGTTCCAGGGCGCGCTCGACAAGCAGGACCCGCGCATCATTGCCGATGCGCGCGAGGCGCTCGGGCAATTGCTCGACGAGATCGACAGCGCCTCCCCGCTGTGATGCCGCGCTCATGACCCGCCGCGCCTTCCCGTGGGATCGCCTCGGGATCGACCCGACCAGCGATAAGGCCGCAATCCGCAAGGCCTATGCCGATATCCTGCGCGCGACCAATCTCGACGACGATATCGCGGGCTATGCCGAGCTTCGCCGTGCGCGCGATGCCGCGCTGTGGCAGGCGGGGCAGGGCGAGCCTGTCAGCCTGCGCGCCGTGCCTCCGGCGACGGACAGCGCTGAGGGGGCTGGCGACGACATTGCGCTGCCGGATGATGCGCAGGACGCCGATCGCGCCTTGCCGGGTGATCCGCCCGGAGAGGACTGGCAGGACGACGACTGGGACGATGACGACTATTGGGACGACAGCCCGTCCGCTCAGCATCCCGATCCGCTGACCCGCTGGTCGCACGGCGGAGCGAGCGCGCAGCAGGAAAGCGAAGCGCAGGCCGCTGCAAAGGCGGCATGGGGCCGGCTGCTCGCAGTGCTCTACCCCGGCGGCCAGCCGAGCGAGGACGCCGTGACCCACGCCGAACTTGGCGAGGGCCTCGCCGCGGTGGACACGCTGATCGCGCGCGCCGAAGAAGCGGACCTTGCCGAACACGACGCACTCGACACGGGGCTGGCCGATCTGTTCGCGAGCACCTGGCCGCGCTCCGCCCCCTTCGTCGAACCGGCCAGCACCGCGTTCGGCTGGCTGGACGAGGCCGGCGCGCTCGAGGAGCGCTATGCGCTGCGCTTCCTCAACGACCGGATCAAGGGGATGCGCTTTTACGAGAAGGTGCAGATGCCCGCGCACCCGCTCAACCGGGCATGGACCGAATTGTCGCGGCCCGGGCCCGCGCGGCTGATCGACCGGCTGCGGGTCAAGCGGCTGGAAGTGCACAAGCTGCTGACCGGCATCCGCCAGCGTTACCCCGAACTCGAAAGCTATCTCGATCCCGAACGTGTCGCATCGTGGGAAGGGCTGGCGCGCGGCGAGAACGGGGCTGGCCGGGCGGTCAGCCGGGTGTTGTTGGCGGCCTTCGTGATCCTTCTGGTGGTGCGCGGGTGCCTCGGCTTCATCGACGAAAAGGATGCCGTCGATCAGGCCGTGCCCGCGATCGAACAGGGGCCGAGCGCGGCAGAGCTCGATACGCGTGTTGCCGCAATCTTCGGTCAGGGCATGGATCTTGCCGCGCTGGAGGCTGCGGACAAGGTCTTTGCCGATCGGCTGCAGCCGCTGCTGGGCCTACCTGACAACCGTTTCCTGTCGCCGGTCAACTACGTCCGCTTGCAGGCGCTTGGCGCACGCGAGGTCGCGCGCGGGGATGCGCTGATCGCGCGTGCCGGTTTGAAGGCGCTGTGGCTTAGGGCTGCGCAGCGCCAATCGCCTGAAACCTGCTCGCGTGTGGCGCGCGGGGGCTTGCGCGATCTCGATCTGGGCCTGACCGCCGAAGAACAACGCCGTGAACACACCTTGCTGCAGCAATTGCTGAACGCCAAGGTGCTGGGTCACGAGGCCAAGGGCGGCGAGGTGCGTTATGCGATCCCCGGCTGGCTGGTGGAGGATGTCCTTAAGCGCAGCCGCCTTTCCGAAAAGCGGCTGGTCGCGGCCCTCGGCGATCCCGATAATCAGGACCGCTGCACGGTCGAGATCGCGCTACTCGATGCCGTGCTGGCCGCGCCGTCGCGGGTGCCGGCCGAGGTGCTGAAGGGCATCTGATCCCCCGCGCCTTGCACACCTGCGGGTGAGCCTCCACATGCAGCGCGTGAGCGCGTCCGATCCCACCTTGCCCGATCTGCCGCCGGTCATCGCCGCATGGTTTGCGCAGCGCGGCTGGCGGGTGCGGCGGCACCAGTGGGAGATGCTCGAACAGGCGCGCGCAGGGCGCGATGCGCTGCTGGTCGCCGATACCGGCGCGGGCAAGACGCTGGCCGGGTTCCTGCCGACCCTGTGCGATTTTGCGGGCGAGGCCCTGCCTGCCGATGGCCTGCACACGCTCTACGTCTCGCCGCTGAAGGCGCTGGCGCAGGATGTGAAGCGCAACCTTATCACCCCGATCGAGGAGATGGGCCTGCCCCTCCGCGTCGAAACGCGTAGCGGCGATACCCCGTCCGATCGCAAGAAGCGGCAGCGTGAACGCCCCCCGCATGTCCTGCTGACCACGCCCGAAAGCCTGTCGCTGCTGCTGTCCTATCCCGAAAGCGCGGACCTGTTTGCGGGGCTGAAACGCGTCGTGATCGACGAGGTGCACGCCTTTGCCACCGACAAGCGCGGCGATCTGCTCGCGCTCAGCCTCGCCCGGCTGCACGCGCTCGCCCCGCAGGCGCAGCGGGCCGCGCTGTCGGCGACGCTCGCCAACCCGCGCGACTTTCAGGAATGGCTCGCCCCGCAAAGCGGCGAGGACGGCGAGATTTCGGCCGCCGCGCTGGTGCTGGGCGAAGAGGGTGCGGAGCCCGAGGTCGAGATCCTGCTGCCCAAGGAAGAGCGCATTCCCTGGGGCGGGCACGCGGGGCGCTGGGCGGTGCCGCAGCTGATGGAGGCTATCAAGGCGAACCGCACCACGCTGGTCTTCACCAACACGCGGTTTCTGGCCGAATTCATCTTCCAGTGCCTGTGGGAAGCCAATGACGACAATCTGCCGATCGGCATCCACCACGGCAGCCTCTCGACCGAAGCACGCCGAAAGGTCGAAGAAGCGATGGCGCGCGGCGAGTTGCGCGCGCTGGTGTGCACCGCCAGCCTCGACTTGGGGATCGACTGGGGCGATATCGACCTCGTCGTCCAGATGGGCGCGCCCAAGGGCTCATCGCGGCTGTTGCAACGCATCGGGCGCGCGGGCCACCGGCTCGATGTGTCCAGCCGTGCGGTGCTGGTGCCCGGCAACCGCTTCGAATTTCTGGAGGCGATGGCCGCCAAGGACGCGGTCGACGAGGGCCAGCGCGACGGCGAAGCGTTTCGTCCCGGCAGTCTCGATGTGCTCGCGCAGCACGTGATGGCCTGCGCCTGCGCCGCGCCCTTCCACGAGGACGCGCTGCTCGCCGAGGTGCGCAGCGCGCTGGCCTATAGCTGGGTCGACGCCGAAACCTTCGGCCGCGTGCTGAGCTTCGTGTCGAATGGCGGCTATGCGCTCAAGGCCTATGACCGGTTCCAGCGGATCGTGCGGGGGAAGGACGGCGTATGGCGCCTGTCACACCCCAATCAGGCGCAGCGCCACCGGATGAATGCGGGCATCATCATCGATGCCGAAATGCTCAATGTGCGCTTCAAGAACGGGCGCAGCCTCGGCAAGGTCGAGGAACGTTTTGCCGCGCAGCTTTCGCCGGGCGACACCTTCTTCTTTGCCGGGCTCAGCCTCGAGGTCGAAGGTGTCAAGGACATGGACCTCACCGTGCGCGCCGCGAAATCATCGGCGAGCATCCCGACCTATGGCGGGCTGCGCATGCCGCTGACCACGCATCTGTCGACCCGCGTGCAGGAAATGCTGTCCGACCGCGCGGGCTGGAGCCGCTTTCCCGACGATGTGCGCGAATGGCTGGAAATGCAGGACTATCGCAGCCGCCTGCCCGCGCCGGGCGAATTGCTGGTCGAAAGCTTCCCCCACGGCGGCAAGCATTACACCACCTATTACACCTTTGAAGGCTGGAACGCGAACCAGAGCCTCGGCATGCTGATCACGCGGCGGATGGAGGATCGTGGGCTGCTCCCCGGTGGGTTCGTCGCCAATGATTATTGCCTCGCGGTATGGGGCCTGAAACCGGTCACCAACCCTGCGCCGCTGCTGTCACCCGATATCCTCACCGGCGAATTCGTCGAATGGGTCACCGAAAGCCACCTTTTGCGCCGCGCATTCCGCGAAGTCGCGGTGATCTCGGGCCTCGTCGAACGCCAGCATCCCGGGCAGAAGAAGACCGGCAAGCAGGTCACCTTCTCGACCGACCTGATCTACGACGTGTTGCGGAAATACGAGCCCGACCATGTCCTGATCGAGGCCGCCTGGGCCGATGCGCGCGCGCGGATGACCGATGTGGGGCGGCTGGCCGATCTGCTCGAACGCTCGACCCGCGAACTGGTCCATGTCGAGCTCGAACGCGTTTCCCCGCTCGCCGTCCCGGTGATGACCATGATCGGCCGCGAGGCGGTGCCGCAGGGCGCGATGGACGACGAACTGCTGCTCGAGGCCGAGGGTCTGATCGCCGCCGCGATGCGGCCTGACGAGCCGCCTGAGGGAGACTGACGCCTCTCTCAGGGCCGCGCAAGATCAGTCGAAGTCGCGGAATTTCTCATTGCCGACGAACCGGAAACTGTCGGCGCCTTCCTCGCGGATCAGCGCGATCGTGCGGGCTGCAGTTTCGTAGCTTGCGCGCGCATCGGCTTCGAAGCGGAGCAGGGGCTGGACGCGAAGGGCGCTTGCCGCGGCGATCTGGGCGCGCAGTTCGGAGGTCGACACACGCTGCCCATTCCACGCGATCCGGTCGTTGCCATCAATCGTCAATGCGTTGGTTTCAAGCACGGGGTAGCGCGGCGTGCTGGTCCCGCCGATGTCGACTTCGGTGACGTTTACCGGCGCGGGGATGGCAAGGATCAGCATGATTAGCAGCACGAGCAGGACATCGATGAACGGGGTCACGTTGATCGTGCCGATCGGCTGCGGGCGGCGGGCGTAGAGATTGGGGCGGCGCACGGCATAGGGCATCGGCTCTCTCCTCTTGCAGCAGCGCGGCCCTCACCCGAACAGGCCCGATGGTGGCCGCTCTGACGGGGTAAAGAATATCAGGAAAAGAAGAGGTTGCCTAACGCGTACCGGTATTGTCGCTGAAACCGATTGGGGGGGGCCTTGCCGGGCCCACGAAAAAGGGCGCCGCGATTGCTCGCAGCGCCCCTTTTTGCGTTAGCCGTCTGATCGACAGCTTACTTGCTGAAGTCGCGGTACTTGTCGTTGCCGACGAAGCCGAAGCGCGTGACGCCCGAGTTCTTGATGATCTGCAGAACCTTGGCCGAGAGATCGTAGCTGGCCTGAGCCTCGGGCTCGAACTGCAGTTCGGGCTCGGGGTTCATCTGCGTCGATGCCTGAAGGGCAGCAACCAGCTGGCCTTCGTCGATCGGATTGCCGTTCCACAGGATCTGGTCCTGCGGGGTCAGCACCAGCTTGTTCTTGGTCGGTTCGACCAGCGGCGGCGGCGCATTGGTCGGCTGCGGCAGGTCGATATCGACCGAGTGCGTGGCAACCGGGATGGTGATGATGAACATGATCAGCAGAACGAGCAGAACGTCGATCAGCGGAGTCATGTTCATGTCCATCATCGGCTCGCCGTCAAGCTTGCCTCCAGACATACCCATCGTGTTTTCTCCTTAAGTTAGCTTGGAGCGATCAGGCGCCCGGATCGACCGGGTTCGAGATGAACCCGACAATCGGATAGCCTGCCAGCTGGACACGGAAGATCGCGCCGGCCACGCACTTCCACGGCGCATTGACGTCGCCGCGAATGTGGACCTGCGGGATCTCGTCGGGGTTTTCCATCAGGGCTTCGGCACCGCCGGCACGCTTGACGATGGCGTCAAGCCGCTCGAACGCCTGGTCCTGAAGTTCCTGCGAATCGACCGGGGTGAGGTTGTTGAAGTAGATCCGGCATTCGCCATTGCGCGAGGCACCGGCATAGCCGGGCTCGCCCGCTGCACGGCCGGCATCGTCGGTCGCGCTGACGGTCAGCAGCAGGTTTTCAACCTTGTCCTTCGATTCGACCGATTCGAAGACCGGAATTTCCAGCTTTTCGATGGTCTGGATCGCCACCGGAACCGCGATGAGGAAGATGATCAGGAGCACCAGCATCACGTCCACCAGCGGCGTGGTGTTGATGTCGGACATGGGGGTATCGACCCCGCCTCCCGTAGAAATCGCCATTGTGAATTCCTAGCCTGTCAAAACTTTGACGTGAAATACCTGCCCTTGGTGCCATTCCCGAAAGATGGCCTGCCGGGCAGTTGGCAGGAGCGGGACAGCCCGCTCCTGCCATCATGCGGCAATGACGATCAGACCTTCGGGGCCGGAGCGGCCGGGGTCGCAACCGGCTTGGCAGCGGGCTTGGCTGCAACCGGAGCACCGGTGGTCACTGCGGGCTTCACTGCGCCGTTCGAGTTCATGTAGGCGAGCAGATCGGTCGAGAAGGTGTTGAGCATCGCGGCGATCTTGCGGTTGCGGCCCTGGAGCCAGTTGAACGCGAACACCGCAGGCACAGCGACGAGCAGACCGATCGCGGTCATGATCAGCGCTTCACCGACGGGGCCGGCGACCTTGTCGATCGAGGCGTTGCCGGCGATGCCGATGTTGATCAGCGCGCGGTAGATCCCGATCACGGTGCCGAGCAGACCCACGAACGGTGCGGTCGCACCGACGGTGGCGAGGAACGGCAGACCGCCCGCGAGCACGGCGTTGATCGAATCTTCCGAACGCTGCAGCGAACCGTGCATGTAGTCATGCGATTCGAGGCTGTCGGTCATCTTGCCGTGGTCTTCCTGCGCCTTGACCGCGTCGTCGGCGAGCTGGCGCCACGGGCTGTCCTTGTCGAGCTTGGTCGCGCCTTCACGCAGGCTCGAGGTGCGCCAGAACTGGGTCTGCACGGTCTTGTACTGCTTCATGACCTTGTTCTGTTCGAACAGCTTGGTGAACATGATGTAGAACGAACCGACCGACATGATGATCATGATGGCAAGGATCGACCAGGCGACGGGGCCGCCTTCTTTCATGGCCTGCACAAAGCCGAACTGGCTTTCGGGCGCTGCTTCACCAGCGGCTGCGGCGAGAAGATAGAGGTTCATTGCGTGTAGTCCTTTTGAAAAGTTGTTCCGTGACAGGGCGGTACGCCGGCTGCCCGCTAGATCAGTTCAGCTTGTAGGTAATGCGGGTCGACCAGCTGGCGCTGATGGGTTCACCAGCATCGTTCAGCGCGGGGTCGAAACGGGCATACCGTTCGACGGCCTTGGTGGCGGCATCATCGAGAATGCCCGAACCGCTGGAGGCGGTGACCGAACAACCCGTGGCGCGGCCATCGGCGGTGACGGTGCAGCGAACGCCCACGGTCCCTTCGATTTCTTCCTGCGCGGCGCGGCGGGGGTAATCCTCCTGAATGCGCGCAGACCAGCTACGTTCGTTCTTGGTCTTGACACCGCGGGCCCTCGACGGAGGCTTCGGCGCAGGCGGCGTCGGCGGTCCGGGGTTGGCGGTCGGAACGGTCGTCGGACGCGTATCCGTCGGCACGGCCGGCGGAATGTCCTGACGGGTCTCGACCGGCGGAGGGTTGGGCGCGATGTTGAGCTGCTGCGGCGGCGTGACGGGCGGCGGAGGCGAGGTGGTCTCCGGCACTTCTTCAGGCGGCGGCGGCGGCTCTTCCGGCGGCGGCGGCGGTTCTGTGACGTCGACGGTCGTCACACGTTCGACCATCTCCTTCACGGCATCGACTGTAAGGAACAGCACCATGCCCGTGCCCACGAGGCCGACGATCGACATGGCGATGATCAGCGACACGAGCTTGGGCCCGGTTAGTCCTTGTTGTTGGCTAGCGTAGGACATCCAGCGCTTTCTCTCCAAATACTCGCCGATCGCAAAGGATCGGCACACTCCCCACTCGCTGACTTAGGGTGCCAGCGGGCAGATCCCGGTCATTTCACGTTCCTCCCAACCCGGAACAAAATTTCGGGCCCGCGCAACACGCAAGGCCCAATCTTTCCCCGGATGGCAGGTGCTGCGTAACAAACGTTGTCCGCATGCAGCCTTCACTGAATTTGCGGCAATGTCCCCAATCCCGCGCAATCAGTCGTTAGGGCTTTAACGGCCAACCCCTGGCCGATCAAACGCTTTTGCGGTTCAGCGCGGATTCACTGCGAGTCATGTGCAATTAAGGGTGCTAGAAGGGCCATCGGCCGCATCGCTGAAAAAGTCCGGTGATCGTCAAAGGTAAAGGGAATATTAATGGCGTTTTTCAAGAGTCTGGCCCTTTCCGGCGCAGCGCTTGCCGGGGTTGCGGCAGGCACCATCGGCGCGCAGGCGCAGACGCCTGCGGCAGCCCCGGTCACCGCCAGCGCGGCGGCAAATGATCCGACGTATGCCGATCTTGCGACGCTTTCGGACGCCGCAGATGCGGTCGTGCATGTGCGGATTCGAAAGGCAACCGCCCTCAAACCCGACCGCGCGCCGGGGGTGGCACCGGGATTCGTGCGCTTTTACGTTGAGGCCAATACGCTGTCGGTGATTGCCGGACGCAGCGCCGTGGCGCCTGCGGTGACCTATCTGGTCGACATGCCGCTCGACGCGCGCGGCAAGGCGCCCAAGCTGAAAAAGCGCGAATTTCTGCTGTTTGCGCGGCCGGTGCCCAGCCGTCCGGGCGAATTGCAACTGGTCGCACCCGCTGCGCAACTGGCCTATAGCCCGATGCTCGAAGAACGCGTGCGCCCGGTCCTCACCGAGCTTTACGCTGCCGATGTCAAGCCGCGGATTACCGGGGTAAGCGATGCGCTGGCGGTGCCCGGCACATTGACGGGCGAATCCGAAACGCAGATCTTCCTGGCAACCGAAAAGCGCAGCCCGGCGTCGATCACGGTGCTGCGCCGACCCGGACGCGCGCCCGAATGGGGCGTGTCGTGGGGGGAAATCATCGATTCTTCGGCCCGCCCGCCGGCGCGCGACACGCTGGCATGGTACAGGCTGGCCTGCGGATTGCCCGCACAGCTGCCCACCAACGCCAACCTTTCGCGCGATTCCGAGGAGCGGCGTCTGGCGGCGAGCGATTATGCCTTCGTGCGTCAGGCGATCGGCACCTGCGAACGGCGCATTACCGCGCGCTGACAGGGCACGGGGCCGGATATTTTCCCCGCTTGACCGCAGGCCTGCGCCGGTTAAGCGCGGGCCTGCCGTTTCAAGGGAGGCCCGCTTGACCACCACCGCACCCGAACCATCGCGGACCGCCCCGCTGCGCATCGCCATCGCCGGGCTTGGCACGGTGGGGGCGGGCGTGATCCGCCTGCTCGACACCAACGCGCAGCTGATCGCGATGCGCGCGGGGCGGCCGATCGAAGTCGTCGCGGTCAGCGCGCGCGACCGCGGCAAGGATCGCGGGGTCGATATCGCCCGCTTCGCATGGGAAGACGACATGACCGCGCTGGCCAGGCGCGATGATGTGGATGTGGTGGTCGAACTGGTCGGCGGCTCGGACGGCCCTGCGCTGGCGTTGTCGCGCGCGTCGCTGGGGGCGGGCAAGGGGCTGGTCACCGCGAACAAGGCGATGATTGCGCATCACGGGCTGGAACTGGCAAAGCTGGCCGAAGCGGCCAATGCCGCGCTCAAGTTCGAAGCCGCGGTCGGCGGCGGTATCCCGGTCATCAAGGGCCTGCGCGAAGGCACCAGCGCCAACGCGCTGACCAAGGTTTACGGCATCCTCAACGGCACCTGCAATTACATCCTCTCGACGATGGAGCGCACCGGCGCCGATTTCGCCGATGTCCTCGCCGAAGCGCAGCGCCTGGGCTTTGCCGAGGCTGACCCTGCCTTCGACATCGAGGGCGTGGACGCCGCGCACAAGCTCGCGATCCTTGCCGCGATCGGGTTCGGCACGCAGGTCGATTTCGCCAATGTCCGCGTGTCGGGGATCACCGAGGTGCGCAGCGCCGACATCGCGCAGGCCGCTGCGCTGGGCTTCGTGATCCGGCTGATCGGGGAGGCCGATGTCGAGGACACCCCCGAAGGCCCGCGCCTGCTCCAGCGCGTGCGCCCCTGCCTGGTCGCGCGCGGCCACCCCTTGAGCGCGGTCGAAGGCGCAACCAACGCGGTCGTGGCCGAAGGTAATTTCTCAGGCCGCCTGCTGTTCCAGGGCGCGGGCGCGGGCGATGGCCCCACCGCCAGCGCGGTCGCGGCCGATCTGATCGACATCGCGCGCGATGAAGTCGGCGCGCCGTTCTCGATCCCCGGCGACCATCTCTCCGCGCTGCCGCCCGCCGAACCCGGCCACCGCCCGGCGCGCACCTATATCCGCTTCATGGTCAAGGATCGTCCCGGCGTGCTTGCCGAATTGACTGCGGCGCTGCGCGACGGAGACGTGTCGATCGAAAGCCTGATCCAGCAGGGCCGCTCGCAAAGCGGGGGCGAGGTAATGGTGGCGATGGTCACGCACGAAGGGCCCGAACGCTGCGTCACGCAGGCGCTGGCGCTGCTCGAAGGGTCGGACAGCCTGATGGCCAAGCCGCTGGTGCTGCCGATCCTGCCGCTTTAGGCGCTATTGCCGCGTCGCCGGCGGCAGACCCAGCTCTGCCTCGATCCGGCGGCGATCCGCGTCCGACAGCGGTGCGTCGTCCGTTTGCGTGGGGGCAAGGCCCTGCGCCACGCGCGCCGCGTCCGAGCCTGCGGGTGGCGGCGGGATCGCTTCGACATCGACGATCAGCGCCTTGTCCTTGGGACAAGGGCCGATCACACACAGCCCGCTGACCGTTGGCGCTCCGCGGAAGATGCCCGGTCCCGCGACATCGGGCGGCGGCAGCGTGCCCTTGTTCTGCGTGCGCTGCGCATAATCCTTCTGCCAGGCCTCGTGCGTGCCCGAATAGATCTGCGAGGTATCGGCGGGCAGTTGGCGGCAGACCACGATTTCGCCCGCGACCACGCCGCGCTCGGCCTCGTCGGTGCATTCCTTCAATTCGGCGGCGGTGGCGGCCGCGGATGTGGGCTGCGGCGCAAGGATATCGATTTGCTGCGGCTTTTCGGCGACCGGCGCATCGGGGCCGAGATCGATCGGCACGCGGGCGGGATCGGGTTTGACCGGCTTTTCGGGCGCGCCCGCAACACTGGCTTGCGGAAATTGCAGGATCGGCGGGGGAAATTCGACCTGCGGCCCGACCTGTGCGGAGGCGGCCACCAAGGCGGTGCCGGCAAGGATGAGGGGAAGCACCGGGCCGGCCCCTACCCGCCCTTCTTTCGCGGTCGTTCGGGCACGGTGGTCCTGATCCCCGCCGCCTCGCGCCGCGCGCGTTCCTGTTCCTCGGTCAGCTCGCCATCCTGCCCCAAAGGGGCGAGCCCGCGTCCAACGCGGTCTGCGTCCGAACCTGCGGGGGCGGGCGGCAACGCGGCGAAATCGACTTCGATCGCAACCGGCGGCGGCTTGCCGAAACCGATGCCCTTGCCATTGTCGGGAATGCCGAAAGCCTCGGGCGCGCGCGGGGCGCCTTTCAATGCGGTTTCCTCGGCATAGCGTTTGCGCGCAGCCTCGCGGTCGGCGCTGTAGGCATTGGCGCCATTATCGCCCACTTCGCGGCAGACCACGATCTCGCCGCTGATCGTGCCCGCATCGGCATCATCGCGGCATTCTTGCAATTGTGCTTCGTTGACATCCCCGCGCGGCACGGTGACCATCAGGTTCATCCGCGGCGGCACCCCGCCTTCGTCGGCGGTCGCGCCGGGGGGAGGGGTGGGGGCCGCGGCCTGGGCCGGGGGCGGTGTCGCCGCGGTGTCATCCTGCGCGGCCAGAGGCATCGCGGGCAGGATCGCAAGGACAAGCGCAGCGCCCGTCAGGCGTCTGCAAAAACCGGGCAGGGCAGGCGTTGCATTGCTCGACAAACCCATCTCCATCCGCCTATGCGCCGATGGGATACCCGGCGCGCCGGCACACAAGCGAAGAAGGGCTGAATTGCACATGAACTCCGCCAACAATACCGACCTTGCCCAGACCTCGCAAGCTCATGGGCAAGGCACAGGGGACAATGCAATCCAGCGCGTGCTGGTGCTCGAAATGGTGCGCGTGACCGAAGCGGCCGCGGTGGCGGCAGCGCAATTGATCGGCCGCGGCGATGAAAAGGCCGCTGATGCCGCCGCCGTCGAAGCGATGCGGCGCGCGTTCGACACGCTCTACATGGATGGCACCGTGGTGATCGGCGAGGGTGAGCGCGACGAGGCGCCGATGCTGTTCATCGGCGAAAAGGTCGGCATCGGCAAAGGCCCCAAGATCGACATCGCCCTGGACCCGCTCGAAGGCACCACGATCACCGCCAAGGCGGGGCCCAACGCGCTTGCCGTGCTGGCCGCAGCCGAAGAAGGCTGCCTGCTCAACGCGCCCGATGTCTATATGGACAAGCTCGCGGTCGGCCCGGGCTATCCCGAAGGTATCATCGATCTGGCGAAAAGCGCATCGGACAATGTCCGCGCGGTCGCCGAAGCCAAGGGGGTCAAGCCGTCGGACATCAACGTCTGCGTGCTCGACCGCCCGCGCCATGCCGACCTGATCGCCGAACTGCGTGCGCTCGGCTGCGGGGTGGTGCTGATCGGCGATGGCGATGTCGCGGGCGTGATCGCGGTGACCGACGAAGAAACCACGGTCGACATGTACATGGGCCAGGGCGGCGCGCCCGAGGGCGTGCTGGCGGCGGCTGCGCTGCGGTGTGTCGGCGGGCAGTTCAATGGTCGCCTCGTGTTCCGCAACGACGATGAAAAGGCCCGCGCGCGCAAGTGGGGGATCGAGGATCTGAACCGGATCTACAAGCTCGAAGACCTCGCCAAGGGCGACTGCATCTTCGCGGCAACCGGCGTGACCGACGGCTCGCTGCTGCGCGGGGTGAAGCGCCGCCGCAAGCCGACCGGCGAAACGATCCTGACCACCGAAAGCGTGGTGATGCGCGCTTCGAGTGGCACGGTGCGGTGGATCAGGGGTGAACACCGGATCGGTTGAGAAGTTAAAACGAACAAGGGCCGCCCCAAACGCGGCGGTCCTCCGCACCGTCCGCAACACACACGCGGTGGATCAGGGGTGAGCACCGGATCGGTTGAGAAGTTAAAACGAACAACGGCTGCCGCAAACGCGGCGGTCCTCCGCACTGTCAGAAAAGAATGCGTGCGGTGGATCAGGGGCGAGCATCGCATCTGCCGAAGCCGCCATCCCGCTAGGCCGCGACCTTGCTCCCGCGCGAGGTCGCAAACAGCGCCGCGATGGCCTGCGCGTCGAGCGGGCGGCTGAACCGGTAGCCCTGCATGTGCGAACACCCGTGGTCGACGATGAACTGGCGCTGCGGCTCGGTCTCGATCCCCTCGGCAGCGATCTTGAGGCCCAAGCTGGTACCCAGATCGCAGATTGCGCGCACGATCGAGGCGCTGCCCGTGTCGTGCGGCAGGCGGGTGACGAAGCTGCGGTCGATCTTGATGCAGTCGATTGGGAAGCGGTGCAGGTAACTCAGCGACGAGTAGCCGGTACCGAAATCGTCGAGCGCGATGCTCAGCCCGCTGGCCCGCAGCGCTTCGAGCGTCTGCAGCACCAGCGTATCATCGGCCAGCAGCGCGCTTTCGGTGATTTCGATCTGCAGGCGGTGCGGGGCAAGGCCGGTGCGCTGCAGCGTCGAGGCGATCGTCGCGAGCAGCGTGCCGCCGCCGAATTGCAGCGGCGAGACATTGATCGAGACGCCCAGATGATCGGGCCATGATGCGGCCGCCGCACAAGCGCGTTCCAGCACCATTTCGCCGATGGTGCCGATCAGGCCCAGTTCCTCGATAACCGGGACGAAGACATTGGGCGGCACCTCGCCGCGGGTCTCGCAGGTCCAGCGCAGCAGCGCCTCGGCCCCCGTGAAACGGCCGGTGCGCGCATCAAGGATCGGTTGATAGGCAACCTCGATCGCCTGATTGGCGCAGGCGCGGCGCAGATCGGTTTCGAGCGCGATGCGATCGAGCAGCGTTGCCGCAAGCTCGGGATTGAACAGGCACGTGCGACCGCGCCCGTCGTGCTTGGCGCGGTAGAGCGCAAGGTCGGCCTGCTGGGTCAGGGTTTCGGGATCGTCGCTGAAATGCGGTGCCAGTGTCGCGCCCACACTGCCGCCGATTTCGGCCAAGTGGCCGTCGAGCATGAAGGGTTCCGACAACACCGAGACGATGCGTTCTGCCAACGCCTGCGCACTTGCCTCGTCCACCGCGCTCAGCGCGATCACGGCAAATTCGTCCCCGCCGATCCGCGCGATGAAATCCCGGCCGCGCACCGCCTCGCGCAACCGTTCGGCCACCGCCACCAGCAACAGGTCGCCGACCGGATGGCCCAAGGTGTCGTTGATCGCCTTGAAGCGGTCGAGATCGACCATCAGCAGCGCAAAGGGCTTGCCGCGCGTGTGCAGCCGCAGACAGTTGTTGGCCATCCGCGTGACAAAGCTCAACCGGTTACCAAGCCCGGTCAGCGCATCGGTCATCGCCATCTTGCGCAGTTCTTCCTGCGATTGCGCGCGGGTTTCCTCGAACAGGTGGGTCGAGATCCCCGTCCCCACGATCAGCACCGCAGCCAGCGCGATTGCGCCCGCCATCGCGGTAAAGACATCACTGTCCGCCCCGCGCGATACCCCCGCAATCGGGGCGACTTCGAAGCCCGCCATGCCGAGGAAGTGCAAGGTGATGATCGCAAGCATCGTCATCACCGTGGGAAGCAGCGTGCGATCGCCGCCCGGATTGGCGCGGATCAGGGCGATCGCGCCCGCCGCCAGACAGATCGCGAAACCGATCGAGGCGGCGATGAATTCGGGCCGCCAGCTGACGATGCCATCGGGGCGATAGGCAAACATGCCGACATAATGCATCGCGCTGATGGTAAGGCCGATCGTGCCGCCGCCGCACAGTGCCGCCAGCGTGCGATGCCTGAGGCGGCACAAGGTTAGCCCGATCGCGGTGCCGCCGATCGCGATCAGCGCCGAGACGATCGTCAGGGTGGCATCGAATTCGACCGGAACACCGGGCCGATATCCCAGCATCGCAATGAAATGCGTCGCCCAGATCGAGGATCCCGCCGAAACCGATGCCAGAAACCACCAGTGCAGCCACGTGCGCCCGCGCGCGTGGATCGTGCGATGCGCGAGCTGCACCGTGACGAACGAACCCAGCAGGCACAATAGCGCCGCCAGTGCGACCAGCATCGCGTTATGATCGTTCACAAGGCAGGTCAGGACGCGCACGGAAGACCCTCTGCTGCTACGAATGCTCCCCAGGTCTTGGTATGTGGCCAAGGCTTAGGAATAATTGTTCGTAACTGGGGCCGATTACCTAGGGCCTGCGATGGCGTTGGCCGGGGCAGGGCAGGCGCGGGGCACGCAAAAAACCCCGGCGGATCGCTCCGCCGGGGTGTTCTTGTTGCTTGTGGCTGGGTCGACCCGGGCGAAGCCCGGGTCGTCAGACGGGGCGCGGGCGCCCCGCCGGCCGGCCTGCGGCGTGGACGGGTCAGCTTGCGCTGGCCCGCCCGCCTTAGGCTTAGAAGCCCATGCCGCCCATGTCGGGCATCGCGGGTGCGGCGGGCTTGTCGTCCGGGCGTTCCACGATCGCAGCTTCGGTGGTGATCAGCAGGCCGGCCACCGAGGCAGCGTCCTGCAGCGCGGTGCGCACGACCTTGGTCGGGTCGATCACGCCGGCCTTGACCAGGTTTTCATAGGTGTCGGTCGACGCGTTGAAGCCCTGCGTTTCGTCATTCTCGCGCAGCAGGTTGCCTGCAACGACCGCGCCATCGTGGCCGGCGTTCTGGGCGATCTGCTTGATCGGGGCGGTGATCGCCTTGCGGATGATGTCGATGCCGCGGGTCTGGTCTTCGTTCGCGCCCTTGAGGCCGTCGAGAGCCTTGGTGGCGTAGAGCAGCGCCGTGCCGCCGCCGGGGACGATGCCTTCTTCGACAGCCGCGCGGGTTGCGTGAAGCGCGTCGTCGACGCGGTCCTTGCGCTCCTTCACTTCGACTTCGGTCGCGCCGCCGACCTTGATCACGGCAACCCCGCCGGCGAGCTTCGCCAGACGTTCCTGCAGCTTTTCACGGTCGTAATCCGACGAGGTGTTGTCGATCTGCGTGCGGATTTCGGCCACGCGCGCCTTGATGTCGTCGGCCGAACCGGCGCCATCGACGATCGTGGTGTTGTCCTTGTCGATCGAGACCTTCTTGGCCTGGCCGAGCATGCCCACGGTGACGTTTTCGAGCTTGATGCCGAGGTCTTCGGAAATCATCTCGCCCTGCGTCAGGATCGCGATGTCCTGCAGCATCGCCTTGCGGCGATCGCCGAAGCCCGGTGCCTTGACCGCTGCAACCTTGAGGCCGCCGCGCAGCTTGTTGACCACGAGGGTCGCCAGCGCTTCGCCTTCGATGTCTTCGGCGATGATGAGGAGCGGACGGCCCGACTGCACCACGGCTTCGAGGATCGGCAGCATCGCCTGCAGGTTCGACAGCTTCTTCTCGTGGATCAGGATATAGGGGTTATCCAGTTCCACGGTCATCTTGTCGGGGTTGGTGATGAAGTAGGGCGACAGGTAGCCGCGGTCGAACTGCATGCCTTCGACGACATCGAGTTCGAACTCGAGGCCCTTGGCTTCCTCGACGGTGATGACGCCTTCCTTGCCGACCTTTTCCATGGCTTCAGCGATCTTTTCGCCGACTTCACGGTCGCCGTTGGCCGAGATGATCCCGACCTGTGCGATTTCTTCCGAGCCCGAAACGTCCTTCGAACGCGACTTCAGGTTCTCGACCACGGCATTGACCGCCTGATCGATGCCGCGCTTCAGGTCCATCGGGTTCATGCCGGCGGCAACCGACTTCATGCCTTCGTTGACGATCGCCTGGGCGAGCACGGTGGCGGTGGTGGTGCCATCGCCGGCGCTGTCATTCGCCTTGCTGGCGACTTCGCGCAGCATCTGCGCGCCCATGTTCTCGTACTTGTCCTTGAGCTCGATTTCCTTGGCGACGGTGACGCCGTCCTTGGTGATGCGGGGCGCACCGAAGCTCTTGTCGATGACGACGTTGCGGCCCTTGGGACCCAGCGTCACCTTGACGGCGTTGGCGAGGATATCGACGCCGCGCAGAATACCTTCGCGGGCTTCGCGGCCGAACTTGACGTCCTTGGCTGCCATGATTGTTTCTCCTGAAAAATTGTTCTTGGTCGAAAGGAACGGTGGGTGTCAGGCGATCAGCCGACGATCCCCATGATGTCGCTTTCCTTCATGATCAGCAGGTCTTCGCCGCCGATCTTGACTTCGGTGCCCGACCACTTGCCGAACAGCACGCGGTCGCCGACCTTGACGTCGAGCGTGATGCGGTTGCCGGCATCGTCACGCGCGCCTTCGCCCACGGCGATGACTTCGCCTTCGCTGGGCTTTTCCTGCGCGCTGTCGGGGATGATGATGCCGCCAGCGGTCTTCTGGTCGGCTTCGATGCGACGGACCACGACGCGGTCGTGCAACGGACGAAATGCCATGATGATGACCTTTCCTTGAATTGATGAGGTGTCTTGGCACTCTCCTCTCGAGAGTGCCAACGCAGGCGCATTTGGTCGTGGGGGATGATTGAATCAACCCCCGCACACCCAAAAAATTTCCACCCCCCTGCCACTTTTTGCGCTGGCGGTGGTTTGTGCCGCCTTGGTCGGCTATCGCGCGGCCACGCATGAACCCAAGGACTGCCTTTCCCATGACCACCGCCAAGATCCCCGCCGTGATCACCGCCAACCTCGGCGACGAGCTCGACATGGCCTCGCAGGCGTGGCTGTGGCTGCGCGAAAGCATTCCGCATCTGGTGGGCGCGCTGGTGGTCTTGGTGATCGGCGTGATCCTTGCCCGGCTCTTGTCCAAGGGCGCCGACCGCGCCTTGAGCCGCGCGACGCATATCGAGCCCACGGTCGCCAAGTTTCTGAGCAACATCATCAAGTATATGCTGTGGGTGGTGGTGGCGGTCACCGTGCTCACGCAGTTCGGGGTGCAGACCACGTCGATCATCGCCGCGCTGGGCGGTCTGGCGCTGGCGGTGGGCCTCGCGTTGCAGGGCACGTTGTCGAACGTCGCGGCAGGCGTGATGATCCTGATCCAGCGCCCGTTCCGCGTGGGCGAGGCGATCACCGCCGGGATCGTGACCGGCGTGGTGCGCGGCATCGGCCTGTTCACCACCGAGATCGTGCAGCACGACGGGCTTTACGTGATGGTCCCCAATAACGAGCTCTGGAACAAGCCGATCATCAATTACACGCGCATGCCCACGCGCCGGTTCGAACTGCTGGTCGGGATCGGTTACGACGACAGCATCGAGGCTGCGCGCCGGGAACTGCTCGACCTTGCCGATTCAGAACAGCGCGTGCTCGCCGAACCCGCGCCGCAGGTGTTCGTCGCGGCGCTGGCCGACAGTGCGGTGACGATGGGGATGCGGGTGTGGTGCAAGACGGAGGATTTCCTCGGGCTCAGCTGGGCGCTGACCGAGGCGGCAAAGCTTCGGTTCGACGACAAGGGGATTTCGATTCCCTTCCCGCAGCAGGAAGTCCACCACATCACCGAAGTGGTCGACAAGCGGGCGGTCAAGCCCGAAGCGCTTCCGGCCCCCACTCCGGCCCCCGCGTCAGGCCCAGCGCCCCGCGGCGGTGCCAGCGCCACATGAGCAGCACCGCGGCAAAGAACAGCCCCGTCGCCAGCCCGATCCACACGCCGGTCCCCTGAAGCGGGGTGAAGAAGCCGAGCCCGATCGACAGGCCGATGCCGGGCACCCAGTAGCTGAAGATCGCGATCCACATCGGAACGCGCGTGTCCTGCAATCCGCGCAAGGAACCTGCGGCGACCGCCTGCACGCCGTCGGCCAGCTGGAAGATCGCAGCCAGCACCAGATATTGCAGCGCGAAGGCGACCAGCGCGGCATTGGCGGGCGCATCGGGATCGACATAGATCCGCAGCAATGTCTCGGGGAACAATACCATCGCCCCCGCGGTCAGCGTCATGAAGCCTGCACCGATGGCGATGGCGACCCAGCCTGCGCGCCCCACGCCCACTGCATCGCGCGCGCCGTAATGGTAGCCCACCCGGATCGCGGCCGCCTGACCCACGCCGAACGGCACCTGGAAGGCAAGGCTTGCGAGTTGCAGCGCGACCGTGTGCCCGGCCAGTTCCGCCGCGCCGAACCGGCCCATCAGGAATGCGGCGGTGCCGAAAATCCCCGCCTCGGCGGTGATGGTGAGCGCAATCGGCGCGCCGATCGCGAACAGCTGGCGCATCCGCAGCCAGTCGGGCGCCCACAGCCTTCCGAAGATGTGGTAGCGGTGCAGCCGCCGGTCCATCCGGATCGCGAGGACATAGCAGCCGAGCGTGAAGAAGGCGGTGATGATCGTCGCCACCGCCGCACCGCGCAGACCCATTGCGGGCGCACCCAGCTCGCCGAAGATGAAGGCGTAATTGGCGATCCCGTTGACGAAGATGCCAAGCCCGGTGATCGCGGTGGCGAACAGCGGGCGGCCCAGCGCCGAGACGAAATTGCGCAGCACGCCCGCCAGCAGCATCGGCACCATCGAGAACACAATGACGCCGTTATATTCGTTGGCAAAGCCGATGATTTCGGGCTGCTGGCCCGACAATCGCATGATCGGGTCGAGCAGCAGGCACACGCCGGTGCCGAAAATTCCCGCCGCCACCGCCAGCCACAGGGCCATCCGCACCGTGCGGCGCACCGGGCGCAGCGCGGGCGCGCGCGCGCCAACCGCCTCGGCGATCAGCGGCGCGACCGATCCGGTCAACCCGGTCAGCGCCCACAGCACCAGCCCGAACAGCGATACCGCCAGCGCCGAACCGGCAAGCTGGTCCTCGCCCAGCCGCGCGATGAAGATCACGTCGACCGCATAGGTCAGCATCTGCAACAGGTTCGCAGCCGCCAGCGGCCCCGCGATGCCCAGCGTCGCGCGCAGTTCCTGCCCCCAGCCGGGCGTCGAGAGAGAGGTCGCTTGTGTCATGCTCGGATCATCTGCCCGCAGGTCAAGCGAGCCGGTCCGGATAGGCGCGATGCGCGGGCTTGGGAAGGGGGAAAGGCCGGGGCCACCGGATCGCGGGGTATTGGGGCGCTGCGCAAATGTTGGAAAGGGGGCGGTGCGGGCTGACAACCGCGAAACCGGGTTTGCCCCCGTCCAGGGCCGGTTCAGGCCCCCCTTAGCCCCGTTTCGCGGCGCTTTCGGCCTGTCCCGGAACGCAGTCCGCGCCTGTTGGAAAGCACGGGGCGGTGGAGGGGCTGGAGACTGGGTCGCGCAGATGCTTCAACGCGTTGTTCTGTTGAAATAAATACGCGGCGTCACGACTGACCGTGTGCGGCTGGCTTCGATCCGTCCTCCAACATCTTCCGATGGGGGCGCGGCAATCTTTCACCATTTGGCAGCTTCAATGTTTCACGTGAAACATTCCATGAACACGGCCCCGGTGGCGGCGCGCGGACAACACGAAAAAAGGGCGGCAACATTGCTGGCACCGCCCTTGCTCGTATTCGCTTCTTGGCCCGGCTTAGTTGGCCGGCGCTTCAAGCCCGGCCAGTTCCGCACCGATGGTCTTGGCGACGTCGAGGCGAACCTTGGCGTTGTGCTCTTCGACGGTCATGAGGTCCTTGCCTTCCTTGTCGAGCAGCATCGCCTTCTTGCCCGAACCGACGGGTGCAAGGCGAACCTTGAGCGGGCGGGGATAAAGCGTGTTGCTCGCGCCGTTATTGCCATCGACCACACCGCCGATGATCCCGCCGGCGAGGATGTTGCCGAAGGTCGAGCCGGCAAGACGCGACTGGACGAGAACGAAGGTGGGTTCATACCCCGGCTTCTTGATGTCTACCCGCGTGTCCGAGCCGCGCTTGAGTTCAAGCGTGCAGGGCGAGGTGCACTTGAGACCGTTGAGGAAGACGATGTCCGCTCCGCTCGGATCGGTTTCGGTCATGTAATCGATATTGGTACCGTTCATGACGGTGGCACAGCCGGTCAGCGAGGCGCCCGCCGCGATGGCGAGAACCAGAGTTTTGAGCTTCATGTATTGACGTCCCCTGTATGCGGACCCCGTCTTCGGGGTCTGCTGGTGAATTACCGGGAAATCGTCAGCAGTAAACGAAAAAAGGGCGGTGCCATCGCTGGCACCGCCCTTTCCTGAATCGGTCAAAGACCGCGGTTTCGAGCTTACTTGAGCTCGACGGTGCCGCCGGCTTCTTCGATCTTCTTCTTGATGTCTTCGGCTTCCGCCTTAGCAACGCCTTCCTTGATCGCCTTGGGCGCGCCTTCGACGAGCGCCTTGGCTTCGGTCAGGCCGAGGCCGGTGATCGCGCGGACTTCCTTGATGACCTGGATCTTCTTGCCACCGTCGCCGGTGAGGATCACGTCGAATTCGGTCTGCTCTTCAACGGCTTCGGCAGCAGCGGCCGGGCCAGCGGCGACAGCGACAGCAGCAGCGGCGCTGACGCCCCATGCTTCTTCGAGGGCCTTGGCGAGATCGGCTGCTTCGAGCACGGTCAGCTTCGAGAGTTCTTCAACAAGCTTGGCAATATCGGCCATGATGGTTCTCTTTCAAATTGTGGCGGGGCGTAAAACTGCCCCAGCAGATTGTTTCGTTTGGCGAAAAACGTCTCTTAGGCTGCCTTGTCCGCGTAAGCGGCGAAAACACGGGCGACCTTGGCCGCGGGTGCGGTAACGACCTGGGCGATCTTCGTCGCAGGTGCGTTGACCAGACCGATAAGCTTGGCGCGCAGCTCGTCGAGGCTGGGCATCGAGGCAAGCGCCTTGATGCCGGCTTCGTCGAGGACGACCGAACCCATCGACCCGCCGACGATTTCGAGCTTGTCATTCGTCTTGGCGAATTCGACAGCGGCCTTGGCAGCCGCGACCGGGTCGGTCGACCAGGCCAGCCCGACCGGACCGGTGAGCATGTCACCAAGCCCGACATAGTCGGTGTTTTCGAGGGCGAGATTGGCGAGACGGTTCTTCGCAACCTTGTAGGTCGCACCAGCATCGCGCATCTTCAGACGCAGGGCGGTGGACTGAGCCACCGTCATGCCGAGGTTACGGGTGACAACCACCACGGAAACCTCGTTGAAGACTGCATTGAGCTGGGCAACCGCGTCGGCTTTCTGCGAACGATCCATGCCATACTCCTTCACAAATGACCGCAACGGGATGGCTCCCGAAGGGTCGGCTACGTTTGTCCGGGCAAGGGGCCGCGAAGGCACCGAACACGGGCGAGTCCGTCGAAAGGGAAGGAGGGTGCGCCACATGGCCTTGGCCGGCGCGGGCAGGGCGGACGCTTGCGCGGTGCCCTGCGAAATCTCTTTTCCCCGTCTAGGCTGGAGATTAAGACCGGCATATCCCGGTCACCAACTGTCTCGGACGGATGACCGCCGGAGCGGTCGAGCGGCCCATTAGCCGATTGGCCCGGCGAGTCAAGCACGGCGGGGGCGTTGCGCACTGCGGATTGACATTGCCGGGGCACGATCCTACATCGCGCGCTCTCGATCGCTTCGAGCAAGACCGATTCATGCGCGGGAATCGGCCTCCGGATGGAAGCGACGGCCAAGCCATTTCGCGACGCATGATGACAAGGCTGCTGCCGGCACCGCTCTTCCAGGCGCGCTGGGCATGCGGCTTTTGCGCGTTGGAAATGGCCCGATCTTTCGCGTGGACACGACCGCGATTTTTCCCGTCCGCACGACGATCCTTCGTGCGGCCCAATTGAAGAGGCAAGACCCCTCCATGGCAACCAAGGCGAAGCCGCCCGTCACCCGCAGCCGCAAGGCGCAAGGGACCGCCAAGAAGCGCATCCGCAAGATCTTCGGCGACATCCACGAAGTGGTGCAGATGCCGAACCTGATCGAGGTTCAGCGCGAATCGTATGAGCAGTTCCTGCGTTCGGACAAGGCCACGGGCTATGTCTCGGGCCTTGAAAAGACCCTGCGTTCGGTCTTCCCGATCCGCGATTTCGCCGGCACCGCCGAGCTCGATTTTGTGCATTACGAACTCGAAGAGCCCAAGTACGACACCACCGAGTGCCGTCAGCGCGGGATCACCTATGCCGCGCCGATGAAGGTCACGCTGCGCCTGATCGTGTTCGAGGTCGACAGCGAAACCGAAACCCGCTCGGTGCTCGATATCAAGGAGCAGGACGTCTACATGGGCGACATGCCCTTGATGACGGACAACGGCACCTTCATCATCAACGGCACCGAACGCGTGATCGTGTCGCAGATGCACCGTTCGCCGGGCGTCTTGTTCGATCACGACCGCGGCAAGACGCACTCGTCGGGCAAGCTGCTGTTCGCCGCCCGCGTCATCCCCTACCGCGGCTCGTGGCTCGACTTCGAATTCGACGCTAAGGACATTGTCAACGTGCGTATCGACCGCAAGCGCAAGCTGCCGGTCACCGCGCTGCTCTATTCGCTCGGCCTCGATGCCGAGGATATCCTCAGCCACTTCTACAACACCGTGACGTGGGAGCGCGCCAAGGACGGCTGGAAGATCCCGTTCCACGCCGAAGCCTGGCGCAATGCCAAGCCGACCTTCGCACTGGTCGATGCCGCGACGGGCGAGGAAATCTTCCCCGCCGGTCAGAAGATCAGCCCGCGTGCCGCGAACAAGGCGGCCAAGGACGGTCTCACCGAACTGCTGCTCCCGGTCGAGGAAGTCGTCAGCCGCTATGCCGCGGTCGACATGATCGACGAGAGCACGGGCCGCATCTATGTCGAAGCCGGTGACGAGCTGACGCTCGAGCATGTCGACATTCTCGACAAGGCCGGGATCGACCAGCTGCCGCTGCTCGACATCGACGAGATCAACACCGGTCCCTGGATCCGCAACACGCTCAAGGCCGACAAGGCCGAGAACCGCGACGAGGGTCTGGAAGCAATCTACAAGGTTATGCGTCCGGGCGAACCGCCGACGAAGGAAACCGCCGAGGCATTGTTCGAAGGCCTGTTCTTCGATGCCGAACGCTATGACCTGTCGGCCGTGGGCCGCGTGAAGCTCAACATGCGTCTGGGCCTCGAGTGCGAGGACACCGTCACCACGCTGCGCAAGGAAGACATCCTTGCGGTGGTGAAGGAACTGGTCGGCCTCAAGGACGGCAAGGGCGAAGTCGACGACATCGACAACCTCGGCAACCGCCGCGTGCGTTCGGTGGGCGAGCTGCTGGAGAACCAGTACCGCGTCGGCCTGCTGCGCATGGAGCGCGCGGTGAAGGAGCGCATGAGCAGCGTCGACGTGTCGACCGTGATGCCGAACGACCTCATCAACGCCAAGCCGGCCGTTGCCGCGGTGCGTGAGTTCTTCGGTTCCTCGCAGCTGTCGCAGTTCATGGACCAGACCAACCCGCTCTCGGAAGTCACCCACAAGCGCCGCGTTTCCGCGCTCGGGCCGGGTGGTCTGACGCGCGAGCGCGCGGGCTTTGAAGTCCGCGACGTTCACCCCACGCACTATGGCCGCATCTGCCCGATCGAAACGCCCGAAGGCCCGAACATCGGTCTGATCAACAGCCTCGCAAGCTTCAGCCGCGTCAACAAGTATGGCTTCATCGAAACGCCGTACCGCAAGGTGATCGACGGCAAGGTGACCGCGGACGTGATCTATCTTTCGGCAATGGAAGAGCAGAAGCACACCGTGGCGCAGGCTTCGGCCGAGCTGACCGAAGACGGCAGCTTCGTCGAAGAGCTGGTTTCGGCGCGTCACAACGGCGACAACCTGATGGCGATGCGTGAAAACGTGACGCTGATGGACGTCAGCCCCAAGCAGCTGGTCTCGGTCGCGGCATCGCTTATCCCGTTCCTGGAAAACGATGACGCCAACCGCGCGCTGATGGGTTCGAACATGCAGCGTCAGGCCGTGCCGCTGGTCAAGGCGGAAGCGCCCTGGGTCGGCACCGGCATGGAAGAAACCGTTGCGCGCGATTCGGGTGCAGCGATCGCGGCAAAGCGTGGCGGGATCGTCGACCAGGTCGATGCGACCCGTATCGTGATCCGCGCCATCGGCGATGTCGAACCAGGCCAGTCGGGCGTCGACATCTACACGCTCCAGAAGTTCCAGCGTTCGAACCAGAACACCTGCATCAACCAGCGTCCGCTGGTGAAGGTGGGTGATGTGATCGAACAGGGCGACATCATTGCCGACGGTCCCTCGACCGATCTGGGTGAGCTGGCGCTGGGCAAGAACAGCCTCGTCGCGTTCATGCCCTGGAATGGCTACAACTACGAAGACTCGATCCTGATCAGCGAGCGCATCGTGAAGGACGACGTCTTCACCTCGATCCACATCGAGGAGTTCGAAGTCATGGCGCGTGACACCAAGCTCGGGCCGGAAGACATCACCCGCGACATTCCCAACGTCGGCGAGGAAGCGCTGCGCAACCTCGACGAGGCGGGCATCGTCTATATCGGTGCGGAAGTTCACCCCGGTGACATTCTCGTCGGCAAGATCACGCCCAAGGGCGAATCCCCGATGACGCCGGAAGAAAAGCTGCTGCGCGCGATCTTCGGCGAAAAGGCGAGCGATGTGCGTGACACCTCGCTGCGTCTGCCGCCGGGCGTTGCGGGCACGATCGTCGAGGTCCGGGTGTTCAACCGCCACGGGATCGAGATCGACGACCGTACCCGCGCGATCCAGAACGAGGAAATCGAACGCCTCCGCAAGGACGCGGCTGACGAACGCAACATCCTCAACCGTGCGACCTACAACCGTCTCAAGGACATGCTGATGGGGCAGACCGCCTCGGCAGCGCCCAAGGGCGTGAAGAAGGGCGAGGAAATCACCGACGCGATGCTCGAAGGCATCGAACGCCACGAATGGTTCAAGTTCGCGGTGGCCGAAGATGGCCGTCAGGCGCAGATCGAGGCGGTGAAGAGCCAGTACGACGAAGCCGTCGCGCTGATCGATGCCAAGTTCCACGACCGCAAGGAAAAGCTGGAGCGCGGCGATGAACTCGCTCCGGGCGTGCTCAAGATGGTCAAGGTCTTCGTGGCGGTGAAGCGCAAGCTGCAGCCGGGCGACAAGATGGCCGGCCGTCACGGGAACAAGGGCGTGATCAGCCGCATCCTGCCGATCGAGGACATGCCGTTCCTCGCCGACGGGACGCATGTCGACCTCGTGCTGAACCCGCTGGGCGTGCCTTCGCGCATGAACGTCGGACAGATCTTCGAAACGCACCTCGGCTTTGCGGCACGTGCGCTGGGTCACGAAATCAAGGACATGCTGGACGATTGGCGCGCTGCCAATCCGAACGCGGCCCGCGATTTTGCCGACGTGGCACCGCCCGCTGCGGTCGTGGACCGGTTGAAGGATATCTACGGCGACCAGTATTTCGAGGATCTCGAAAGCCGCTCGACCGCCGATATCGTCGAACTGGCGGGCAACCTTGCGGCCGGCGTGCCGATGGGGACCCCGGTGTTCGACGGCGCGCGTGAAGCCGACGTTTCGGACATGCTGGTCAAGGCGGGGATCGATTCCTCGGGCCAGAGCGTCCTTTACGACGGCCGCACCGGCGAGGCGTTCGACCGCAAGGTGACCGTGGGCATCATTTACATGCTCAAGCTGCACCACCTGGTCGACGACAAGATCCACGCCCGTTCGATCGGCCCCTACAGCCTCGTCACCCAGCAGCCGCTGGGCGGCAAGGCGCAGTTCGGCGGCCAGCGCTTCGGGGAAATGGAGGTTTGGGCGCTCCAGGCTTACGGCGCAGCCTACACCTTGCAGGAAATGCTGACGGTGAAGTCCGACGACGTGGTCGGCCGCACCAAGGTCTACGAAGCGATCGTCAAGGGCGACGACACCTTCGAGGCCGGCATTCCCGAGAGCTTCAACGTTCTCGTCAAGGAAATGCGCAGCCTCGGCCTCAATGTCGAACTGAAGTCGGTCCTCGACGAGGACGACGACGGCGAGATGCTGGAGGCAGCGGAATAAGCGGCGCGGGGGCCGCGAGGACGATCGGGGCCCCCCGCCACCGCCGCAAATGAAATTCATCCCCCTAAGGGAACACAGTCATGAACGACCTGACCAAATTCACCAACCAGCTGGCGAAGCCCGAAACCTTCGACCAGATCCAGATCGGCATCGCCTCGCCGGAGCGCATCCGCTCGTGGTCCTATGGCGAGATCAAGAAGCCCGAGACGATCAATTACCGCACGTTCAAGCCCGAGCGTGACGGGTTGTTCTGCGCGCGCATCTTCGGCCCCGTGAAAGACTACGAGTGCCTGTGCGGCAAGTACAAGCGCATGAAGTACAAGGGCGTCGTCTGCGAAAAGTGCGGCGTCGAAGTCACCGTGACCAAGGTGCGCCGCGAGCGCATGGGCCACATCGAACTGGCCGCGCCCGTCGCGCACATCTGGTTCCTGAAGTCGCTGCCTTCGCGCATCGGCCTGCTGCTCGACATGCAGCTCAAGCAGCTCGAGCGCGTGCTGTATTTCGAAAGCTACATCGTCACCGAGCCGGGCCTGACCCCGCTCGAGAAGTTCCAGCTGATGACCGAGGACGAGCTCCTCGAAGCGCAGGACGAATATGGCGAAGACGCCTTCACCGCCGATATCGGCGCGGAAGCCGTGCGCACCATGTTGATGCAGCTTGACCTCGAAGCCGAGCGCGATGCCCTGCTCGAGGAACTGGCGACCACCAAGTCGACCCTCAAGCCCAAGAAGATCATCAAGCGTCTGAAGGTCGTCGAAAGCTTCATCGATTCGGGCAACCGCCCCGAATGGATGATCCTCGAAGTGATCCCGGTGATCCCGCCCGAACTGCGCCCGCTGGTGCCGCTCGATGGTGGCCGTTTCGCGACGTCGGACCTCAACGACCTTTACCGCCGCGTGATCAACCGCAACAACCGTCTGAAGCGCCTGATCGAACTGCGCGCGCCGGACATCATCGTGCGCAACGAAAAGCGCATGTTGCAGGAGGCGGTCGACGCCCTGTTCGACAACGGCCGCCGTGGCCGTGTCATCACCGGCGCCAACAAGCGTCCGCTGAAGTCGCTGTCCGACATGCTCAAGGGCAAGCAGGGCCGCTTCCGTCAGAACCTGCTCGGCAAGCGCGTCGACTATTCGGGCCGTTCGGTGATCGTGACCGGGCCTGAGCTGAAGCTGCACCAGTGCGGCCTGCCCAAGAAGATGGCGCTCGAACTGTTCAAGCCGTTCATCTACGCACGGCTTGACGCCAAGGGTCTGTCGATGACCCTGAAGCAGGCCAAGAAGTGGGTCGAAAAGGAGCGCAAGGAAGTCTGGGACATCCTCGACGAGGTAATCCGCGAACACCCCGTGCTGCTCAACCGCGCGCCGACGCTGCACCGTCTGGGCATCCAGGCGTTCGAGCCCGTGCTGATCGAAGGCAAGGCAATCCAGCTGCACCCGCTCGTCTGCTCGGCGTTCAACGCCGACTTCGACGGTGACCAGATGGCGGTCCACGTGCCGCTGTCGCTGGAAGCCCAGCTCGAAGCGCGCGTGCTGATGATGTCGACCAACAACATCCTCTCGCCCGCGAACGGCAAGCCGATCATCGTGCCTTCGCAGGACATGGTGCTGGGGATCTACTACCTGTCGATGGAACGTCAGGAGAAGCACCCCGAGTTCATCGAGGACAAGGACGGCAGCAAGATCGAGAAGCTGCCGCGCTTTGCCGACATGGCCGAAGTGCACCAGGCGCTCGAAGCCAAGGCGGTCACGCTTCACACCCGCATCATCGCCCGCGTTCCGCAGGCCGATGAAAGCGGCGTGGTGGCGATGAAGCGCTTCGTCACGACTCCGGGCCGGATGCTGATCGGTGAATGCCTGCCGAAGAACCACAAGGTTCCCTTCGACATCATCAACCGTCTGCTGACCAAGCGCGAGATCGGTGACGTGATCGACCAGGTCTATCGTCACACCGGGCAGAAGGACACTGTGCTTTTTGCCGACGCCATCATGGCGCTGGGCTTCCGCCACGCGTTCAAGGCCGGGATCAGCTTCGGCAAGGACGACATGATCATCCCCGATGCCAAGGACAAGCTGGTCGACGAGACCAAGGAACTGGTTGCCGGGTACGAGCAGCAGTATCAGGACGGTCTGATCACGCAGCAGGAAAAGTACAACAAGGTGATCGACGCCTGGTCGAAGTGCGGTGACATGGTCGCCGACGCGATGATGGCCGAGATCAAGGCGCAGCCGATCGACGGCGAGACGGGCAAGGAAGCCCAGATCAACTCGATCTACATGATGAGCCACTCGGGCGCACGTGGTAGCCCGGCGCAGATGAAGCAGCTCGCCGGGATGCGCGGTCTGATGGCCAAGCCGTCGGGCGAAATCATCGAGACCCCGATTATCTCGAACTTCAAGGAAGGTCTGACCGTTCTTGAATACTTCAACTCGACCCACGGCGCCCGTAAGGGCCTTGCGGACACCGCGTTGAAGACCGCGAACTCGGGTTACCTCACCCGTCGTCTGGTCGACGTGTCGCAGGATTGCGTCATCGTCGAGGATGATTGCGGCACCGAGAACTTCCTCGAAATGCGCGCCATCATCCAGGGCGGCAGCGTGATCGCTTCGCTGGGTGAGCGCATCCTTGGCCGCACGACGATGGAAGACATCGTCAACGCGACCACGGGCGAGGTGATCGTGCCCAAGCTGACCTTGATCGACGAAGCGATGGTCAAGGCGATCGAGGCGGCAGAAGTGCAGTCGGCGAAGATCCGCAGCCCGCTGGTCTGCGAAGCCGAGATGGGCGTGTGCGGCACCTGCTACGGCCGCGATCTTGCTCGCGGGACGCCGGTCAATATCGGTGAAGCTGTCGGCGTTATCGCCGCGCAGTCGATCGGTGAGCCCGGTACCCAGCTGACGATGCGGACCTTCCACATCGGCGGCGCGGCGCAGCTCAACGAAACTTCGCACCTCGAGGCAATTTCGGACGGCAAGGTCGAGTATCGCGAGATGCAGACCATCACCGACAAGATGGGCCGCATCCTGAGCCTGTCGCGCAGCGGCGAAATCGCCGTGATCGACGCCGAAGGGCGCGAGCGCGAAATGCACAAGGTGCCCTATGGTACGGTGATCAAGATCAAGGACGGCGCGCAGGTCAAGATCGGCGACCGTCTGGCAGAGTGGGATCCCTTCACCCTGCCGATCATCACCGAACAGTCGGGTGTGGTGAAGTACCAGGATCTGGCCGAGGGCATCACGCTCGAGGAACAGATGGACGACGCCACCGGCATCGCCCAGCGCGTGGTGACCGAAAACCGTGCCACCGGCCGCAAGAAGAAGGAAGACCTGCGTCCGCGGCTCACCCTTCTGGCCGAAGGCAGCGGCGAAATCGAAGCGGCACGTTACATGCTCGCTCCGGGTACGACGCTGTCGGTCAGCGATGGCGACACGGTGCAGGCGGGTGACATTCTCGCCCGTGCCAGCCGTGAAGCTGCCAAGACCCGCGACATCACCGGCGGTCTGCCGCGCGTTGCCGAACTCTTCGAGGCGCGTATGCCCAAGGACGTTTCGGTGATCGCCAAGATCTCCGGCCGGATCGAATTCGTCCGCGAATACAAGGCCAAGCGCAAGATCGCGATTATCCCTGAGGAAGGGGATCCGGTGGAATACCTGATCGCCAAGACCAAGGTGATCGACGTGCAGGAAGGCGATTACGTGAAGAAGGGTGACACCCTTGTTTCCGGCTCGCCCAACCCGCACGACATCCTCGAGGTCATGGGTGTCGAAGCGCTGGCCGAGTATCTCGTCGATGAGATTCAGGAAGTCTATCGCTTGCAGGGCGTGAAGATCAACGACAAGCACATCGAGGTGATCGTTCGCCAGATGCTGCAAAAGGTCGAGATCACCGATGGCGGGGACACCACCCTGCTGCCGGGCGAACAGGTCGATCTGGCAGAGATGCTGGAGGTCAACGGCAAGCTGGCCAAGGGCAAGCAGGGCGCATCGGGCAACCCCGTGCTGCTCGGCATCACCAAGGCGTCGCTGCAGACCCGCTCGTTCATCTCGGCAGCGTCGTTCCAGGAAACCACCCGCGTGCTGACGCAGGCGGCGGTCGAAGGAAAGAAGGACACGCTGATCGGTCTGAAGGAAAACGTGATCGTCGGTCGTCTCATCCCCGCCGGTACCGGCGCGGGCATGAACCGCCTGCGGGTCACCGCCAACAGCCGCGATGCGGCGCTGAAGGCGGCGTGGAAGAAGCAGCAGGAAGCCCTGTCCGCTTCGGGGCAGCGCGAAGTCGAACCGGCGGCCGATGCCATCGGTTCGGAAGAGAAGATGAAGGCAGCGATGGCTGCGATGGCCGCCGCCGCCCCGGCAGCGGATGTCGAGGATGCGGGTGAAGAATAAGCCCGCCGCTATCTTTTCTTAAGAAATTGGCCCCGCCCGAGCGCAAGCTTCGGCGGGGCTTTTCTTTGCCCCCGCAAATTTGCGCTATTGCAAATCAGTCGCAACAAGGTAGGGTCGTCCGGCGCTCAACAAGCAAAGCGAATTGCCATGTCTTACCGCCACACACCCACCGCCGCGACGCGCGCAATCATCGCCCGACTGGCGGAACCACCGCGAGCGTCCATCTTGGGCCCGGTAGGTGCGCGGTTCATTCATACCTTGCGGCTTGTTGCGCTGCACGAACGGCTTGGCCGTGATCCGGTGCCGGAATTGGCCACCCGGCTCGGTTCGGTCGATGTCGCGGCAAAGGCTCTCGTACTCGTGCAGGACATTGCAGCGCACTGGCCGGAAAACATCGCGGTGTCGCGCTTCTGCTGCCGCCTGCTCAGTCATGACGAGGCGACGATCGGCGCGATTGTCGATGCGGCGGCGCAAGGCGATCGCCGTGCGTTCGAAGCCGCACTCGACGGGTTCATCCGGCCCGAACGCGCGCACCGACTGTGGGATAGCGCGCTCGCCCTCGCCGCTGCGGAGATCCGCGCACTCTGACCGCTTGCGGGGGGCGAGCCGGCGCTCTACCGCAGGCCGCATGACCACCACCCGTTTTGCCCCGTCGCCCACCGGCCGCCTGCACGTCGGCAACATCCGCACCGCGCTCCATAACTGGATGCTCGCGCGCAAGGCCGGCGGAACCTTCATTCTGCGGATCGACGACACCGACGCTGCGCGCAGCCGTGAGGAATATGTGGAGGCGATCCGCGCGGACCTGACCTGGCTCGGGTTCGACTGGGACCGCGAAGAGCGCCAGTCGGGGCGCCTCGACCGCTATCAGGCCGCCTTCGACGCGCTGCAGGCGGCGGGGCGGATATACCCATGCTTCGAAACCGCGCAGGAGCTCGACGTCAAGCGCAAGATCCAGCTGTCGCGCGGACTGCCGCCGATCTACGATCGCGGCGCGCTCAACCTGACCGAGGCCGAACAGGCCGCAAAACGCGCCGAAGGGATCGCACCGCACTGGCGGTTCAAGCTAGACCAAGCCGAGCCGATCATGTGGGATGATGGCATCCGCGGGCCGCAGAAGTTCGATGCGGCACAGCTGTCCGACCCGGTCATCCGCCGGGCCGACGGGTCGTGGCTCTACATGATGCCGAGCGCGGTCGACGATATCGACATGGGGGTGACGCAGGTCCTGCGCGGCGAGGATCATGTCTCCAATACTGCAGTGCAGATCCAGATATTCACCGCGCTTCACGCTTCGGGTTTCGGTGGGGAGGGCGCCGAGGCCGGCACGCTCCCTGCTTTCGCGCACGAGGCTTTGCTGGTGGGCCGCGAAGGCAAGCTCTCGAAGCGGCTCGGATCGCTGGGATGCGATGCGTTCCGTGAGCGCGGAATCGAGCCTGCGGCCATCATTGCGCTGCTCGCGCGGCTTGGCACCTCGCTGCCGATCGAGCCGATCGCCGACCGCAGCGTGCTGATCGACAGCTTCGAACTTGCCACATTCGGCCGTGCACCCGCCAAATTCGACGAGGCTGATCTTGAGCGGCTGAATGCAGGCATCGTCCACCAGTTGCCTTACGCGGCGGTGGCAGGACGGTTGCCCGCCGGCATGGATGCGGCCGGCTGGCACGCGGTTCGCCCGAACCTTGCGCATGTCGCCGAGGCGGCAGAGTGGTGGCGCCTGGTCACCGGCCCGATCGAAGCGCGTGAGTTTCAGAGCGAGGACAAGGCTTTCCTCGAAGCTGCCGCGACCGCGCTGGTGTGGTGCAACAATCCATGGGAACAGCTGACCACCGCTTTGAAGGAGAGCACCGGCCGCAAGGGACGTGCGCTGTTCCTCCCGCTGCGACAGGCGCTGACAGGAATGGACCACGGCCCCGACATGAGCGAACTGCTCCTCCTGATCGGAGAGACAGAAGCCCGCGCGCGTCTGCGCCAATCCGCACTCTAAGGCACGACGCCAGCGCGCGCGGGCGCCCAGGCGGAGTGCAGGATAAGTTGGGTGGGCGATTCTCGTTTCCAAAGTAGGGGGCGTGTTGAGGTGCGATTGCCTGTTCTGCGCAGGATTAATCCGCAGCGGTTGATGGCTGGCCTTAGCCAGACGAGAATCTTCCGCTCCTGAAGACAAAAGCCTCATACACCCCCCGCATCACCCTAAGATGGTGCGTGAGGGAGTTTCCTCGTCATTTTCACGGTAGTGTTTGGTGCCCAGAAGAGGACTCGAACCTCCACGCCCTTGCGAGCGCCGCCACCTGAAGACGGTGCGTCTACCAATTCCGCCATCTGGGCACGGATGCTTCCGGTCGTCGTCGCCGGAGGCTGGGTAGGGGCGGGCGATTAGCCGGGGGTTGGGGGGCTGTCAATGCTTACCTCGATAATCTTTGCAAACAGCGTGTTTCACGTGAAACATTGGCGGTTTTGCAGGGCTAACGGGTGGCAAAAGCGCGCAAGAGTTGGGCAAGCGGGGGGCAAGAACGGGCAAGGCGGGGTCTGAAAGGGTGCTGGGGCCGGTGAGGAATCAGGAATTCATCACCCCAGGTCGCGCGGCGGCCGCACCATCCTTGTCACGCCGCCGTTACCGCCGCGAAAAATCACGCGGCCGCGAACGAGCGACCATGCCGCAAGCATGCCGCCCGCAGCCGCGGCGCCGACAACACCGCCTTTTGCCGTCCGCCCTGCGCGCGCGCAGACCATGCGCCGCGACATCCGTGCCCCCGCGCCTGTTCGCGCCCGCGCGCGTCAGCCCATCGCCCCCTTGCCTCTGCGGCCCGCATGTCGCAAAGCGCGTGCGACCAGAACCCGCAGCCACCACCAGCGAGCCCTTTGCCGATGTCTTCCGCTCTTTCCGCGTCCCCTTCTTCGTCCGCAACGCTTACCGGCGAGCTTGTCACGATCTTCGGCGGCACCGGCTATCTCGGCAATTATGTCGCGCAGAGCCTGCTGGCCCGCGGCGCGCGGGTGCGGCTGGCGAGCCGCGCGCCCTCCAAGGCACAGGGCCTCAAGCCGCTCGCCAATCTGGGCCAGCTACAGCTGATGCCCTGCGACATCACGCGCGAAGAACATGTCGCCGCTGCGCTCGACGGGGCGGACCGGGTGGTCAATTTGGTTGGCGCGTTCGGCGGCGACCTGATCAAGCTGACGGGCGAGGCGCCGGGCACGATCGCGCAGGAAGCGGCCACACGCGGGATCAAGGCGCTGGTGCAGATCAGCGCGATCGGCGCCGATGCCAATTCCCCTACCGATTACGCGCGCGGCAAGGCGATGGGCGAGGCCAATGCCCGCGCCGCTTTTCCGCATGCGACGATCCTGCGGCCGTCGATCATTTTCGGCAAGGACGACCAGTTCATCAACATGTTCGCCGGGCTGATCGAGATGCTGCCGGCGATCCCGGTCTTCGCGCCTGAGGCCAAGCTCCAGATCGTCTATGCCGACGATGTCGCCGAAGCGGTTGCGACCGCGCTCGAACATCCCGAGCTTCACGGCGGGCGCACCTATGAACTGGGCGGCCCCGAACAGATCGGCATGCTGGAACTGCATGAACGCATCGCCGCCGCGCAAGGCAGGAAGCGCATGTTCCTGCCCATGCCCGACGGCATCAGCGCCGCCTTTGCCGCGCTGCCGCTGACCCCGATGAGCCGCGACCAGTGGACGCTGCTCAAACCCGGCAGCACGGTCGCACCCGGCGCGCTGACGCTGGCCGACATGGGGATCGAGGCCAAGCCGCTGGGCCTGTTCCTCGACAAGTGGATGCTGCGTTATCGCAAGCATGGCCGTTTCGGCGCACAGAACGAACGCGCCAAGCTTTACAAGCGCTGAGCGCACACCAGCGATGGCGGGAATATTCCGCCGCTGCGCCATAATGTGACTTTGCAGCACGGTTCGGGCGAATACCGTCCGCAGTCCTTTTGCGCCGCTTGCACCACTTTTTAACCCTAGATAAGAAGCGCCTGAGTTCCAACGGGGGTTGGTCGAAGGAAGGCGCGATGCGTATCGTGAGGAATAATCTTGTCCTGAACGAGGACCACAAAACCGTGGGACTTAAACTCGGGCGGATCGGAATGATCATCATCGATTATGCGGAAAACGTCGCGGTCCCCGATGCGCTGGCTGCGGAAATTTTCGGGCTTGATGCGGACGAAGTGATCGCGCGCGACACGTTCCACGGGCGGATCCATCCCGACGATCAGGACGGAATCATCGCGCTGGTCGACGATCTGATCGCAGCCGACAACCGCGATGTGATCGAATTCACCCACCGGATCGTTGCTGCCGATGGCGAAATTCGCTGGGTCCATGCGCGCAAGCAGTTGTACCGCGAGCAGGGTGCGTCCGATGGCCCGCCAGCGGCCGCGGTGGCCGCGGTGCAGGACATCACCGAACGCAAGCGCGCCGAAGAGGCATCGCGATACCTGATGCGCGAATTGCAGCACCGCACGCTCAATGTAACCGCGATCACTTCGTCGCTGGCGCGCATGGTGTATCACGCCGGATCGCCCGAAACCTTCCTCGAACGGTTCGAACCGCGCATCCGCAATCTGGTTGAGAACATGCGGATCGAATCGCGCGGCGAGGGTATGGATCTGCGTCGCGCGCTCGACATTGCGCTGTCGCCCTATTTCGATGCCGCGCGGCACAATGTCGCGATCGAAGGCGAACCGATCGCGCTTGACGGACAGCAATCGCAGACGCTGGCCATGGTCTTCCACGAATTGGCGACCAATTCGGTGAAATACGGGGCCTTGGGGCAATCCGGACTGCGCCTTTCGGTCAAATGGGCGCGAGATCATGAAGGCATGGTCGCGCTGTCATGGACAGAAACGCGGCAGGAAGCTGCAACGGGAACGCGGCGCGCAGGGTTTGGCACTCAGATCCTCGAAGATTTTGCGTCTATGGCGCTGAACGGGCATCCGCAACAAACCTTCGATGATCTCTCCTATTGCTACACCTTGCGTTTTGCGGTGCGCGAAACCGCAGGCAAGGCCGACGAGGCCGGATGTCAGGTTGAGCGCGTCGGCTGACGACCGCGGCGATCATCCCGGCGGCGACCGGGATGATCGCATGGGTCAGGCAAGCCGGCGGCGATAGAGCGCGAGCAGTTCGGCCTCGCCCCGCGCGGCGGCGGCGGCATCATAGGCCGGGCTGTCGGGCACCATCCAGCCGTGATCGGCGGGATAGACCTCGACCTTCGCATCGACCCCTGCGGCTTTTGCGGCGTCGGCAAAGGTGGTCTTGTCGGCGGGCGCCTTGGCATCGTCGTCCTGCGCGACCGCGATCAGCAGACCGGCTTTCACCTTTTGCAGCAGCTTGTGCGGGCTCATCGGCGCATCGGGACGGACCAGGCCGCCGCCGTGGAAGTTGGCCGCCACCTTGACGCGGGCGGGCACGGCCGCCGCGCTCCAGACGGTGAAGGGGCCGCCCATGCAATAGCCCTGCGTGCCGATCCCGCGCGCGGTATCGACGCCCGGCTGCCGGTCGAGCCAGTCAGTGATCGCGATGGTGTCGCGCGTGATCGCCTCGGCGGTGAGCTTGCCGCGCCACGGGCCGACCTTCTGGAACCCGCCGCCGGCGGCAAAGGTGGCGAAGTCGGCGAATTGTTCGCCCGCGACATCGCGGTAATAGGGGTTCACGACGAGCACGGCGTAGCCTGCGCCTGCCAGCGTGCGCGCGATGTTGCGCTTGGCTTCGCGCAGGCCGGCGATGTCGGGCCACAGGATCACCGCCGGATGCCTGCCCGTGGCGGGGCGCACGAAGAAGCCGTCGATCGTGCCATCGGGGGCGGCAAAGGTGACGCGGTCCTCGGTCAGCCTCAACGATCCGGCCGATCCGGCAGGCTCTCCCATGCCGGGGCCGGTGCAGGCGCCAAGCGCGGCAACGCTTCCCAATACGCCGAATTGCCGGCGGCTGAGCGCGCCCTTTGCCCACTCGGCAAGCTTGCTTTCATCGCACATCGATTGTCTCTCCTTCACGCCCGTCCCTGCCTATCAGTTCTGGCGCCCGGGCCTGCGATCAACACGTGGCAATGGACAACCGTTCCAACGCGCGGCAACATGATCGCAAAATTACAGAACCCGGGGAGAGGGATCGATGACCATGAAGCGGTGGGCCGCGGGCGCGGCGGTGTTGCTGTCGGCTGCGATGCTGGCGGGTTGCAACGAGATGTTCCCGGGCAGCGAGGCGGGCGCTGCGGCTGGGGGCGAGGGCATCACCACCGCGCGGCTGGTGGGCGCGGACGGCGACGGCGCCAACTGGATCAGCCACGGGCGCACCTATTCCGAACAGCGGTTCTCCCCGCTCGATGGGGTCAACCGCGAGAATGTGGGGCAGTTGGGGCTGGCGTGGTTTGCCGACATGGACACCGCGCGCGGGCAGGAAGCGACCCCGCTGGTGATCGATGGCAAGCTCTATCTCACCACCGCGTGGAGCAAGGTGAAGGCCTTCGACGCGACCACCGGCAAGCCCTTGTGGGAGTTCGATCCCAAGGTGCCCGGCGAAACCGCGGTCAAGGCGTGCTGCGACGTGGTGAACCGGGGGCTGGCGGCTTACGGGGACAAGCTGTTCTTCGGCGCGCTCGACGGGCGGCTGATCGCGCTTGACCGCAACACCGGGGCGGTGGCGTGGGAGAAGGTCACGGTCGACCAGTCGAAAAGCTACACCATCACCGGCGCGCCGCGGGTGATCGATGGCAAGGTGATCATCGGCAATGGCGGGGCGGAGTTCGGGGTGCGCGGCTTTGTCGCCGCCTACGACGCAGGCAGCGGCGAACAACTCTGGAAATTCTACACCGTCCCCGAGGGCGGGCAGGGCGAGGATGCGCCCGCGCATCTCCAGAAGGCTGCGGCGACGTGGAACATGGATGTGCTGGGCGCCAGCGACGCGATCGGCGGCGGGGGCACGGTGTGGGATTCGATGGCCTACGACCCCGATCTCGACCTGCTCTATATCGGGGTAGGCAACGGCTCCCCGTGGAACCGCGCCTATCGCAGCCCGGCCAAGGACGGCAGCGGCGGAGAGGGGGACAACCTCTACCTCTCCAGCATCGTCGCGATCCGGCCCAAGACGGGCGAATATGTCTGGCACTACCAGACCACGCCGGGCGAGACCTGGGACTTCACCGCGACGCAGCACATCATGCTCGCCGACATGGAAATCGACGGCAAGGCGCGAAAGGTGCTGATGCAGGCGCCCAAGAACGGGTTCTTCTACGTCATCGACCGCGAGACGGGGCAGTTCATCTCCGCCAAGCCCTATGTCAGCGTCAATTGGGCGAGCGGGATCGATCCGGTCACGGGCCGCCCGATCGAGAACCCCGAAACCCGCGTCGACCGCACCGGCAAGCCCGCGATGGTGACGCCCGGCGCGCTGGGCGGGCACAACTGGCACCCGATGGCCTACAGCCCGACCGAAAACCTCGTCTACATCCCCGCGTTCGAGGCCGGGATGATGTATGCCCCCGAAGCCGACTGGAAGCCCGACCGCGCGCGCGGGTTCAATGTCGGCTTCAACCTTGGCGCGGGCGATCTGCCGCCCGACGGGGGCTTCAGGAAGCAGGTCGCGGGCACCTTGCGCGGGATGCTGGTCGCGTGGGACCCGGTCGCGCAAAAGGCGCGCTGGACGGTCGAGCATCCGGGGCCGTGGAACGGCGGCCTTCTGGCAACCGGCGGCGGCCTCGTATTCCAGGGCACCACGGGAAGCGAATTCAACGCCTATGACGCGGCCAATGGCAAGAAGCTGTGGAGCTTTGCGGCGCAGACCGGTGTGGTTGCGCCGCCCGTCACCTATACCGTGGGCGGCGAACAATATGTCGCGGTGCTGGCGGGGTGGGGCGGGGCCTATGCGCTGTCGGTCGATGGCGATCTGATCAACCGCAAGGCGCCAGTGCGCAACATCAGCCGGCTGCTGGTCTTCAAGCTCGGCGGCACCACCAAGCTCCCGGCCGAACCGGCGCTCGCCGACATGCCGCTCGACCCGCCGCCCAGCACCGCTTCGCCGCAGGTGATCGCGGTGGGGCAAGCCAAGTATGGCCGCTATTGCGCGGTGTGCCATGCGCCGGGCGCGGTGGGTTCGACCGTGCTCCCCGATCTGCGGCGTTCGGGCGCGCTCGAAAGCGCAGCCGCCTGGAGCGCGGTGGTGCATGATGGCGCGCTGAAGGACAACGGGATGGCCAGCTTTGCCGGATCGCTGTCGAAGGACGAGATCGAGGCGATCCGCGCCTATGTCATCAAGCGCGCCAACGATGATAAAGCGCTGGAGACGAGCAAGAAGGTCGCCCGGCGCTGATGCAGCCGGGCGATCCCGCCGACATCCGTAATTGGCAGCGGCGGGCGGACGGGATCACGACTTCGGGCAGGCTTGAGGCGCATGACCCGGCGCGGCTGGCGGCGATCGGCGTGCGCCATGTGATCAACCTTGCGCTCGACTCTCATCCCGAGGCGCTTCGCGATGAGGCCGCGTTGATGGCGGCGGCGGGGATTGCCTATACGCATATCCCGGTGCCGTTCGATGCGCCCCGCCTCGATCACGTCGCAGAGTTGCAAGCCGCGCTCGCCGCGCACCCCGGCCCCGCCCACGTCCACTGCATCATGAACTGGCGGGTGAGCGCGTTCTTCTATCTGATCGACCGCGCTGGCGGCGTTCCCGAGCCCGAGGCGCGCGCACGCATGGCGCGGGTCTGGAACCCGCTGGAGGATGACGGCGCGCCCGCAGTGTGGCGCGCGCTGCTGGCCTAGCCGCGGAAAACCACCGTCCGGTTGCCATTCATCAGCACGCGTTCGGCGGCAAACAGCCGCACGGCCTCGGCCAGCACGCGGCGTTCGATATCGCGGCCCTTGCGCACCAGATCCTCGGGGCTGTCGGCATGGGTGATGCGTTCGACATCCTGATGGATGATCGGCCCTTCGTCGAGATCGGCGGTGACGAAATGCGCGGTCGCGCCGATGATCTTCACGCCCCTCGCATGCGCCTGATGATAGGGCTTGGCCCCTTTGAACCCGGGGAGGAAGGAATGGTGGATGTTGATGCAGCGGCCCGCGAAATGCGCGGATTGTTCGTCCGAGAAGACCTGCATGTAACGCGCAAGCACCACCAGTTCGGCATCGGTTTCATCGGCCAGCGCGCGGAACGCGGCTTCGGCCTGCGGCTTGGTTTCGGGGGTGACGGGGATGTGATGAAACGGAATGGCGCCGATATCCACCCGGATCGCGGCCTCGCGCGGGTGGTTCGACACGATCCCCACGATCTCGATCGGCAATTCGCCCGTGCGGTAGCGATAGAGCAGATCGACCAGGCAATGATCGAACTTGCTGACGAGGATCAGCGTGCGGCGCGGGCGATCCTCGCGCGCCATCTTCCATTCCATGCCGAAGCTGTCGGCAAGACCAGCAAAACCGGCGCGCAGATCGTCCGCCGCCGCGCTGCCCGGATCGAACACCACGCGCATGAAGAAGCGGTCCTCGCCCCCGTTCGCCGCGCGGTCGTTGAACTGCTGCGCGTCGAGGATATTCGCGCCCCGCTCGAACAGAAAGCCCGTCACCTGCGCGGTGATGCCGGGCCGGTCGGCGCAGGCGAGCGTCAGGACGAGCGGCTGCGTCATGCCTAGCGGGCGAGCGCGCTCTCGCACTGGGCCATCAGTTCGGCGATGATATCGGCGGCGGGTTCTTCCTTCGTCACCATGCCGACCGATTGGCCCGCCATCACGCTGCCGTTTTCGACATCGCCTTCGATCACCGCGCGGCGCAGCGCGCCTGCCCAGTAATGCTCGATCTGGAGCTGCGCCTCCATCATGTCGACGTTGCCGGCATCAAGCTGTGCGGCGACTTCGCGCTGCTTGGCGGTGAATTCCTCGGTGCCCTTGTTCTTCAGCGCACGCACGGGGATCACCGGCAGGCGCGGGTCGACCTGTACGCTGGCCACCGCCTCGCGCGCGCTGGCGCGGAAGAACGCCTTCTTGAAATCGGGATGCGCGATGCTTTCGGTCGCGCAGGCGAAGCGGGTGCCCAATTGCACGCCCGCCGCGCCCATTTCGAGATAGGAGGCGATCGCCTCGCCCCGGCCGATGCCGCCGGCGACGAAGATCAGGTGCTCATCGGCCAGCGCGGGCAGGATTTCCTGCGCCAGCACGCTGGTCGAGACCGGGCCGATATGCCCGCCCGCTTCCATGCCTTCAATCACCAGCGCATCCGCGCCCGAACGCAGCAGCTTCTTGGCCAGCGCGAGGGTGGGGGCAAAGCAGATCACCTTGGCGCCGGCGTCCTTGATCGCCTCGACCGAGCCTTTGGGCGGGATGCCGCCCGCCAGCACCACGTGGGTCACGCCATGCCTCGCGCACACCGCGATCAGGTCGAACAATGCGGGGTGCATCGTGATGAGGTTGACGCCGAAGGGCTTGGCTGTGAGCGCCTTGGTCGCGGCGATTTCGGTGTCGAGGAGGTCGGGGGTCATCGCCCCGCAGGCGATCACGCCGAAGCCGCCAGCGTTGCTGATCGCGGCGACGAGGTTGCGCTCGCTCACCCAGCTCATCGCGCCGCACAGGATCGCGGTTTCGCAGCCGAGGAAGTCGCTGCCGCGCTTCATCATCGCGGCGGTGTGGGGATAGGTTTGCATGGCGCGCGCCCTAGTCCGAACCGGAGGAATAGACAATCCGAACCGCTTGCGCGGCCTGCTTGGCAAGCTCCACTGCCGCTGGTGCATCGCCCGCGCGCGCGAGCGCCACGCCCATCCGGCGGTAGGGCCGGGTGACGGGCTTGCCGAAGATCCGCACATCGGTGTCGCCCAGCGCCAGCGCGTCGCCGAGGCCGTCGAAGGCGAAGCTGTCGCTCTCGCGGTCGGCAAGGATTACCGCCGAGGCGGCCGGGCGCGCAGCGATCTCGGCAGGCACGGGCAGGCCAAGGATCGCGCGGGCGTGCAGATCGAATTCGGTCAGGTCCTGGCTCGCCAGCGTCACCATGCCCGTATCATGCGGGCGGGGCGATAGCTCGGAGAAGATCACCTCCTCGCCGCGCACGAAGAACTCGACCCCGTAAAGCCCCCAGCCGCGCCCTTCGCCTTGCAGCGCCGTCACGACCTTGGCGGCCATGTCCTGCGCAGCGGCAAGCGCGGCGGGCGACATCGCGGCAGGCTGCCAGCTTTCGCGGTAATCGCCGCGTTCCTGCCGGTGGCCGATCGGCGGGCAGAACGAGATGCCGCCGGCATGGCGCACGGTCAGCAGCGTGATTTCATAGTCGAAGGCGATGAACTGTTCGGCGATCACCCGCGCCCGGTCACCGCGCATGTTGGCAACCGCATAGTCCCACGCCGTCTCCAGCGCCTCCGGCTTGTCGACCTTGCTCTGACCCTTGCCCGAAGAGGACATGACGGGCTTCATCACGAGGGGATAGCCGATCCGCGCGGCGATCGCCTCACACTCGGCGAAACTTTCCGCATAGCCATAGCGCGAGGTCACCAGCCCCAGCTCGCCCGCAGCCAGATCGCGGATCGCATCGCGGTTCATGGTCAGCTGCGCCGCGCGCGCGGACGGGACGATTGCGAAGCCCTCGGCCTCGAGATCGCCCAGCACCTCGGTGCGGATCGCTTCGATCTCGGGGACGATCAGATCGGGGCGGTGCTTTTCGGCGGCGGCGCGCAATGCCGCGCCGTCGAGCATGGAGAACACCTCGCGTCCGTCCGCGAGTTGCATCGCAGGCGCATCGTCATAGCTGTCGCAGGCAATCACGCGCGCGCCGAGACGCTTGGCGGCAATCACGAATTCGCGGCCCAGCTCGCCCGAACCGAGCAGCAGGATGGTGGCAATATGGCTCATGGGGCAAGGGGTTTAACCGCCTCGCGCGCCAAGTCCAGCGTCAGGCGGCCTTGCGGTTGCCTGCCAGCGCGACCTTGCGCCCGCCGCCTGCGCGCGCAAGCACAAGGCCGAGTTCCGCTTCGCGCAAGGTCCAGTCGACAGTGCATTCGACCCGCGCCAGCCCCGCGCTCGCCGTCAGCCGCGGCGTCTTGGTGCAGGCCGAGGCAGCCAGCCCCGTGAACGTGCGCACCACATCTTCGGCCCATTCGCGCGCCTCCTGCGCCGTCACATCGGGCAGCAGCACCGCAAAGCGTTCGCCATCGAGCACCGCGGGTTCGTGCCCGGGCAGCGCCATCGTTTCGAGAAACTTCGCAAAGCCCCACAACACTTCGTCCGCGGTCCGCTGGCCATAGCGCAAGCGCAGCGCGCGCATCGCATCGATCGCAAACACCGCGACCATCTGCCCTCCGCCGCGGGCGAGGTGGCGGCGCAGGCTGGCGCAAAAGGCCTGACGGTTGGCAAGCCCGGTCAGGGGATCGGTGACCGCGCGGGCGTGCAATTCGCCTTCGAGGCTGCGCAGGTGCTGGACCGAACGCATCAGGCACATGGCGCCATCGGGGGTGCCATCGGGGGTGCACATCGGCTTGAGGCTGAGCGCATACCAGCGCTCGCATCCGATCTCGCGGCAGGCCCGGTCCTGGCAGACCGCGCGCTCGGGGCAGGCCGCGACCGGGAATTCGGCCCATCCGGCCTTGGTGCAGCCCTTCAGCGCGCGTTCGACATGGGCGGCAAGAAATGCCGCATGATCGCGCTGCGCCAGATCGGTGATATGCGGCAGCAGCAATGCGGCAGAGACATCCAGCCCGAGTTCGGCGATCCCGGCGGAGGCGTGAATGATAAAGCCTCTGGCATCGAGCCGGATGACGATATCGCCCGAAGTCTCTTCCAACAGACCATGCAGAACATGGCCTTCAACGTCGCTTAGCCCGATTTTCATGCCGACAGTGCCCCAGCGGTCCAACGATTGATTCGCCAACTCGCTCCTAGTCAGAATTACTTGGTAACTAACGCAAAGTAGCCGTAAGAAAAAAGTCCCCTGTTTTTCCGACTACAATGCGTATTATCGTTAGCGAAGTGAATTCACCCGACTAAAATACGAATCGCCTCCGGATTTCGTTTACCATAATTTGCGATCGGGTCAGTCTATCCAATACGTATTTGGCGCATAGGTAGGCAGGACTAGGGCCGGGAACCCGACGCGGTGAAGTCTTCAGACTTCGATCATGATCCGCACGGCTTCGGGCGCAGTGCCGCAGGCTTCGGCGATGCGCGCGCGGCATTCGTTGATCACTGCATCGATTTCGCGTGACGCGGGCGCTGCGGCGAGCATTTCGGGGGTGACGCCGAGCGCCGCTGCAATCGCATCGAGCCGCTCGGGAAGGGGCCGTGCCTTGCCCTTTTCCCATGCCCACACTGTCGGCTTGCTGACGCCGAGCGCAGTGCCGACATCCGACAGCGTCAGCCCGGCTTCGCGGCGCAGGCGGTTGAGCCGCGCGCCAAGCGCTTCGTTGCCGGTGGCTGCTGCCTGACGGGCGCCGGGCAGGGGGTGGCTTTGATATGCCGCAGCTGCCCCGGCCTTCGGTCCGCCCGCGGCGAGGCCCTGCAACTGCGCTGCAGCGAGCGCAGCCGGGCCAAGCGGCTGAGCAAAGGCGCAGCCATAGAGCTGGCCGCTGCGCCACGCGACGGTGGCAACTACGCTGCCGGCATGCGGCAGATCGAGCGCCAGTTCTTCGCCTTCGACAAGAGTGACGCCGGTTTCAAGCAAGAGGCCGTCGGCCGAGATATTGTGCACCGTCACATTCGCCGCGATCGTTTCGCCGTCGTTTGCGCCGAAAAAGCCGCTGGTTTCCAGCCACAAGGCCCGGCGCGGCGCGCCGCGCGGGGTTTGGCCGGGAACGGTCGATACCGCAGCCGTCTGATCGAGGTGGGCCTTGATGGCCATGAATGGTCAACTCCTTGCTCGGGAATGAGCGAGCAAACATTCGATGTGAAGTTTTTAAGATGTGGTTACCCGATTGCGTTAATCCGGGCAGACTGCGTCTCCAGTAAGCTAACTTGCAAAAAGCGGAAGTGTCGCGCGGCAGGCCGTGGCTGCAGAACGATGCTTGCTTAGAGCGGGGGCTTCGATATTCTCGCCGCCGGCGCCTCTTCATCGGCGAACCGTCAGGCGCGAGGGGCACGGATGGGCGGAAATCAGCGCAATATCGGGGATGAGGAGTGGCTGATGGTCTATGCCCTGTTCTTTTCGACCGCGGTGATCACGATTGCGCAGCACACGGCGATCTTTCCGCTGTCCGGGGCGCCGGCGGTCAGGATTGCCCTCGACGACGTGCGCGTCGGCCCCATGGCGGCAACCGAAGGCCGCGTGCCCGTCAACGCGCGGTCACCCGGCAATCAGGCGGCAATCACCCCGGCACAGCGCGGCACAGCAGACGCGCAAGACATGCAGGCAGGCCCCGGCGTGCCGGGCACTGGCAACGATTTTCGTTCGGGGGCGGGTTACTATCTGGCCGATGCGGAAGCTGCACAGGCTCCGGCAGCAGATCCCGCGATCCAGACGGATGCGGCGGCGGCTGCGCCAGTCCGGATTGCAAAGGATGTTTATGTGCAGGGCGAGCGGGCGGGAAAGCTCGATATCATCGTCGCACAGGACGGCGCGCTGCTGGTCGATGGGCGCGCGCTGAAGCTGCTGCTGGCCCGCGCGGCGCCGCAGAGTGCTGGCGGAGTTGCCGCAGGTCTAGGCGACGGGCCGATAAGCCTGCAGGCCCTGCGCGCGGTGGGGATCGACCTGCGCTATTCGCGCAGTGACGACGCCTTCAGGCTGGCCGGGTGACTGTCTGTCGGGACGCGGGGGGCAGGATCATGGTTTGAGCGCACGGCACGACCGCGCGGTCATGGTCGCGTCGAGCGGCACCAGCGGTGTGATCGGCGTGAAAACGTAAGACGCGGTAACCACGCGTCCGCAATCGGCATCGGTCACGTCGAACACGGAAGCGGTGACCGGCGCGCCCATTGCCGCGTCCGCAGCAAAGGTCTTGGTCGCGGCAAAGGTGGTGCATTGGGCGCTGTTCAACGCGGAACACCGGGCCGCCTTCTCCACCGCGGTTTGCAGGCTGCTCCGGATCCACATGAAGCGGCCAAGTTCGATCGATCCGAACACCATCGTCACCATCACCGAAAACACCAGCGCAAATTCAGCCGCGGTCGCGCCTGACGTGTTGCGCGCGGCGGCTGCGAGATTGCGCCCGATCGCGCGCTTCATGGGATCCGCACCACGGCGGTCGAGACCACGTTGACGGGGTTGGACAGGCCCGGCCAGGAATAGATCAGCGTATAACTCGTGGCTGCGCTGACGGTCACGTAATTGCCCGCCAGGCCGCCCGCCGGACAGGTCGCTCCGCATTCGGCGGCGGTAATGCCGGTCGCGGCGTTCGGGCAGCCGCAGGTTTCGATCGGCGTTGCTGCGGTGACCGCGATCGATGCGCCTCCGGTGATGGCAGTGGTGATCGCATCCTCGTCGAACCCTTGCGCTGCGGCATAGCTGGCGCCCGCGTGGGTGGCCGATGCGACCTGCAGACGGGTGAAGATCAGGCCGCCGAAATCGATCGCTGCGGTGATCAACAGCGCCAGCAGCGGCACAATCAGCGCGAATTCGGCAGCACTGGCGCCCGAACGGTCGGAACGCAATCGCCGGATGAAGGAGGGGAAGATCATGGCCATCATTCGACCAGCGCTATCGTGCCGGATCCGAAGTCCTGGATACCCGAGCCCGGACAATTGGCTTTCATGGCGCCGTTGTTCTCCAGCAACACCCGCCATGCCACCAGCTGGGTGCACTTGGTTGCCGTCAGGTTGTTGTTCATTTCCAGCACTGCGTTGGGGAAATAGAACGCGCCTTGCACCGCGATCGTGTTGCCGTTTCCGAAAGTGAATTTCGACGATGTCGTCCGGTTGCCGCGCGTGCTCATGAAGGCCACACCGCTGTATGTGCCGGATGTGGGCGCGGTGATATTGAAGGTGTTGAAATTCTGGATCGAAACCGCGCTTGGAGCCATGTTGAAGATCAGCGTGACACCACCCGATGGGCTGTTGAAGGTGAAGTTGCTGGCAACGCTGAACTGCGTCTCGATGTAATAGACGCCGGGATTGAAATTGATGGTCTTGTTGACAGCGCTGCTGCCCAGGGTGAACCCGCGGCAATACTTGCCCGGATTGAGGGTCCCGCCATTCCTTACCGGCTGGGTGCCGATGCAAGCCCCGCTCGTCGGCGTGGTTCCGGTCAAGTCCTCGTAAGGATTGTTGAGCCCGCCGCTCGGCAGCGGCTGCTGGGTTCCCGTCACTGTGGCATTAGGGCGTGTGGTCACCGCGCCTGCCGAATAGAGGGAACTGGTGACCTGCACGTTGTTCAGCAGGCTGATGCCCGAGGCCGAATAGAGGTTGCACTGGGCCTGATTGAAGATCGTGTTGTTGGAAAAGGTGATCGCCGGCCCTACCGTGTCGAGGCCCACCACGCAGGAACCGCCTCCGCCGGTGCCGGCCACCGCACGGGCGACGACGGTCGGCGCGCCGGCGGCGAATACAGCCGCAAGTCCGAGGCTTTGCGGCTGGCGGATCGTGACCTGCCAATAGGTCGGGACGCCGGAATAGACCCCGGATGAAGGCGGGTTGTCGACGGTCACCGTTACGCCATCGGCGCCATCGACAAAGCCCATGCTGGCCGCAATCGCGCGCGCTTCGGTTGCCGCGTTGGTGCCTGCGGCACTGGCGATCGCGGCCGAATAGGCTGCCTGATCGGCGGCGCCCTGTGCCTGCCGGCTGTTGATCGACCACACGCCGGCATCGATCGCGAGCGCGCCAAACCCGATCAGGACCGGAAGCATGATCGCAAAGGTCGCCGCCGCTGCGCCGCCCTGCTCGCGCATCAGCCGCGTTATCCGGTTGGCGAAGGTGCCCTGTGGGGCTTGCGCAGACACGTTCGGATCATCGGTCATGCTATCGGTTTCCTAGCTTCCGGTCGAAACGAAATAGGTCAGCCAGCCCCCGGCCGCGATCGCCATGCCGTAGGGAAGCTTCATGAAATCGGCCGCGCGGGCCGGGGTCGGGGCCATCGCCGCGATCCGCGCTCGCAAGGGAAACCACATCAGCAGCAGCACCACACCCAGTGCCGCGACCGCAACCAGCATCAGGAACGCCGATTTCAGGGGCACCCAGACGGCAACGGCAGCGTAGAACTTCGCATCGCCGCCGCCGATCACCGAGGTGGCAAACAGCGCCATCCCCACCAGCAAGGCGATCAGCGCATGGGCAAGTCCCATCGCGACCCATCCAAGATCATGCGTCACCGCGCCTGCCGCGACGCCGGTGACAATCACCGACAGGCACAAAAGGTTGGGGATCACGCGGTGGCGAAAATCCATATAGGCCGCGACGGCGCACTGCGCTGCCAGCACAGCCACCGCGAGTGCCGGGGCGAGCGCAGGATCCATCAGGGCCGCTCGACCGCCATGGCCGGGCCCGCAGTCGCCCCCGCGAGCGGGTTGTCGATCATCCGCGTCTGCGCGGCGGCGGGCGCGGCTGTAGGCTTGGCCGCCGGCGTGGCGGGGTTGCTTGGCACCGCCTTGTCATCTGATTTCCGCGCGAGGTAACCGACGGTCGCGGTCGGCGCGGTGGTGGCGGTGGCCGTCACAAGGAACACCTCGCCGCGCGAACGCCGTTCGATATTGCCGGCCTGCCGCGCGGGTTGGACGGGGGCGGCTGGATTTTCGGTCACGAAGCCGCGGGTGTCGCTCCCCGAGGCACCCTGCTGCACGGCAAGACGGGCGGCATCCGAACTGGCCTTGCGCGCCAGAACGGCGTGTTGAAGCCGGAGCAGGTTGGCGACGAAGCGTTCGTCGGCCGGATCGGCGGCGATCGCGGATTTGAAGAACTGCTCGGCAAGATCCTCGCGGCCGAGCTGGGCATAGGCGACCCCGAGCGCATTGCTCGCCGGTGCGCGGGTGGCCTGATCCATCAGTGCCATCCGGAGCGGGCCGATAGCCGCTGCAACCCGGCCGGCCTGCAATGCCGCGCGGCCCTCGGCCAACGACGCGCTGCCGCTGTCAGGCACCATCTGCGCAGCGCGGGGTTCCCCACGTTTGAACATCCAGCTGGTCAAGGGGAAGGATTGGCAAGCCGACAACGCCAGCATCGCCGTCGTAAGCGTCAGCATTCGGGCAAGAGACCGCATTGGACAGACACCTTCTACAGGAAGTTTCGGACGATGCGCACGATGCCTGGCAGCATCACCACGCTGATCATCGTGGGCAGCATGAAGACAACGAGCGGAATGGAAATCAGCACGGGCAGCCGGTGGGCCTTCTCCTCGGCGCGCATCTTGCGCTTTTCGCGCATCTCGGCCGAATAGATGCGCAGCGAATCGCCGAGGCTGGTGCCCATCTTGTCCGACTGGATCAGCAGCGCGGAAAAGCTGCGGACATTGTCGACCCCGCTCATCACCCCCATCATGCGCAGCGCTTCGTCGCGCGGCGCACCGGCACGCATCTGCAACGTCGCGGTCGAGAGCAATTCGGCGATCTGCGGGTGCGAACGCATCATTTCGCGCCCCACGCGGTTCATCGCGGCTTCGAGCCCGAGCCCTGCCTCGACGCACACCAGCATCAGATCGAGGCAATCGGGAAAGCCGAGTTCGATCGCCTCCTGCCGCCGGTCGATCCGCGCCTGGATGAGCAGGTTGGGCATGTAGAGCCCGAGCGCCGCAAGCCCCGTGCTGTAGGCATAAAGCTTCAGCACCGATGTCTCCTCGCCCGAAAAGGCGGAAAGCAGCAGGTAGCTGCCGGGCAGCAGGATCACCAGCGCCAGCCGGACCATGGTGAAGATCTTCGGCGCGGACGGCTCGCGGAACCCGGCGGCGATCATCCGCTGGCGCAGTTTGTCGCCCTTGGTGTCGACAAGGTTGAGCCCCGCCTTTTCAAGCGCATGCGCCAGTTGCGCCCATGCGGATTCGTCGCGGTTCTGGATCGAGCCGCCGCCTGTCTGGATCGCGATACCCGAGCTGCCGATGCTTTGCACGCGGCGGCGCAGTTCCATCCGGTCGATGATGAACTGCAAAAGCCGGGAAAACGCAAAGGTCGAGCCTGCGAACAGGATCACCAGCACGGCGATCCGGACAACCGGGTTGAGAGATATCAGATCGACCATCTCACACCTTCACTCTGATCATCACGCGGATCATCGCGAGGCCGATCAGATACCACACGAAGGTCAGCGGGAAGCCGATGTAGAAGATCGGATCATCGGCAACGTCGAAGTAGAACTTCGGGCTCGAAAGAAGGATCGAGCCCAGCGAGAACAGGGGCAGGATCGTGAGCATCAGGCCCGTCATGCGGCCTTCCGATGACAGCGCGCGAACCTTCATCATCAAGCTAGCCCTTTCGCGGATCACCTTGGCCAGATTGTCGAGCACTTCGGCAAGATTGCCCCCGGTATCGGCCTGGATCGAAAGCGTGACGACGAACAGGCGCAGATCCTCGTCGTCCCAGCGTTCGGCCATGTCGTGCATCGCCTGACGCAGTTCGGCGCCGTAGGATATCTCGTCGGACACCAGACCGAATTCGGAGCCGATCGGATCTTCCATCTCCCGCGTCAGCAATTCCAGCGCGCCGGCGACCGGGTGCCCTGCCCGCAAGGAGCGCACGAACACATCCAGCGCCTGCGGAAACTGGCTCTGGATCTTCTTGCGGCGGCGTTCGGCAAAGACGTTGATCACCGCCAGCGGAAGCCCGACCGACAACGCCAGCGAGGACACCAGAGCGATCATCCAAATTCCCGCACCGAGCGCAAATCCGTTCGATACGGCCGCGGCAATGATGAGTGCCAGCAGCACCACGAAGGCGACCGCGATGCCGATGCACATGCGCGAAAAGCGGATGTCGAGACCCGAGATGATCACCTGACGCCGCACCGCCATCAGCATCCGGTCAAGCAACCCGCCGCTTTGCCCGGCATTGAGCCAGTCGTTGCGGCGCAGGATATTGTAGACATCCTCGCGCGCGGTGCCGCTGGCGATCATCGCAATCCGTTTGTTGACCGCGCGGGCGTGGGCCTGCCTGTTCGCAGTCACCTTGAGCACGATGTAGCCGCCAAGCACGACCGACAGGAACACGGTCGTCAGCGACAGGATGCGGATGAGTTCGGGCGAAAGCATCAGGACTGACCCATCGCCGCGCCGGGACGGAAATAGTCGGACGGCAATTCGATCCCCGCTTCGCCGGCCGCACGCAGGAATCTGGGCCGGACGCCGGTCGCCTCGAACTGGCCCAGCACTTCGCCGCCTTCGCCGCGCCCCGTCACCTTGAAGCGGAAGATTTCCTGCATCGTGATCAGCGGGCCTTCCATGCCGACCACTTCGCTGAGGCTCAACAGCCGGCGGCGCCCGTCTGCCTGACGGCCGATCTGGACAACCACGTGGATTGCCGATGCGATCTGCGCCCGGGCCGAGGTTGCCGAAATCTCGACCCCGCTCATCCCGATCATCTGTTCGACGCGCGCCAGCGCATCGCGCGGCGTGTTGGCGTGAACCGTGGTCATCGATCCGTCGTGACCGGTGTTCATCGCCTGCAGCATATCGAACGCCTCGCCGGCGCGGACTTCGCCGATGATGATCCGGTCGGGGCGCATGCGCAGCGCATTCTTCACCAGATCGCGCTGCGACACCTCGCCGCGCCCTTCGAGGTTCGCGGGCCGCGTTTCCAGCCGGGCGACATGGTCCTGCTGAAGCTGCAATTCGGCCGAATCCTCGATCGTGACGATCCGTTCGCGCCCGTCGATAAAGGCCGACATCGCATTGAGCAGCGTCGTCTTGCCCGATCCGGTGCCGCCCGAAATCAGGACATTGCGCCGCGAGGCGACGATCGCGCTGAGTACCTCGGCGACTTCGGCAGGCATGCTGCCCAATTCGACCAGCCGTTCGATCCCGATCCGCTTGCGCGAGAACTTGCGGACCGATAGCAGCGATCCGTCGATCGCCAGCGGGGCGACGATGGCGTTGACGCGCGATCCGTCCGCCAGGCGGGCATCGACGAATGGCGAGGATTCGTCGACCCGCCGGCCCACCGCGCTGACGATTTTCTGGATGATGCGCAGCAAGTGCCGCTCATCCTGAAACCGGGTGGGCACGCGCTCGAGCAGACCGCGCCGTTCGACGAACACCGTGTTGAACCCGTTCACCAGAATATCGGTGATGGTGTCATCGGCGAGCAGCGGTTCGAGCGGTCCGAGGCCCAGAAGTTCGTCGAGAACTTCGTCGACCAACTGGTTGCGCTCTTTGGCGTTCAGCGCCTCGTCCTCCTGCGCCAACAGCCCGAGCACGATCTCGCCGACTTCCGCCTCGATCTGCGCGCGCGAGAGCTTGTCGAGCATGGCAAGATTGATGCGGTCGAGCAGCTTGCGGTGGATCGACGATTTCAGCGCCAGGAACTGGGCGGTCTTGGGATCGGCCAGATTGTTGCCCGAAACGGGTTCGAGCGACAGCAGGGCCTTGCTGTCCAATGCCTCCCGCTGCGAGGACCTGGGCTCGATCTGCCAGCGCATCATGACGGCGATGTCCCGATACGATTGCATACTTTCTGCACGAGCGCGGCAACATCGGCGCAATAGCCGCTCTTGCCGCTGGTTTCGTGCAGCAGCAGGCCTTGATCCTGGGCCACCGCGATGGCGTTCTTTTCAGGCCTGAGCACGCCGAGGATGTTCTTGCCGAGCGCCTGTTCGACATCCGAGACGTTGATCGCGCCGAACAGCTTGTTCTGGACGCGGTTGACCACGACCGATACCCGCGCATCATCGATCCCGACCGCCTCGAACAGGCCGAGCAGGCGCTTGGCTTGGCGAAGGCTCGACAGGCCCTGTTCGGTCAGCAGCAGGATTTCATCGGCCTGCGCAAGCAGCGACAGGCTCCAGTTGGTGAGGCTTGCGGGCAGATCGACGAACACGAAATCATACTGACCGCGCACCAGAGCAAGCACCCGGCCCAGCTGATCGCGGTTGACCGCTTCGATCGGGAAGATGTCCGAAGGCGCGGAAATTACGCCGACACCGCTGGCATGGCGCTGGATGACCGCGTCGAGCAGCGTCGCGTCGATCGCGGTTCCCGCTTCGAGGAGATCGGTGATCGTCCGCCGCGGTGCCATCCCCATGACTTCGCTGGCGCGCCCCAGCTGCAGGTCGAGATCGATCAGGCAGCAACTGTGGCCGGCCGCGGCAAAGCCGGCGGCCAGATGCGTCACCAGCGTCGTCGCGCCGCCGCCGCCAAGCGGGCGGACCACCGCAACCAGCGGGGCAAGCCGGGTTTCGTCACTGGCCTGTTCGGCAACCGCGAGCACCGCCTGAAGCAGTTCCTCTTCGGCAAACGGCAGGGAAATCGCGTCCACCACGCCGCCCCGGATGAGCGTGCGCACCAGTCGCAGGTCGGTCTGCTCCAGCGCGACGATAACCGACAGTTCGGGGTTGCGCGAGCGCAGCGTTTCGACGCGCCGCATGCTGGCAGGAACGGTCGGATCGACATGCACCACCACCACGCCGCTGTGCGGGACCTGCGCGAGCGCAAGGTCCTCGGCCAGTTCGAGCGGGATCAGGCGCGCATCGGCCAGAAGGCCGGTCGCGGCAGCCGAAGCGGTCGCATCGAGGAACCGGCTTGCAGCGATCACCGTCAGCTCGCGGCGGATCCCGGTCGGCGCTGTGCCTGCCTTCTGGCGTAACCGATCACCCATTTCGATGCTCATGTCCTCGTCTTTCAAAAATCGTCGGTCTAGTTTGCCTGAGGTTGCGAAACCTTGCTGTCGGTGGTGCGGATTGTGTCGGGCTGTTTGACCTTGTCGGTACGGTAACGTTCGACCGCATCGGATGCGTGAGCGCCGTTACCGAGCGCAGGTTCGGTGTAGACCGGATCGGGATCGATCACCTGCGCCATCATGGTCTGACGGTTGGCATCGCCGAATTTCAGATCGCCCGGCTTTTCGGTAATCGCATTGGTCGAACACGCGCAAAGCATCAGCGCGGTCGCCGCCGCAGTGGCCGCAAGAACGCGATCAGAATTCATATTGCGTCTCCGGTGCGGCCGTGCCGCTGGCTGCGGGATAGGCGGGGAGGGGATCATAGGCCTCGCCCGTGATGGTGGTCGTCGCCGGATCGGGATCGGCGACCCGATCGGTCGGCAGGCGCACCTGATCGGGGCGGATCGGACGGACCAGGCGCGGCGTGACGATGATAAGAAGCTCGGTTTCGCCCTTCTGGAACTCGGTCGAGCGGAACAGCGCGCCGATGATCGGGATATTGCCCAGCAGCGGCACCTGTTTCACGGTCGATGCGAAATCGCGCTGCAACAGGCCGGCAATCGCGAAGCTCTCCCCGTCGCGCAGTTCCAGCGTGGTGCTGGCGCGGCGGGTCTGCAGACCGGGGATGACGATGCCGTTCAACTGGATCGACGCCTGCCGGTCGATCGAGCTGACTTCGGGTTCGACCTTCAAATTGATCGTGCGATCGCTGAGCACGGTCGGGGTAAAGCCGAGGCTGACACCGAAGGGCTTGAATTCGACCGTGATGCTGCCGCCCGGGCCGTTCCCGCCGCCCAGAACGCCGCCGTTCTGGACCACCGGGATCGGGAATTCGCCCCCTGCAAGGAAACTTGCCTTTTCGCCCGACAGCGCAACCAGCGTCGGTTCGGCGAGCCGCTTGGCATAGCCTTTCTGCTCGAGCGCGTTGAGATAGGCTTCGATATCCGCGCCCAGCACCCGGAAGGTCGCGCCCAGCACCCCGAAGGTGTCGGTCACACTGCCGATCCCGATCTGCGAGGCGCCGGTCACCGGATCGGGCGTGATGCTGGCGCCGTTGCCAAGCCCGCCGAACACGCTGGAGCCGTTGTAGAAGCCGCTGACGCCGATGTTCTGGCCGACATCGCGCTTCACTTCGGAGAAGCGGACTTCGAGCATCACCTGCTGGCTCGCCCCGAGCGAGACGAGGTTGACGACATTTTCGCCCGCATAGGTCTTCGCCAATTGGACCGCGCGGTTGATTGCGCCGGGGTTGTTCGAAATTCCCGACAGCACGATCGAACTGCCCGAGATGCTGGCTTCGATCCCCGATCCGGGAACCAGCCGGACCAGCTGGTCGCGCAGGCCCTGAACATCGGGTCCGACGGCAATGTCCACCACCGACAAGACGCGCCCGCCATAACCATAAAACGTCAGGCTGGTCGTGCCCATCGCCTTGCCCAGCACATAGACCGATCGTTCGGTCACCGGGACGATATCGGCGATTTCGGGGTTGCCGACCATCACCCGGACGATCTGCTGATCGGTGGAGACGATCTGGCTCTTGTTGACCGGAACTTCGATCGTCCCGCCATGCAATGCAGCGTTTGCGCCTTGCTGTGCCAGCAAGGGCGCAGGCACGGCCAGTGCGGCTGCCGCGGCTGATGCGCAGATGGCCAGAGGCAAGGCGGAGCGCGCCAGGCGGGACGTCCGGTTGCGGCGGTGCCGTGGGGGCTTCACGTCAATAGCCATTGGACATCACACTTTCGACAGATTCCTGGGTACCGCGCAGCACCGCCATGGTCGGGCGATAGATTTGCGGAGCGGCCACGGGTTCGGGCGCGCTGCGACGCGGGGCGGGCGCACGCCGGGCGGCGACCGGCCGCGGCGCTGCGGCGGGAGCGGCGGCGAGTGCGGCAGTGGCAGAGGCCGGCCGGATCATGCCGCTGCCAAGATCACGCGGCAGCACCGTGGCCAGCACCGATGGCGTGCGATCATTGGCGTTGCGCAGCACCAGCGTCAGCTTGCCGACCTCGGCGGCCAGCGCCAGTTTCTGCGCGCCGAGCGGATCGACCATCAAGGTTGCTGCCGTAAATTCGGGAACCTTGCCGCGCCGCGAGCGGCTCTCGTCCACCTCGGCGGGCTTGTCCGTCGCGCTGGTGTCGATTGCGAGCACCGACACGTTCTGGAGCAGCAGGGTGGCCATCTGTTCGTCGGCCGTGGCGTTCGATCCGGGGACCGCACGCGTCAGCACGACATCGACGATATCGCCCGGTTTGACGAAGCCGGAGACGCCGCTCACGAAATCGATGGGAATCGAAACGGCGCGCTGGTCGGCGGGCAGGGTTGCCGACAGCATGGCGCGGTTCGAAGTGCGCGATTGCAGAATGGGTTCGCCGGTGACCAGTGCGCGCACGGCCGAATTGGCCTTGGCGAGGAACGCCTGCGATTCCTGCGCGGTCACGGCGCCTTGCGGGACCGACGAAGCGGGCCAGTCGACGAGCTGCGCGCTTTCCGGCGTGATCGCTTCGCCAAAGGCGATATCCTGCTTCGCGACAAGGATTCTGACGGTTTGCTGGGCTACTCCATTCCCGCCCCCTGCCTGACCGGCAACGGCGCCGAAATAGGTGTTGGCCAGCCAAACGGCGGCCAGCCCGAACAACACGGCAATGCCCAGAACCAGTATGTTACGTCTTTGCAAGACACCCCCCCTTGGGTCTCAGCAGAAATATGCCCCCGCTCCCGAAGGAGCGGGGTGCACAATGGTTCATCAGTTCACTTCGTCGGCTGCGGCCTGAATCTTGGTTTCCACGGCGGTGCCAAGGTTGCCAGCAGCAAGCGCGATACCGGCCACGACGACCGCGAGGATCAGCGCATATTCGGCAGCCGAAGCGCCCGACTGGTCAGCGACGAAATTCTTGAGAAAAGCCTTCATGACATTCACCTTTGCAATTGAACAGAACACGAACTGCGGACTGCAGCCATACGTCTCCCTCGGCGCCGAAACGCGCTTTCGGTTCAGTTTGTTATGCAACCCCCCGCTGCGGCGTTAGCTGCCGTCAGACAGCCTCCCTGTCCCCCGACATCCATGGCTTAGTCAACACCAAGTTAATTCAGGTAAGGAATTTTGCCATTCTGACACATTTGTCGACGCGGCAGTTACCACTAACTTTCTTGCATTTTCGCTCGACAAAAGGCGTGTAATGTTACGCTAATTCAATGCTGTCGGCATCGGGCCATATGCCGTATCACCGCATGGGCATGTCAAAATCTGCCGAAAACCAGCCTGCAAGTTTTTGAAGATGTCATCGGGCTATCTTCCCGAATGGGCCATCTTGCAGTTAGCGAATCGGTTACCAGAGGCGCGGGCTAATGCGGGCTTACCGCCGCGCCGACAGCGCTTTTGGCTCGGCGCCCCGCAGAATCTGGGCGCTTCGACGTTTTTTAGCCGCGTAAGGCAAACTTTAATCCTTCATCGCCACTTGTCGCTGGCATGGGCACGCTTGCGACATATCTGCTGGAGATCGGGCTGAAGTTCGGTGCCGTGCTGGTTGTCGCCAACGAGGTGCGCGGGATCATCCTGACCGCACCGGTGTTCTACGGCATCTATCAGGCGGGCGGCACGATGGCCGCGATCTGGCTTGGCCTGTGCAGCCTTGGCGGAATCGCCTTGTCGGTGATCGTGCCGGTGTTTGCAGCGCGCAAGCTGAAAGCGGCGATTGCCCGCAAACAGGCAAGACCTGCCGGCTGACCGGGTCAATCAGTCTGAACCCGCAGCTTCGTCGGGGGGATCGCGATAGGCCCGCTCGGCTCGCGCCAGGAGCCGGACCGTGTCCCGCCGCGTCCGCATCGTCTCGATCGCGTGATCGACACCGGCGATGGTGATCGCCCAGGTGCCGTCCTCGACGATCTGGATGAAGCCCTTTTCCTTCAGATACCACGTGTGGAACGCGAGATTCTTGTCCGAGCACCCGAGCAGATCGAGCAGCTGCCATTCGCCTGCACCGATCCTCTCCGCGCCTTGGCGGCGCAGGTTGTAAAGGTGCATCAGGATGGTTTCGTGAACCAGCGCATCGTTGCTCACGGTAGCCTGATCGAAACCGTCGAACCGGGATCCGGCCTGCCCCGGGGCCGCGGACAGGTGAAGGTTCGCCTCGTCATATTCGAGACGCTTCAAGGGGTCGCGCAGGATCCGGTATGCGGCGGTGATCCGCGTGAACCGATCGAGGTCGGCCGTCTCCGAATGATCGGGATGATATTGCTTGGCGAGCGCCTTGTAGGCGAATTCCAATTCCTTCGGATCGCACTCGGGGCGCACGCCGAGAACGCTGTAGTGGTCCTGTTCTTCAGATGAACCCTTCACGATGGACTCCCCGGCGTGGTCGCGGCGGGGCGGGGTTCGCCGGTCGCAGCGGGCCGAGGATATTCATGGTTGCCCCCGGATTGCAAGCCGCGCGCACGGCCTAACCCGGGCGGCAGGCCTCAATCCTTCGCGTCGAGCCCGTAAGCGGTGTGCAGCACGCGCACCGCAAGTTCGGTTTCGTCCTCGTCGATCATCACGCTGACCTTGATCTCGCTGGTCGAGATCGCCTGAATGTTGATCCCGCGATCCGACAGCGCGCGGAACATCGAGGAGGCAACTCCGGCGTGGCTTTTCATGCCGACGCCGACGACGCTGATCTTGGCGATCTTGCTGTCGGTGATGATGCGGTTGAAGCCGATTTCGCTGCGGCGATCCTCGAGCAGCGCTTGCGCGCGGGCGAGGTCGGATTGCGGCACGGTGAAGGTCACGTCGGTCTCACCCTTGTCGCGGCCGACGTTCTGGATGATCATGTCGACATTGATCGAAGCCGCGGCGAGCGGTTCGAAGATGTTGGCCACCGCACCCGGACGGTCGGGCACGCGGGTGAGGATCACCTTGGCTTCGTTCTTGTCATGCGCGATGCCGGTTACAAGCTGGCGTTCCATCAGGCCCTTCTCCACCAATTCGTCCATTTCTTCATCCGAGACGATCATTGTCCCGGGCAGATCATCGGCAGGCGGGGCGCCTTCGCCGATGAAGCTCGATAGCACCTGCACCCGCACGCCTTCCTTCATCGCAAGGCCGACCGAGCGGGTCTGGAGCACCTTGGCCCCAACGCTGGCGAGTTCGAGCATTTCTTCGTAGGTCACCGCCTTCTGCTTCTTCGCCTTGGCGACGATGCGCGGGTCGGTGGTGTAGACGCCGTCGACATCGGTGTAGATGTCGCAGCGATCCGCCTTGATCGCGGCGGCCACCGCCACCGCCGAGGTGTCCGATCCACCGCGGCCCAGCGTGGTGACGCGGCCCTCTGCCGACAGCCCCTGAAAGCCGGGGATCACCGCGATCTCGCCCGCTTCCATGCTGGCGATCAGCGCCTCGGCATCGATGCTTTCGACGCGCGCCTTGGCATGGGCTTCGACGGTGTGGATCGGCAATTGCCAGCCGAGCCAGCTGCGCGCCTTGCAGCCCAAAGCTTGCAAGGTAAGCGCGAGCAAGCCGCTGGTCACCTGTTCGCCGCTGGCAACCACGACGTCATATTCGGCCGGATCGTAAAGCGGGTTCGCCTCGCGGCAGAAATTGACGAGGCGGTCGGTCTCGCCCGCCATCGCGCTGACGACGACCGCGACCGAATCGCGTGTCCCGTCCGGTTTGACCGCGGCCTGCGCGCGCACGATATTGGCCACCCGGCGGATGCGTTCTGTCCCGGCCATCGAAGTGCCACCGAATTTCATCACGATACGCGCCACGTCGGTCAATGCTCCGGCTGGTGAGTGTTCGCGGCGGCTGTTAAGGGGGAAGGATGGGAAACGCAAACGTATCGAATGTAACTATCCGGCCCGAGGAAGCCGATTTCTTCAGCAAGCTGGCGCGCGACTGGTGGAACCCCAAGGGCCCGATGGCGAGCCTGCATCAGGTGAACCCGGTGCGGATGGCGTTCATTCGCGATGCGATCGATGCGCACTGGCCCGATGCGCCGCGCGCAGCAAGGCCGCTGGCGGGCAAGACGGCGCTCGATATCGGCTGCGGGGCAGGACTCTTGTGCGAACCGCTCGCGCGGCTGGGCGCTGCGGTGACCGGGGTCGATGCCGCGGCGGAGAATGTCGCGGCGGCCGCAGCGCATGCCGAAGGTGTGGGCCTCGATATCCGCTACATGGCGGGTGAGGTCGCCGGGCAGGATATCGGCGAATTCGATCTGGTAACAAGCGTCGAGGTGATCGAGCATGTCTCGGACAAGGCCGCGTTCCTGCGCGATGTCGCCGCGCGGCTGGCACCCGGGGGCCTGCTGATCCTGTCCACCCCCAACCGCACCGCGGCCTCGCGGCTGCTGCTGGTGGGCGCTGCCGAAATGGTCGGATACGTGCCGCGCGGCACGCACCACTGGGAGGATTTCGTCACCCCCGACGAGCTTGAGGCGCTGCTCGCGGATGCGGGTTTGCGCGTGACCGCACAGCGCGGGATCGCGTGGCGTCCGGGCAAGGGGCTGCACCTGTCGGACGATCTTTCGCTCAATTATATTCTTAGCGCGCGGCACGCCTGATTCGGGCGCTTGCCCGCCGCGTATGTTTCACGTGAAACATCCACTCGGGCCCGCGGTGAAAGGCATCGAACCGGGGTCTGGCAGGGGTCAAACAGGGCGCAGAACCTATCTGGCGCCGCTGACGCTGCACAGCAGGTTTTCCTTCCCGCCTTTGACCGCGTCCACGGCGCGGCCCGGATGATCGGCAAACACCCCCGAAACACCCGCCGCGCGCAGCATCGCCAGCAATGCGCCGTCGCAACCGCGCCCCTTCGGGTCCGTCCCTGATCGCAGCATGGCAGGCAGAAATTCGTTTTCGGGCCGCACGGTCCATGCATGCACCGCCAATCCCGCCGCCTTGGCATCCGCCACAAGCGTCGTCGGCGTGCCATCGGGGGTCAGGAGCAGCGCGATATGCGCGCCCACCGCATCGGCATATTTCGCGATCTCGGCAAGGCCGGCAGGCGCGATCATCTCGGCATAGCGGATCGCAGGTTCGTCCGCCGGGCCGTCCTCGGGCTTGACCAGCTGCACCAGCCTGAACCCGCCCCCGCGCTGCTTCAACCGCTGCAAAGGCGCGATCTCGAAGCTCTGGATGAAGACCGGGTCCTGCGGCGTGATGCCGAGCTGCGACAAGTCGCGCAGCAACAGGTCGACCATGTCGATCCCGGCATACTGGAGCATGAAGGTGGGGTGCTTCAGCTCGGGATAGAGGCCGATCCGCCGCCCGCTTTCGGCCTCCTTAGCGCGCACCAGCCTGACGATGTCGGCGAAGGTCGGCACCTCGTAAAGCCCGTCGAACCGCGCATTGGCGGGGCGCAGCGTCGGAATGCGTTCCTTGGCCCGCAGCGTCCTCAGTTCGGCAAGGGTGAAGTCCTCGGCGAACCAGCCTGCCACGCGCTGCCCGTCAATGGTCTTGTCGCGGCGGCGGTCTTCGAATTCCTCGCGGGAGGCGACATCGGTGGTGCCCGACAATTCGTTCTCGTGCCGCGCCACCAGCACCAGGTCCTTGGTCGCGACCAGATCGGGCTCGATATAGTCCGCGCCCTGATCAATCGCGCGTTCATAGGCGGCGAGCGTGTGCTCGGGCCGCTCGGCGCTCGCGCCGCGGTGCGCGATGACCACCATTTCCTGCGCTGCGGCAGGCGCTGCGAGCAAGGCTGCAAAAATCAAAGCAAGGCTGCGGACCATTCGTCTTCCCTGAAACCCACAAGGATGCCGTTTTCGTGTTCGGCGATGGGGCGCTTGATGATGCTGGGATGCTGAACCAGCAATGCGGCAGCGGTGTGACTGTCGGCGGCAAGCGCCTTGTCGGCATCGGACAGCGCGCGGTAGGTCGTCCCCTTGCGGTTGACGACCGCATCGAGCCCCGCAGTCCCGATCCAGCGGGTCACGCGCTCGGGATCGGCGCCTTCCTTCTTGTAGTCATGGAAGGTGTAGGCCTTGCCCGCCTTGTCGAGCCACACGCGCGCTTTCTTCACCGTGTCGCAGTTGGGAATGCCGTAAAGGTGGATCATGGGCCTGTCTTTCCGATCAGAATTTGGGGGCCAGATGCGCGTCGGCAATCGCGACGGCGAGGGCATCGGCCGCGTCGCTCCCGGCCACCGCGACGCCGGGGAGCAACACCTTGATCATCGCGGCGACCTGCTGCTTTTCCGCAGCCCCCGTGCCGGTGACCGCTTTCTTCACCAGCCGCGCGGCGTGTTCGTTGACCGCGATCCCCGCCGCGCCGCAAGCCGCCAGCACACAGCCGCGCGCCTGCGCCAGCTTGAGCGTCGATTGCGGGTTCTTGTTGACGAAGATTTCCTCCGCCGCGGCGCGCGCCGGGCGGTGTTCGGCGATCACCGCGGCAATGCCGGACTGGATCGCGGCAAGCCGCGCGGCCATCGGCGCGCCCGCATCGGTCTTGATCTGGCCGTTGGCAATGTGGCTGATCCGCGCGCCTTCGCTGCGGATCACACCCCACCCGGTCGAGGACAATGAAGGATCCAGGCCGAGGATCAGCACCCTACAACCCGAATGCGAGGCCGATCCGCCAAGCGGCTGCCAGCAAAAATGCGCCGCCAAGCGCGATCGCGAGCAGCCACTCCCCGCGTCTCAGCCCAGCTTCTCCATCACCTCGTCCGAGATTTCGTAATTGCCCCACACGGTCTGGACATCGTCATCGTCTTCGAGCGTGTCGATCAGCTTCATCAAGGTGGCGGCGGTGGCTTCGTCGGCTTCGACGGTCAGCACGGGCTTCCATGCCAGCTTCACATTGTCCGCCGGGCCAAGCACCTTCTCCAGTTCGCCGGCCACGCCGTGCAGGGCTTCGGCGGCGGTCCAGATCGTGTGGCCGTCTTCCGAGCTTTCGACATCATCCGCGCCCGCTTCGATCGCGGCTTCGAGCACCTTTTCCTCGTCGCCGACGCTTGCCAAATATTCGATCAGCCCGCGGCGTTCGAAGCCGTGCGACACCGAACCTTCCGAGCCCAAGTTGCCACCGTTCTTGCTGAAAGCGGTGCGCACGTTGGTTGCGGTGCGGTTGCGGTTGTCGGTCAGCGCCTCGACGATCAGCGCCACGCCGCCCGGGCCGTAGCCTTCGTAGCGCATTTCGCTGTAAT